>JBGPCK010000068.1:0-15923 GCA_041481715.1 Thermoanaerobaculia bacterium | reverse complement strand
GAAAGCGAAGAGAATGGCTTCGCTCCCGCCCGCCGTCGCGATCAGCTCCTCGAGGGAAAGCGAAACGTTGAGCCGCGCGTAATAGCCGCGCAGCGCCTCGAGGTACTCCGGCGTGCCCGCGGAAGGCGAGTACGCGAAGACCCGGTCCTTGAGGCTCTTCAGGCGCTCCCGTATCTCGGGAGGCGTTTCCAGGTCCGGCTGGCCGATGTTCAGGTGGTAGACGTGCACGCCGCGCCGGCGGGCGGCGTCGGCTAAGGGCATGAGCTTGCGGATCGGCGATGCCGGCATCGCGAGGCCGCGGCCGGAGACATGGGGTGTGGTTGAAGTTCGACTCACGGAAGCGAGATTCTACCTGTGCCCGAAAGTGGACCGGCCGGGCGGCCTCAGGAGGACTTTTCGGAGGTTCCGGGCGTCCGGTCGAGGACGGAAGCCATCGCGACGCTGCCCTGAAGTTGCGCCCCCTCGGCAATGATGACCTTCGGCGCCTGGACGCTCCCCTGGACGGTGGCCGAGGCGAGCAGCTCGGCTCGCTCCTGCGCCTGGATCTGGCCCTGCACCTTGCCCGCGACGACGACCGACTTCCCGAGCACGTCCCCGACCACGTCGCCCGTCGGCCCGACCGTGACGTTTCGGTCCACGCGAATCTTTCCCTCGAAGCGGCCGTTGATCAGGATGTCCTCGTCGCCGAAGAGCTCGCCGACGAACCGCGCCTGGGGCCCGAGAACGGTCGGGGCCGTTAGTGAGGAGCCTGTCGCGCCCGAATCGCGCGGCGGCGGAGTCGTCGAATCGTTCTTTCCGAAGATCGCCGTAGTCGTTCCTCCGAGGACAGTATCGCTTTCGCCGGACGTCCTCACAAGCCGCGCCACCGGAGAAAGAACCCGAGGCGCGGACTGGGGCGCCGCTACCCGCTCCAGCGGGCTCGGCGGCCGCGGGCGTCGATGTGCACGAAGGGACCGTGCCCGCCATTGCCCGGATAGACGCCGATACCGCCGATGAGCTCGGGGTGGCGCGCTTCGACCGCCTCGGCCGCGGCCGCGACGATGCGCGCGTCCCGGAGGTCTCGGCGGCCGTCGCGGTTCAAATCGCTGATCCATCCCCGCCCGGCGTCGTCGGGATAAACGTCCGCCGCGTCGCCGTAAAGGTGCCGCGAAACCGCCGAGCGGCCGAGTGTGTCGCCGCCCGCCTCGTTGTAGTCGGGCGTTCGGAAGCCGCTCATCACGACGAGGCCGCCGACCGGGTGGCCGCCGCGCGACAGCTCCTCGATCGTGAGCTCGAGCTTGTCGACGAGCCGCCGGTCGAGAGCCACGTACTTGGGCCACACGTCGTCCTGTCCCTTCGTCACGAACTGGCCGAGCGTGAAGTGCTCGGAGACCCGTGTGCGAAAGTTCTCCGGTGTGACCTCGATGAAGCCCGGCGGATTCTCGTAGGCCGGGTCGCGTGGGGCCCGGCACTCGAAGGGCCACATGCCCATCCGATAAGCGCCGATCCTCCCGTCGACCTTGGCCGAGAAAGGCGTCAGCACGATCAGGGTCAGCGCCTGCCGCGCGCCGGTGAACCACCGGTAGACGCCCGGCCTGCTCGGCACGCCGGCGGGACCCTGTCCGGGCAGGGCGAAGACCGCCCGCAACTTACCCGAAAGGCCCGACAGGAGAGCATTGACCCCCGTCGAGCGCGCTCCCGCGGTCGGCAGACCCGCCAGGAGAAGGAGCCCGGACAGGGCGATGAGGCGGGGTCGCTTCATTGGATAGTGCAAACGTTAGACGACCCGCCCGCCTTCCGTCAAATGAGCCGCGGGGCAGATCGGCTCAAACCTCAGTAAATGATGACCTCGTCCCCCACCCGGGTCATCTTGTAGAGCCTCTCGAGGTCGTCGTCGGCCAGGCGGACGCAGCCGTGCGAGACGCTCCTGCCGAGCTGGCTGGTGGCCTGCGTCCCGTGCAAGGCGTAGCCGTCTCCCAGGTTCAACCGGTAGTGGCCGAGCGTCTTCTCGAGTCGCCGCTGCTTGAAGCCGAGCGGCGGAACGACGAGCGCCTTGCCCGTCCGGATGAACTCCTTCGGCGCGACTTCTCTCTCCGAGCCGTCGGCCCCGACCTCGACGATCGAGTCATTCTTGACCTTGAGCACCCGGCGCGGCCGATCCTCTCCCTCGCCGAGCAGCGACCAGACCCCGCCGCCCGTTTCCGTGACGGCCTCGCCCGTTTCTGCGTCGATGACGTCGCCGGGCTTCGCCCGCACCAGCGCGAGCTTCTTCTTGCGGGCCTCCTCGACGTAGTGCCAGTCGGGCGGCACCCAGACGGGGTTCTCCTCCTTCGAGCGGATCTTGAACCGGCCGGTCGGCGTGTCGAAAATCATCTTGCGGCCGTTGATCTCGAGTGTGGTGCCCTTGCCCGTCGAAACGACCGCCTGAAAGACCGATTGCCCTCCGCGCCGGACCCAGAGTCGGTTCTCGGCGGTCGAGATGAGTATCGTCTGCGCCGCATTGGACGGCTCGTCGAGGTCGACCGTGGCGCCCTTGACGTCGGAACGAAGCTGCTCGAGACGGCTCGCCCGCTCCGCCGCGACGCCGCGCCAGCCCGCGACGGTCCCGCCCAGGCGCGAGCCCATCAGCCGGTCGATCCGTTCGAGCCGCGCGATCCGCGCCATGTCGCGCAGGTTTACCCACTCGGCCGCGCCGGCGAGCCCCACGACCCCCGCCGCGATCACGCAGACCGTCCAGCTCCCGAGAAAGCCCAACCGGTAGCGCCAGAGACTACTCACTACGAAGACCCGTCATTCAGAACACGTAAACGCGCGTCTGCGATCCGATCCGCTTCCAAATCGCGGCGAGGTCCGCCTCGGGAGCCAGGAACGACCCGGGCTTGGCGCCCTTCAACGGGCTCTGTGGCGGCGGCGACGAATGCAGCACGACGTCGTCGGTCAGCACGACCACGTAACGTCCGAGCCCGCCCCGGATGTCGGGCAACGGCGAAGGAACCGGACGGCCGGCCTCCGACCAGACCCAGGCCGGCGGCTTCCACGCAGGGCTCTCGAGCTTCTGCCTCACGGTGAACGCGCCCGAGAGCGGCGCTGGGGCGAGCTTCTCGCCCGACGCCGTCAGGATCGGCCGCGGCGCGCGCGCTTCGAGTGACGCCTCGCGCACGATCCGATCGCCAACGCGCAGGCTCATCTTCCGCGCCTTCGTGTCGAGCACCAGGTAGAACTCCGAAGACTCCTGCGCCTCGACGGCCGCCAGGCGCGCCTCGAGCTCCTTCTCGAGGGCCGCCTCGTCGAGCGAGAGAGGCGCGAGATCGCGCCGGATTCGTTGGATCTCGAAGGGCGCCGACTGGCCGCGCAGCACGAGGGCCTGGAACCGCTCGTCGAGATGGCGGCGGTGGGCGAACGCGGCGGTGCCGAGCGCGACGCCGAAGAGGAGCAGCCCGAGGCTCCAGGCAAGAGGCGGCCGGAAGAGCTTCGGAGGACGGCGGACGACCTGCGAGGGCCGGAGGAAGACAGTCTTGAGCTGAAGGATGCCGGAGGCGCGCGGATTGACGGTCCGCTTCCACCAGCCGGAATCGTTATTCGTCGGGTCGGTCATGGGACGTTTCGGCCCATTCTGCCGGAAAAGCGGACCGCTTGCCGATCTCTCGTTTTCAGAGACGCGGGCCGACGACGGAGGCAAGAAGCAACGCGAGCGCGGCGACCAGCGCCGCCGAAAGCGCCCCGACGTAGAGCGGCTTGAGACCCATCGCGCGGAAGGACTTGAGATCCGTCGAGAGACCGACCCCGGCCATGGCTGTCCCGAGCGCCGCGGTTCCCCACCCCTCGCCCACCATCTTCGTCACGCGCTGCCATGCCGGAACGTTCCAGGCGTGGAGGGCGCGCCCTCCGGCCGCGAGACCCGCGTCGCCCAGAGACCGGACGATCGCCATCGCAAGAAAGCCCAGCACGAAGAGCGGGAAGAGCTTCGCGATGCCGACGCGCCCGCCGGCCTGCCCCGAGCGCCGCGCGTGCAGGTAGGCGAGCGCCGGCACGACGGCGACGAGAAAGACGTTGCGCGTCAGCTTCGTGACCGTCGCGACCTGCAAGGCCCGTTCGTCCTGGAAGAGGTCCTTGTAGGAGAGCGCCGCCCCCATGACCTGAGACGTGTCGTGGATCCCGGTGCCGAGGAAGAGGCCCACGGCGCCGGAGCCCGCGCCGAAGAGCGCGTGCGCCAGATACGGATACGTGAGCATCGCGAGGAGGCCGAAGAGCGTGACGTTGGCCACCGTGTATGCCACCTCGCTCTCCTCCGCCTCGATCACGGGGCCGATCGAAAGGGCCGCCGTGACGCCGCAGATTGCCGTCGAGGCGGCCGCGAGCGTGCCGAGGCGGTCCGACAAGCCGAGCGAGCGCGCGAAGGCGGTCGTCAAGACGAGCGCGACCAGAATGATCGTAGCCACCACCGGCACACCCCAGGCCCCGAGCTTGACCACGTCGAAGAAGGAAAGACGGATCCCCACCAGGATGATGCCGAGCCGTAGGATTCTCTTGACCGCGAACGCGAGTCCCGGCCGGAAGAGCGCGGCAGTCCCAGCCGTGTTCGCGATGAGAAGTCCCAGCACGATCGCCATCGAGATCCCCGAGATCGGGCTCGAACGCCCCGCCGGGTCGAGCCCCTCGATTCGGAGGAGCACCGCTCCCAGCCACCGGGCGATCTCTCCGGCCGCGAACATCACGGCGACCGAGAGGGCGAGGCCGGGAAGAATCGAGATTCCGCGGGAGATGGCTGGTCGCATCGGGGCGGAGCCTATCCCGCCGTCTTCGAATCCACCGAGAACCGTCGGTTGACGGATGCGACCCGCCCAAGAGTGCATGAGTGCCGTGCCTGACCCCGGTTGACCCCTTGGCTGACCGAGCCGACCCACCCAAGAGTGCATGAGTGCGTGCCTGACCCCGGTCGACCCTTGGCTGACCGAGCTGACCCGTGCAAGAGTGCATGAGTGCCGTGCCTGACCCCGATTGAGCCAAATAGAGCGACAATAAAGGAATGCGAGCAAGGGTTCGGCCGATGTGGCTGATCTTAGGGGTCGTCTCCGCACTCACCATTGGTGCTGAGAAGGCCCCGACTGCCACGACTGCCACCGGCTGGTTCTCCGACGAGAGCTGTGCGACTGAAAGAGTGAAGGCGGGCAGGATCGGCCCGACCGGCCGCTCCTGCACCCGGGAATGTCTCGCCAAGGGAGTGCGGATGGCCTTCATCGACGAAAAGGCTCGGGCGGTCCTTCGGGTCGAGAACCCGGCCGCGGCGCGCGGCCAGGAAGGAGCCTACGTGCGGGTCACGGGCTCTGTGGACGCAGCCCGAAAGACCCTGCACGTCGACTCGGTCAAGGTGCTCAAACCCTACGCGGCGACGTGCGACGCTCCGACGGCGAGCGATTCGAAGGGCTGATGGGCTCCGGAAATCGCTGGCTCAGGGTTGACCTCTTTGTCTCCCTTACCGAGTCTCCCCGGCCCATCACGTCTCCCTTCGACTGATCATCCTCCTCACCCGGCGCGCCACTCGGCGAACCAAGGTGGGGCGCGCGGCACCCGAGAGAGCAACCGTCCAGGGCTGCATGTGCCAGGCCACGTCGTGAACCAACTCGCCGGTTTTCCGGAAGGCGAGAGTCCTTCCTGAGAAGTCGCGGGTCAGTTCCCAGTGGGGGTCGCTTCGCATGAACTCGGAGACGACTCCCGCAGATCGAATCTGCACGTCGTCGATGAGCATCACACCACCGCGCCGGAGTCTGTCGGCGGTGTAGAACCAATCCAGCATGGGCCACGGGAACGCGTGCTTCCCATCCAGCAGGACGAGATCGAGTTTCAGCGCGTCACATCGAGGCAGATACCGGTCGGACGACTCCGCCACAAAGTCGACTGTATCGAGGCCGATACCGCGCTCCCTCGCGTACAGCCGGATTCTACCGATCTCGGCTGCCGACGGAGTGATGGCGACATGCGTGGCCCGACGAAAGGCGAAGACCAACGTTGAGCATCCGGCTCCCGTCTCCAGCGTCCGGCTGCCCGCGCCGACGGTTTCCGCGATGAAGCCGAGGACATCCGAGCCAATCCCGTAACAGGTCAAGCCGGGGGTAGCCGCGCGGCGGAGCAAACTCTCGCTTGGCTCGAACGAGCGATCAATCTCTGTCTCGGTGGCGTGAAAGTTCGGTCGCTCAGAAATCAACCGCTCAAGCTCATTCATCTTTACCCCTCTCGAGCATGAGCTCTCGATGGCCAGTCCTGCACTTCTTGTACTCTTACACCTCGCCGCCCCTGCCGGTTCTGCTCGCCTTCCACGACCGATACCGCTCGCGCAGGCAGCGGCCGCAGGGCCGATAGCCCGAGGCGATCGCCGCGGCCTCGTCGAGAAAGAATACGCGGCGCCGGGCATAGCCCTTCTCGAGGGCACGGATCGCGGATGCGCAGTCCAGGCGTCCGTAGATTTTCAGGCGCCGGTTGCCACCAAGCCTTCCGGGCGCCCGGCTTTCGAAGGCGGCTCCGTCGGCTCCGAGGAGGCGATAGCGCTTCGGCGCTACCGACATACCGCGCGTCAGTGCTTCTGATGGCTGGCCAACGACGCCAGCACTTCGTCGCTATGCCCGGCCGGCTTGACGGCCATGAAGACGGCTGCGACCTTGCCCTCCGGGTCGATTAGAAACGTGTTGCGCGCCGACAGCTTCGCCCCGTTGTACTCCATCACCGACGCGTACTCTGCTGAGACCCTGGCATCGGGGTCCGAGAGCAGCTTGAAGCTCAGCCCTTCCTTGGCGCAGAAGTCCTTGTGCGAGTCGGCGCTATCGACGCTGACACCCAGAATCACTGCGCCGGCCTTTTCATACTTCGTCAGATCGCGCTGAAAGTTGTGCGCCTCGAGCGTGCAGCCGCTGGTGAAGTCCTTGGGATAGAAGTACAGGACGATCCACTTGCCATGGTAGTCCGCCAGCTTCGTCGTCTTGCCCTCGTTGTTCGTCAGACTGAAGTCCGGGGCGGCCGTGCCCACGGCCGGCGGGCCGCTAGCGCCTGCGCTCGTGGAGACCACTCCGAGGATGCAAACGAGCATGGCCGCGGCGATGAAGAGCCTCTTGGTCGTCGTCACTTTTCACTCCTTATGAAAGACCATCGACGCGTGAGAAGAATATGCCACCCCGGTACCCTCGGTTCTCCAAGCGGCAATCTTCCTGATGGCCCCCTCACCCTACCCCTCTCCCCCAAGGGGGCGAGGGAATTAGGGTGGGAGAGGAAATTGGAGGGCGGCCCCGAATTCTCGGGTCCAAAGAAAAAGGCCCCTTCGCGGGGCCTCTTTTTCGAGCCGGTAGGCAGGCGGCTCTACTGTCTTTCGTAGACCGACAGGATGTCGACGGGCTGGCCCTTTGAGTCCGTCCCGGTCTGGGTGACGGTCAGGGTCTTGCCATCCTTCGACACGCCCACTTTCGCAACGATGCTGACCTTGCCGCCCTTCTTCCAGGTGTTCTCGTAATTGTTGTCGTCGATCTTCTTCGGCGAAGCCATGTCGGCGTCCGGGTTGCCCTCCCAGGGGACATCCTTGCCGTCGAACTTCGACACGTACCAGCCGTGGGTGGCCTTTCCGTCAGAGTTGACCCCATCCGAGGTGAGCTTGATCCCGTCCTTCGTCGCCTCGAACTTCAGCATCTGGACCTTCGGTCCGCCCTTGGATTTTGCGGCGTTGAGCTTCCAGGTACCGAGCCAGTTGTCGGCCGCGAGGGCGGCCGAAGCCGAGAGAATGACGGCGCAACACGCCGCCAGGGACACCATGAGCAGGTTCTTCCGCATGAACTTCCTTCCCCCTTCGAACGAAAACAACCAATTTGAGGAACCGCATGGCTCCTCGATACGGGAGCGGATCATACCTTCTCTGCCTGCGGGGCAACCGGGCAATCGTGAGCGCCATTGGTGTCGTGTAACGGTTGATCGTAGGGTCACCTAGCAGGCCAGCCGATCAGCGCAGCAGATCTTCGATCGCGACCGACAGGCGCTCCTCCGTCATTCGCGTCGGCGAGTAGAGGGTGACGACGCCCTTGCGGTCCACGAAGGCGAACGTGGGGGTCGCGGACACTCCGTACCGCAACATCGCGTCGTCGCTGATCGGTACCGTGACGGAAGCCGGTAAAGCGTAAATCTCCTTCCACGCCTTCTCGATCTTTCCCCTTTCCTCGCTGCGACCCTCCGAAGGACCATAGAAGCGGGTCGGCGCCATGAAGGCGACCCCCTTGGAGGTGTACTTTTCGACGGTCCGGCGGAATGCGGCCGCTTGCATCTTGCAATCGCCGCAGGCTTCCCACCAGAAGAACAGCACGACGGGGGTCCCCTTGAGCGACTCTAGCGACGGAGCCTCGCCGCCCAGGTGGTCCTCGCCCTTGATGGCGGGGGCCTTCTGGCCCACGAGCTCGATCTGATTTCGGCGCTTCCAGACGCGCGCGCGTAGGTTGTAGGGAGCCTTCTCCTGCGCTCGCGAGCTCTCGTCCAGCAAGCGGATCGCCTCGCTCTTCTTTCCCGAGGCGACCAGGGCCTGCGCCTCTACTTCGATCGAAGTGCCGAGCGCGTAGACCGCCTCCCGATTGGAGTCGTAGTCGGCGGCGGTCTTGAGCCTCGACTCCGCGAGCTCCCGCGCCGACCGTGCACGGCTCGAGGCCGCCTTCCAGTCGCCCGTCAGCGCCCCGCCCCGAGCGAGCCAGGCGAGGCCCAGGAGGTAGTCGCCGTCCTCCCCCTTCTCCGCGCGATGGACCTCCAGGATCGATTCCGCGCTCGGCAGGTCTCCAGCCGAGATCTTCAGGCGGATCATGCGGACGTCGTCTGGCGGAGCGGGCGCTGGAGTCGCAGCCGGCGGCGCCGGAGGCTGCTGCGCCACCGCCATGGAGGGCAGGGCGCAGGCCAAGAGCAAGGACAGGGCGCGGCTACGAACGTTCATCGGGCTCCCTCTCGGTTCGGCTTCGCGAACCCGTCGGGCGCGCTCGACATTCCCTTGCCAAGATCCCTATCCTGTTGGGCTATGATGCCGGCGCTAAAGCCAATGCCATCCGCTTAAAGGGATTTCCGGGGCGGCGCCACGGTTTCTAGAGCGTCTGCTTTGTCAGGGGGAGGAACCGATGACCAGCTCACCGGGCCGCGCGGGAAACCGGACTCTGCAGCTTGTGCCGGCGGTGGCGATGCTCTTGGGCACCGTTGCGTTCTTTCCGTCCGACCCTGTCCTAGCGGCAACCGTGGTTTCGGACAGTACGTTCCTGGACGCGAATTGGAGTCTGAACCAGTTCACGGCCGGCAATGGCGGAACCGTCACCGGCGCGCAAGCGTTGTCGGGCGGCAATCCAGGCTCCTTCCGCAATGTGACGGACGCCCTGAATGCGGCTCCGCTGGGCAGCCAAACCATTGTGTTGGGTGCCAACATCTACACGCCGTTTACCTACGACCCGGCTACCTCGGGAGCGATAGCCTCGCTCAACTACACGGAGGACGCCGCTTGCACTGGCGGCTGTTTCGGTCAAGGCCAGTCCACCGGTCCCGCCCTATTGCAGGGTGGGAACTTCTACATCCTGAGCAGCAGTACAGTGATTACAGGCCCGTCGTCCACCTGGTCGCCCCACCCTTTGGGCGGGCTTACCGCCGCTGACTTTGGGTTGGTGAACGTCACACCGACGACGATCTTCGACAATACGCAACATCCGGACTTCTCGGTGGGCGGGGCCCCCATCCAGTTTGGCTACTTCAGGGCGAACGGCACATCGCTCAACGGTGGTGGCTACACCTTGACGGCGGGAATCGATAACTGGCAGATCACGATCGCGGCCAGGGGCGCGGCACAAGCCGCCGCCATCCCGATGCTCAGCCCCCTGGGGGCGGCGATCATGGGATCCGCGATCGCGCTGCTGGCCCTGGCATACTTGCGCCGAACCGGCTAATCGGACCGGGGTCTGCTTTCGCTGGTCGGCCGGTCGCGGCCGGCACAGTAATGCGAGGGTGACCGTGGGGTCAGCCGTTCCCAATTTTCATAGCGGCCCAACCCTAAGGTGCACAAGGGGAAGCGTGGGGTCAGTCTTGTATTGTCGTATTTTCCTAACCGCGAAACTAGGACGAGGGCTTCGCAGCGGCAGGGATGCGTTTACCTCTTGAATTTCAGCACCGACCCCCGAACATCCCCTCCGATAGAATCACCGGCGATCCGCCCCGCGTCCTGGAGGAGAATCGAGCCGCCCGCGCCTCGATCCATGACGAGGGGCCCGAGTGTCGCAACGGAAAGTTGAAGGAGGAGACCATGCGGAGAGATCGAAAGAGGGCGTCCCTAATTCTCGTGCTCGCGGGCATGAGCCTGATCGTCGCGGCGGCCGCCCCGGCCCAACCCAAGGAGCGCTACACCGCGATCATCGCCACGCAGGGTGGCCCTCCGACGCAGCTGATTGTCTCCATCAAGAGCTGGACGAGCGACGATGAAGCCAAAGCGCTCAAAGCGACGCTGGCCTCCGGCGGGCCCGACGCCGCCGAAAAAGCAATCGGGAAGCTCAACAAGGGCTATTTTTCCTTCATCGGCTCGATGGGCTGGTCGATCAACGCCGCCCGGTCGTATCCGATCGCCAACGGAGGCCGTCGGATCGTCGCTCTCACCACACGGCCCATCATGTTCGGCGAGGCGATGGAGCAGACGGCTACGTTGAACTACCCCTTCGGCATCGTCGAGCTTCAGGTGGACGAGAGCGGAAAAGGAACGGGAAGCGTCATCGGGATGGCGAGGATCACGATGGACGACGCGGGAGGAATCAAGATCGATCCGTATGCGGGCTATGCCTACGAGCTCCTCCGCGTTCGTCGCGAGAACTAGCGAGGCGGCAGCTAGCGGACGAACGTGACCAGCGGGCCGGCCGTGACTCTTGAGGCTCCGACCGAGGGCGGGCAATCGCGACTCTCCGATCGGGCGGCGACTGGACTCCGTAATGGGGGCGGGGTCAGTCGTGATGGGACCGGTCGCTTTGCATCAGAAAATACCACAATACAAGACTGACCCTCTTTTCTTTTAGCGGCTCGCCAGGCCGCCGGCGATTTCGCCGCCATCGATGATCACGGGATGTCCCGTGATGTACGGAGCTTCGTCGGAGGCCAAGAAGGCAAAGAGGGCGGCGATTTCGCTGGTTGTCGCATGGCGGCCGAGCGGAATTTTTGCGTCCACCGCCGCCTTCATCTCCGGGGTGTACTCGGCTTCCTGCATGGCCGTCCAGACGTACCCGGGACACACCGCGATTACGCGGATGGTCGGCGCCAGCTCCAGCGCCATCGTGCGGGTGAGTTCGATCACGCCGGCCTTTGCGGCGTTGTAGTCGGCGTACCGTGGATAGCCGTTAATGCCCGACGTCGAGCCCATGTTGATGATCACGCCGCCGGTGCCGGCGAGCATGCGTTTGGCAGATTGCTGGGCCACGTAGAAGACGCCATCGAGATCGACACTCATCACTTTGCGCCATTCCGCGGGCGTAATGTTCATGAAGTCGTGGCGCAGGCTGATGCCGGCGTTGTTGATCGCGACGTCCACACCGCCGAGGAGAATGTCGAGCTCCCGAAAGGCGCCGTCCACGGCGGCTGCGTCGGCCACGTCGGCATGGATGACGCCTGCGAGGTTCGGATGTCTTTTGCGAAGTGCTCGACCACCAGCCTCGTCGCTGTCGATCACCGCGACGCGCGCCCCTTCCCCCAAAAACCGCTCCACGGTCGCCGCGCCGATTCCGCTTGCGCCGCCTGTGATCACCACCCGCTTGTTGGTCAAACCTTTCATCAGGAGTCCCGCGGCCTTTGTTTGACGCTCGTCGATCAGCCAGCGATGCCGCCGCCGTCCACCACCAGTGCCGCACCGGTCATGAAGGACGAATCGTCCGAGGCGAGAAAGAGCGCCGCTCGCGCCAGTTCCGATGGCGTGCCGACCCGGCCGAGCGGACGATTGGCGGCGCCCTTCATGTAATCCGCGTAGGTCATTCGCCGAGCCTCGGCATCGGAGGCCAGCATCGGGGTCTCGACATCGCCAGGGCAGAGACAGTTCACGCGAATGCCCTGCTTCCCGTGATCGATCGCCATCGCTTTGGTCATCACGACGAGCCCGCCCTTGGCCGCGCAATAGGCGACGGCCTCGTCGCCGCCCTGAATGCCCCACCCGGACGCCTGATTGATGATCACGCCGCGCCGCTGCGCGATCATCGTTGGCAAGGAGTACTTGGCCATCAGCCACGCTCCCTTGAGGCTCGCGTCCACCGTCGCATCCCACTCCTCTTCCGTACAGTCGACTGCGTTATGCGGATGGAACACGCCCGCGTTGTTGAAGAGAATGTCGAGACGGCCGCCGAATGCGCGCAACGTTTCCGCCACAACGCGTTCGCAATCGCCAGGAAGCCGGACGTCCGCCCGGGCGAAGACCGCCGTGCCGCCGGCCGCCGCGATCGCGGCGACCACGTTTCGACCGCGCGCCTTGTCGCGGCCGGCCACCGTCACCTTGGCGCCTTCTTCCGCGAAGATGAGAGCCGACGCCTCGCCGATGCCTGACGTGGCACCGGTGATGATTGCGACGCGGTCTTTAAGTTTCATGAGAGGGAATCTCGATCGCGGTCATTGGTAGCTTACCTTCTTGGCCCGAGCTGCCGAAGAAGGCTTGGGGTCAGCTCTGTGAAAATGTGACCCTGTCGGCAACAGAGGGTCACACCCGCATGCAGGACCCACCGCGACCGGGAACGGTTCCTCCAGATCCTCGGCGACGTAATCGGTTCGACGAGAAGTTCGCGCTCGCGCTGGAAGTCAATCCTTGGGCCACGTCGCACTTGGCCGTGACCGCGAAAGCTCGCTCCGCAGCCGATCGACCATCTGATTCGGATTCAGAACAACCTCCGCAAGATCACAACTTCACAGACCTGACCCCAGGTCCCTCGGCGCTTAGGCCGAGGCGAGGACGGGAGTCGGAGGTTACCCGACGGAAAGGCGACGCTGCCATGACAGTGATTCTAAGTGGCCAACCATCGCCGCCCCTTGCACCGCCCGCGAACAATCGCAGGTCCCTCCGCAGGGCACTCATGGAATCACCTCTCGGCGGCGACGAGCTTCTGGAACCTCGGGTTCTTGCGCAGCGGGTCGAAGTTGGGGTCGATCTTGAGCCAGCCCCGCGAGAGATCGCAGGGGATTCCCAAGAGCGGCTCGAGCTTGTCGAGCGCCTTCTCCGGCTCGCCCACAAGAATATAGATCCGCACGAGCTGGTCCTGGACGTGGGGGCCGTCGAGCGCATCCTTCGCGACGGACAGCAGCGCGACGGCGCGCTCGCCTTCCTGCATCGCTTCGGCCTTCTGACCCAGGTAGGCCAGCGCGAGGCCACGGAAGGCGCGGAGACCCGCATTCTCGGGTATTCCGCGAAGCTGTTCCTCGAAGGCCTTTCTCGCCTCCTCTGCGTAGGTATGGACGCCCATCGCATCGCCCTTGAGCGCGGATGCCCGGGCGAGGCAGAGGCCCCAAACGCCCCTATCGTCGTCGAACGCACTTGGCGTTAGGCGCAGGAGAAGCTCGCGCTGCCCCTCGTCGAGGACCCAGACGAGGCCGCACATGTGGGCTACGAGTGCCGTGGGTTCGACCTCCTTGGGTGTGGCCTTCAACGCGGCCCGGGCACCGTCGAGGTCTCCCTCTCCGAGGAACGTCATGGCGTCGGTCGCGATCAGTTCGAGGTTAGCGGGCGCGAGCGCGAGTCCCCGGTCGAGGGCCGCGCGCGCCTCGGAAAAACGGCGCATACGACGGAGCGCGCCGGCGAGAAAAGCTGGATTTCTAAACGAGCGGGGATCGAGGCGCTCGGCCTGCCTGAAATGCTCCACCGCGGCATCCCAGCGCCCGAGTGACCGCTCGGCAGCCCCCGTCCCCCTGAACAGATCCGCATTGGCCGGCGCGACACGCTGTCCCTTCGCGTACTCGTCGAAGGCGCGGTGAACGTCCAGGACGACGTTTAGTTGGTAAGTGCCGAGAGCCAGGTAGCCCTCGGATCGGCCAGGGGCGAGCGCCACTGCCCTCTCCGCCGCCTCCCGGGCACGCACTGCAAGTTTGTGCGTGGGCGTGCTGTAGAGGTACAGGCGCGAGTTGGCTCGCGAAACCTGCGCCCACGCCTGCGCAAAGCCGGGGTCCAGAGCCACAGCCTGCTCGTAGAAATCAAGTGCCCTCCGCAGACTTGGCTGATCGCTTGCTCCCATGCTCTTGGATGCCTCCTCCCCTCGAAGGAAGGCGTCGTAGGCGGCGAGGTTCTGCGTAGGCTTTTCTAGAAGCCGCTTCTCCTCGGCCTTCCCAAGTGCCACGCCGAGCTCTTGCGCCACTCGGGAGGCGATGTCCGACTGCACCTGGAAGACGTCCGTCAGCGCCGCGTCGAACGGCTGCTGCCACGTCGAGGCAGGTGCGCCCGACTCCTTCACCTCAACGAGCTCGGGTGTTACATGTACGCGGCTGGCGCCCACTGCCTTCTGCCAACGCACCGTCGCCGTAAGGAGGTACTTCACGTCCAGCTCGTCGGCGATCTGCCTGGGAGCCTTCGTCGTCTTCTTGTAGGGTGTCGAGCTGGCTCGCGCGATCACCTCGATACCCGGCAATGAGGTGAGCTTGCCCCGAATCTCGTCGGTGACCCCGTCGGCGAAGTAGTCATCCTCGGGAGAGCCCAGGTTCTCGAATGGCAGAACCGCCACGCGCTTCACGCCTCCGGCCTCGCCCACGCCCCTTTGCGTCCGCCGCGGGAGAAAGACGACCGCGACGGCGAGGACGACGACGGCCGCAGCGGCGATCAGGACCTTGTTTCTCCCGCCCGGTCGTGTGGCCGTCTGTGCGCCGCCCCTGACGGTTGGCGAGGACTGCTCAGAGAGGTTAAACGCGATGTCTTTGACCGACTGGAACCGATTGTCCCGATCCTTCTCCAGGCAGTGTTTGACGACGTGATCCAGAGCGGGTGAGATGTTCCGGCCAGACTCCGTCAGCTCCGGCGGTTCCTCCTTCAGGATCGCCGCTATCGTCTCGCTGGACGTAGGTCGACTGAACGGGCTCTTGCCAGCCAGCATCTCGTACAGGATCGTTCCGAACGAGAAGATGTCCGTGCGGTGATCGACAAGAAGCCCCTTCACCTGCTCCGGTGACATGTACGTCAGAGTCCCCATCACCGTCCCTGGCTCCGTGTGACCGGAGACTGTCGGCGCGCTTGTCTCCTTGCCAGGAGCAACGGGTGCGACTTTTTTCGCCAGGCCGAAGTCGAGAATCTTGAGGTGGCCGTCCTTCATGATGAACAGGTTCTCGGGCTTCAGGTCTCGGTGGACCATGCCCTTCTCGTGGGCGGCGGAGAGGCCTTTGGCTACCTGCAGCGCGTAGTCCACGGCCTGCTTCTGGGGAATGGGAGCTTGAAGCTTCTCCCGCAGTGTTTCGCCCTCCAGAAGCTCCGTGACGGCGTAGGAGACGCCTTCCTGCGTTCCGAAGTCGAAGATCGAGAGGATGTTGGGATGCGAGAGCGCCGCGACGGCCTTCGCCTCGCGCTCGAACCTCGCCAGTGCGTCGCCATCCGCAGAGAGCGACTGCGGCAGCACCTTAACCGCGACGTCCCGGTCGAGCTTCTTGTCTCGCGCCCGGTAAACCTCCCCCATCCCACCTGCGCCCAAGGGCGACAGGATCTCGTAGGGACCCAGACGGGTGCCGGCAGGGAGTGTCATCTGATCTTCGTCCTGAGGACTCTATCCTCCCCTGCCGGTCGCGGCGTGCGAAGTCTGGTATGGGAGAGAGGACGTCGGACCTACGGACGCGGCGCGAGGAGTCTCCGCGAAGTAACCGAGCGGAGGAGCCTCGCGCCGCGGGAGCGAGAGCGAGCGACGGGTCAGGCGAGCGGTCGAGCCCGCAGCCGGGCAAGCCGCTCGCCGATGCGCCGAAAGGCGCAGATCCGGAGTGAG
>JBGPCK010000067.1:0-16027 GCA_041481715.1 Thermoanaerobaculia bacterium | reverse complement strand
GGGAGAGGGGAGAGGGGAGGGGTGAGGGGTTCTTCTCTCCCTCTCTCCGAGGAGAGCGATTTCTACTGAGACACGCGGGTCGATGGCGTCCTGAGACATCCCCGTCAGCGCTTGCGCGCGAGCATCATGCCGTCCCGGACCGTGAGGAGGACCTTCTCGACGCGCGAGTCGCCGGACACGCGGTCGTTGAAGGCGACGATCGCGCGGTCGCTCGCTTCCTTCGGGTCGAGAACCTTTCCGCTCCACAGCACGTTGTCGGCGACGAGCAGGCCCCCTGAGGGCATCAGCGGAAGCACGGCCTCGTAGTAGTTCGAGTAGTTCTCTTTGTCGGCGTCGAGGAAGACGAAGTCGATGGGCGGCGCGAGCGAGCGGATCGTCTCGAGCGCCGGCCCCATGCGGATCGTGATCTTGCGGCCGTGCGCGTTGCGCCCGAAGTAGCGCCGCGCCACCTCCTCCGCCTTCGGGTTCACGTCGCAGGTGACGAGCGTCCCGTCTTCCGGAAGCCCCGCCGCGATCATGAGCCCCGAGTACCCCGTGAACATCCCGATCTCCAGGGCCCGTCGGGCGCCCGAGAGACGCACCAGAAGCTTCAGGAACGTGCCCTCGACGGGGCCCACCTGCATGTTGGGGCTGTCCATCGAGCGGTGGGTCTCCTCCCGAAGCTCTTCGAAGAGCGGGTCCACCGGCTCGGTGTGGGCTTGCGCGTAGCGCTCGATGTCTTCCGCGACGAGAGGCGTCAAAGAAAGCTCAGTTGCTCGCGCAGGAGCCGGGCCCACGCGGGTCGCCGCACGAGCCGCAGGCGGAAGAGGCTGTTTCCATCTCGGACCGGGCCTTCCCGGACGACGATGAAACGGCGAAGACGGACAGCAGCTTCGAAACCTTCCGGCTCTCGCAGGAAGGGCAGGCCGGGACAGCAGCCCCGAAGACGATCTGCTCGAACCTGCGCCCGCAGCCCCCGCAGGCGTACTCGAAGAGCGGCATGGGCACAGAGAATAGCGCAACCTCGACCGAAGGTGCCGGGGTGGAGCGGAGGGCCAGCGCCGGGAGTCCCTACAGAGCCGTGTGCGTCAAGACTTCGGTCACACGACACTAGCGACGTCGATGGCTTCACTGCCGGAGCGCGCGCACGGCCTCCGTGATCCGGCGACGCAGCTCCGACTCGGAGCCAGGCAACTTCGATTCGAAGCTCGCGGCATCCGGGGAATAACATACGGCTCCCGTTGCGGCCTCGCCAACGGCCAATTGAAAGGCATGGCGAACGCCTAGCACGTCGCCCGAGCGACCCAGCGGAGGAACTCCGGCGAAAAACAAGTCGTCTCCGACAACAGGCGCAGCCGGGTATCGCTGGTCCCTCTTACAAAAGCGGTACTTACCGGCGGCGAAGTCACCGATCGGGAAGAAGACATAGAGAGTCCGAGGCCAGTCCCCGTGGGCGACGTCGCGGTATTTCTTCTTCAGCTCGAGCTGAACGAGTTGGCCGGGCACGCCTCGATAGAACCCGGGCGATAGACCCGTGACCGTTCCCTCGGCGATGAAGCCGGCCGCCGAAAGTGCTTCGTCGAGGGTTTCGGGAGGGACGTCGTTGGGGGCATCCTCCTGGACCCCTTCGATCGAAATGCAACCCGCCTGCGGAGCCGCACGGAGATAGTTCCTGAGCGTGCCCGCGTCGGACGGAGGGAGGAGAGAGAGGTCCAGGTCGCCGCTGGGCGCGGCAATCGCGTCCCGTGAGATCCAAACGGACTCGCCGACCGCCTTGAGCCGGGGAAGCTCCGTGACCCGCTGGGTATCGATTGGGCCCGCGAGGGCCGCCAACAGGACGATTCGCGGAGTCAGGCCGGCCACGGGGACGGTCCGAAGCGTCTACTGCCGCGCCATGACGGCGCTGGCGGACGGAAGGTCCGAAGCGCTCCAGCCGCCGCCGAGCGCCTTGATGAGGTTGACGCTCGCCGTCATGCGCCGCGTCTCGATGTCGACCGCGTTGCGCTCGTTGGAGAGCGCGATCGCCTGGGTCGTGAGAACTTCGAGGTAGATCGTGATGCCGCCTTCGTAGCGGTTGCGGGCCAGCGTCAGCGAGCGCTCGGCGGCGTCAACCGCGGCGGCCTGTTGCCGCGCCTCCTCTTCGAGCAGCCGCAACGCGACGAGGTTGTCCTCGACGCCCTGCAGGGCCGTCAGAGCACTTTCGCGATAGGAGGCCACGGCCGCGTCGTAGGAGGCGACCGCCTGCTCCTTGGCGGCCCGCCGCTTCCCGCCCTCGAAGATCGTCTGGGCGAGCGCCGCGCCGAGCGACCAGAAGAGACTCGGCGCCGAGAACCACTTCGCCAGAGAGGCGGCTTCGTATCCGCCGGAGGCGGAAAGCAGCAGCGCCGGGAAGAACCCCGCCTGGGCGACGCCGATCTGCGCGTTGGCCGACGCGACGCGGCGCTCGGCGGCGGCGACGTCGGGACGGCGCTCGAGCAGCTCCGAGGGCAGCCCCACCGGTATGGGCGGCGGCGCAACGCCGACGGGAGCCTCGGGGATGGAGAGCTCGCCGGGAGGCTTGCCGACGAGGATGGCGATCGCGTGCTCGAGCTGCGCCCGCGCGATGGAAAGGTCGGTCGATTGCGCGCGGGTCGCCTCGAGCTGGGTCTGTGCCTGGGCGACATCGACGCCCGACACGACGCCCTGCTTGTGACGGTTGATCGTGAGTTGCAGGGCCTTGTCGTACGCCTGGACGGTCGAGTCGGTGAGCCGCTTCTGCGCGTCCAACCCGCGCAGAAGGAAGTAATCCTCCGCCAGCTCCCCGTGCAGCGAGAGCCGAACGGCCTCGAGATCTCCGGCGCTCGCCCGAGCGTTCTCCGCGTTCGCCTCGACGTTGCGGCGGACACGGCCCCAGACGTCGGCCTCGTAGGAGACGTCCACGGGCAGCTGGTAGTCGGTCGCGGGGTGAACCGGGGTTCCGGGAGCCAGCGAGGGACGGTTCTTCGACTCCTGAGACCGGGTGACCGACGCGCCGGCGGTCACGGTGGGGAAGAGGTCCGCCCGCGCGCCCCGGGCCGCCGCTCGGGCTCCGCGGTACTGCGCCTCCGCCTGCGCGAGGACCTGGTTCGAGACGGCGACCTGCTCCTCGAGCGCGTCGAGCTGCGGGTCGCCGAAGACCTCCCACCACTTCCCGCGCCGGGCGTCGTCTTTCGGCTGCGCCTTCTTCCAGTCGCCCGCCGAGGCGCCGTCGGCCGGCGCCTGCTCCTCGTAGGCCGCCGGCACCGACACCGAGGGCCTCTGATAATCGGGACCGACCGCGCAGCCCGCGGTCAAGAGCGCGATCGAGACGGCCATCGCCGTCGAACGCGGCCGCGTGGCGCGGCCTCTCCGGGTTGTCATGCTTGCGATCCGGCGGGCGCCGCTTCCGGAAGGCGGCCGCGCAAGCGCGCCCATCGCAGCCGCAGCCGGTCGAGATAGAGGTAGACGACCGGCGTCGTGTAGAGCGTGAGCATCTGGCTGAAGAGCAGCCCGCCGACGATCGCGATGCCGAGAGGACGGCGGAGCTCCGCTCCCGTGCCCACGCCGATTGCCAGAGGCAGGCCGCCGAAGAGCGCCGCCATCGTCGTCATCGTGATGGGGCGGAAGCGCAGCAGGCAGGCCTGGAAGATCGCCTCCTCCGGGCTCTTGCCCTGATTGCGCTCGGCCTCGAGGGCAAAGTCGATCATGAGGATCGCGTTCTTCTTCACGATGCCGATCAAGAGGATGATCCCGATCAACGCGATCACGGAGAGGTCGTTCTTCGTGAGGAGCAGCGCCAGCAGCGCTCCGACTCCGGCGGACGGAAGCGTCGAGAGGATCGTGATCGGGTGGATGAGGCTCTCGTAGAGCACCCCGAGCACGATGTAGACGACGAGGAGAGCTGCGGCGATCAAGATCGGCTCGTTCGCGAGCGAGGCTTGAAAGGCCTGCGCCGTTCCCTGGAAGCGGCCGCGAATGCTCGCCGGGAGCCGAATCTCGGCCCCCGCACGCCCGATGGCATCGACCGCCGTCCCGAGCGCGACGCCCTGCGGGAGATTGAAGGAGATCGTCACGGAGGGAAACTGTCCCTGGTGGTTCACGGCCAAGGGCGACGTCGAGGGCTCGTAGTGCGTGAAGGCCGCGAGCGGGACCATGTCTCCGGTCTTCGAGCGGATGTGGATGTACTTGAGACCGTCGGGGCTCTGCCAGAACGCCGGATCGACCTCCATCACCACGTGGTACTGGTTTAGCGGCGTGTACATCGTCGAGACCTGCCGCTGGCCGAAGGCGTCGTACAGCGTGTCGTCGATCATCTGGGGCGTAATGCCGAGACGCGCGGCCGTGTTGCGGTCGATGACCAGAGACGCCTGCAGGCCCTTGTCCTGCTGATCGCTGTTGACGTCGGTCAGCTCCGGCAGCTTGCGCAGGCTCTGGAACACCCGAGGCGCCCACTGCAGCAGCTCGCGCGCGTCGTCGCCCTGAAGCGTGTACTGGTACTGCGCGGCGGACGACTTTCCGCCGATCCGCACGTCCTGAACCGGCTGGAGCACGAGGGTCGCGCCTGGCACGTGCGCGAGCTTGCCGCGAAGGCGCGCGATGACCTGGTCCGCGGTCAGCTTGCGCTTCTCGCGGGGCTTCAAAGAGACGAACATCCGGCCGGCGTTGACGGTTCCGCCCCCGATGAAGCCGTTGGCGCTCTCGACGTCGGGGTCCCGCATGACGGTGTCCACGAACTGCGCGAGCTTGGCCTGCATCGCCTGGAACGAGGTGTCCTGATCGGCCTGGATCGTGCCGTTCAAGCGGCCCGAGTCCTGCTGCGGAAAGAATCCCTTGGGAACCTTCGCGTAGAGAAAGATCGTCGCCGCCATCGTCGTTAGCGTGACCAGAAGCGTCAACGGTTGGTGCCTCAGGACCCAGCCGAGGGACCTCTCGTAGACACCGATGATCCAATCGAAGGCCCGCTCGCTCGCGGCGTAGAACCGGCCGTGGGAGGTCTTGTGGAGCGGCCGCAGCAGCTTCGCGCACATCATTGGCGTCGCCGTCAAGGAGATGACCATCGAGACGGCGATGGCGATCGAAAGCGTGACGGCAAATTCCCGGAAGAGCCGGCCGACGATGCCTCCCATCAGAAGGATGGGAATGAACACGGCCACGAGCGACACGCTGATCGAGACGACCGTAAAGCCGATCTCCTTGGCCCCGAGCAGCGCCGCCTGCATCGGCGCGGCCCCTTCCTCGAGGTGCCGCGTGATGTTCTCGATGACGACGATCGCGTCATCCACCACGAATCCCGTCGCGACGGTCAGGGCCATCAGCGAGAGGTTGTCGATGCTGTAGCCGAGCAGATACATCACGCCGAAGGTTCCGATGAGCGACACCGGCACGACGACGCTCGGGATGAAGGTCGAGCGCACGTTGCGCAGGAACAGGAAGACCACGAGGATCACGAGAGCGATCGAGATCAGGAGCGTGATCTCGATGTCGCGGACGGAGGCTCGAATCGTCCGCGTCGCGTCGATCACGACGGAGAGCTTGATCGCGGGCGGGATCGAGGCCTGAAGCTGCGGCAGCAGGGCGCGGACGCGGTCGACAGTCTCGATGATGTTCACGCCGGGCTGCCGGAAAATGATGATGATGATCGCGGGCTTGTTGTTGGAGAGTCCGGCGCTGCGGATGTCCTCGACCGAGTCTGTGACGCTCGCGATGTCGGACAGGCGCACGGCGGCGCCGTTCCCGTAGTGGATGATCAGAGGGCGGTATTCCGCGGCCGTCAGGAGCTGATCCGTCGTCGAGAGCGCCCAGGCGCGGTCGTCGTTGGCGAGAGAGCCCTTCGGCCGATTCGCGTTGGCCGCAGCCAGCGCCGCGCGGACGTCCTCCAGGCCGAGGCCGATGTTGTTCAACGCCGTCGGGTTGACGTCCACGCGGACGGCCGGCAGAGCGCCTCCTCCGACGATCACCTGCCCGACGCCCGGGACTTGCGCGAGCTTCTGCTGGAGGATCGAGGAAGCGATGTCGTACATCCGCGGCCGGCCGATCAGATCGGAGGTCAGGGAAAGGAGCAGAACCGGGGCGTCGGCTGGGTTGACCTTTCGGTACCAGGGATTGTTCGGAAGGTTGGCGGGCAACTGGCCCCGCGCGGCGTTGATCGCCGCCTGGACGTCGCGTCCCGCGGCGTCGATGTTGCGGCCGAGATCAAATTGCAGGGTGATGTTCGTCGAGCCGAGAGAGCTCGTCGAGGTCATCTCCGTGACCCCGGCGATGCGGCCGAACTGGCGCTCGAGCGGTGTCGCGACCGAGGACGCCATCGTGTCGGGGCTCGCGCCGGGCAGGCCTGCGGAAACGTTGATCGTCGGGAACTCCACCTGGGGCAGGGGCGAGACGGGGAGGAACTTGTAGGCGATCGCGCCCGCGAGAGCGATCGCCACGGTCAGGAGCGTCGTGGCGATCGGGCGGTGAATGAAGGGAGAAGAGAGGCTCATGCGCCTTCCACCGGTTGCAGCTTGCGGGCGGGCTCGGTCTTGCGCCACCGGGCGACGCGCCGGGCCAGACGGTCGAACGCGAGATAGATCACGGGCGTCGTGTAGAGGGTCAAGAGCTGGCTGAAGATCAGGCCGCCGACGATCGCGATGCCGAGCGGCCGGCGCAGCTCCGATCCGATCCCCGAGCCCAACGCCAGCGGCACGCCCGCGAGCAAGGCGGCCATCGTCGTCATCAGGATGGGACGGAAGCGCAGGAGCGCGGCCTGGTAAATGGCCTCCGGCGGCTCCTTCTTCTCCTTGCGCTCGGCATCGAGAGCGAAGTCGATCATCATGATCGCGTTTTTCTCGACGATGCCGATGAGGAGAATGATTCCGATGAGCGCAATGACCGAGAAATCCGTGCGGCACACCATCAGAGACAGGAGCGCGCCGACTCCGGCGGAGGGCAGGGTGGACAGGATCGTGATGGGGTGGATGTAGCTCTCGTAGAGCACGCCGAGCAGGATGTACACGGTCACGACCGCCGCGAGAATGAGGAACGGCGTATTCACCAGGGAGGCCCGAAACGCCTGGGCCGTGCCTTGGAACTGTGCCTGGATGCTCTTCGGCAGCCCGACCTCTTCGCTCGCCCGCTCGATCGCCCGCACGGCTTCGCCGAGGGAGGCGCGCGGTGCGAGATTGAACGACACGGTGACGACCGGAAACTGCCCCTGGTGGTTCACCGACAGAGGCACGTTGGCGGTCTGGACGTCCGTGAAGGCGCCCAGGGGAACGGCTCCTCCTCCGGAGGACCGTAGATAGACGCTCTTCAGGTCGTCCGGCCGCCGCTGGAAGCTCGGGTGGGACTCCAGAACGACGCGGTACTGATTCAACTGCGTGAACATCGTCGAGATCTGGCGCTGGCCGAAGGCGTCGTAAAGCGTGTCGTCGAGCATCTGCGGCGTGATTCCCAGGCGCGACGCGGTCGTCCGGTCGAGGATCAGGCGGGCCTCGAGACCGCCGTTCTGCTGATCGCTCGCGACGTCGCGTAGCTCCGACAGGCCCTGGAGCTTGCTGACGAAGCGCGGAGCCCAGAGGGCGAGCTCCCGTGCGTCGGGGTCCTCGAGGCTGTATTGAAACTGTGTCCGGCTGACCCGGTCCTCGACGGTCAGGTCCTGAACGGGCTGGAGAAAGAGCGTGATCCCTTCGACCTTCGCGAGCTCCGGCTGGAGGCGGCGGATGATGTCGCTGGCGCCGGCCTTGCGCTCCTCGAGCGGTTTCAGATTGATCTGAATGCGGCCGCTGTTCATCGTCGTGTTGGTGCCGTCGATGCCGATGAACGACGAAAGGCTGGCGACCGCCGGGTCGCGCAGGATCGTCCGGACGAGTGCCTGTTGGCGGTCCGCCATCGCCCGGAAAGATACGGTCTGAGACGCCTCCGAGATCCCGAGAATCACGCCCGTGTCCTGCACGGGGAAGAAGCCCTTCGGGATCACGACGTAGAGCAGGACCGTCGTGACGAGAGTCGCGACGGCGACGACCAGGGTCGCCTTCTGGTGGCGCAGCACCCGTGTGAGGGTCCGCCCGTAGAAGTCGACGACCCTTTGAAAGGCCCGCTCGGCCGCGCGGTTGAAGCGGCCCTGCTCCGAAGGAGGCGTGTGCCGAAGCAGCCGCGCGCACATCATCGGCGTCAGAGTCAGCGACACGGCACAGGAGATCAGAATCGTCACGGAGAGCGTGACGGCGAACTCGCGGAAGAGGCGGCCGACGACGTCCCCCATGAAGAGCAGCGGGATCAGCACGGCGATCAGCGAGACCGTCAGCGAAAGGATCGTGAAACCGATCTGCTCCGATCCCTTGAGCGCGGCCTCGAGCGGCGCCATGCCCTCCTCGATGTAGCGTGAGATGTTTTCGATCATGACGATCGCGTCGTCGACGACGAATCCGGTCGAGATCGTCAGCGCCATGAGCGTCAGGTTGTTCAGGCTGTAGCCGAGCAGGTACATCGCGCCGAAGGTTCCGACGAGCGAAAGCGGAACCGCCACGCTCGGGATCACCGTCGCCGCGAATGTGCGCAGGAAGAGGAAGATGACCATCACGACGAGCGCGATTGTGAGCATCAGCTCGAACTCGACGTCGCGCACCGACGCCCGAATCGTGGTCGTCCGGTCGGTCAGGACGGCCACTTTCACCGCCGGGGGCAGAGAGGCCTGAAGCTGCGGCAGCAGACCCTTGACGCGGTCCACCACGGCGATGATGTTCGCCCCGGGCTGGCGCTGGATGTTCAGGATGACCGACGGAACCTGGTTCATCCAGGCGGCCTGCTTCACGTTCTCGGCGTCGTCCACCACGGCGGCGATGTCGGAAAGGTGCACGGGCGCGCCGTTCTTGTACGCGACGACGAGCGGCCGGTACTGATCGCTCGACAGGAGCTGGTCGTTGGCCCCGATCGAGTAGGACTGGTGGGTGCCGTCGAAGGTCCCCTTGGCCTGGTTGACGTTGGACTGCGCGATCACCGTGCGGACGTCCTCCATCGTGAGGCCGTAGGAAGAGAGCGCCGTGGGGTTCACCTGCACGCGCACCGCGGGCTTCTGTCCGCCGCTGATGCTCACGAGGCCGACTCCCGGCAACTGCGAGATCTTCTGCGCGAAACGCGTGTCGGCGAGATCCTCCACGCGGGAGAGCGGGAGCGTGTCCGAAGTCAGCGCGAGCGTGAGGATCGGGGCGTCCGCCGGGTTGGTCTTGCTGTAGATGGGCGGGTTCGGCAGGTCGCGGGGCAGGTAGGTGCCTGCGGCGTTGATCGCGGCCTGAACCTCCTGCTCGGCGACGTCGATGTTCAGGTCGAGAACGAACTGCAGCGTGATCAGGGAGCTGCCGTCGGAGCTGTTGGACGTCATCTGATTGAGCCCCGGAAGCTGGCCGAACTGCCGCTCGAGCGGCGCGGTCACGGCGGAGGCCATCACGTCCGGGCTCGCCCCCGGGTAGAAGGTCACGATCTGGATCGTCGGGTAGTCGACCTGCGGGAGAGCCGAGACGGGGAGCTGCCGGAACCCGATCGCGCCGGCGAGCAGAAGGCCCGCCATCAGAAGCGAGGTCGCGACCGGCCGCAGAATGAACGGCCGGGACGGGCTCAAGAGGCGGCCTTCCGGGAGCCTTTCCCGTCGGCCTTCCCGACGGTGACCTTCGAGCCCGGCTGCAGCTTGTCAACGCCGTCCACGACGACGATGTCGCCGGCAGAGAGACCTTGGCGGATCGACGTCTCCTCGCCCTCGGTCAACTGGACTTCGACGGGGCGCATCTCGACGGTGTTATCGGGCTTGATGGCGTAGACGAAGGTCGACTGAGGGCTGCGTTGAATGGCGGCGGTTGGGACGGTGACGATCCCGCGCAGCGTGTCCACCAGGAGCCGCGCGTTGACGAACTGATTCGGGAACAGAGCCTCGTCCTCGTTCGGGAAAACGGCTTTCAAGCGCACCGTTCCAGTGGTCTGGTCGATCTGGTTGTCGAGCGCCAGGAGGGACCCCGTGGCGAGCTTGTTTTTGAGATCCCGATCGTAGGCGTCCACCGCAAGCCGCTTTCCGGAGTGCATCTGTCGCTGCAGCTGGGGGAGCTGATCGGCGGGAATCGTGAAGAGCACGGCGATCGGCTGGACCTGCGTGATGACGAGAAGGCCGTTCGGGTCGCTCGCGTGCACCATGTTGCCCGGGTCCACCAGGCGCAGACCGACCCTGCCCGTGATCGGCGCGGTGATGCGGCTATAGACGAGGTTCAGCTTCGCGCTGTCCACCTGGCCCTGGTCGCTCTTGACGGCGCCCTCGAACTGGTTGACCGTCATGGCCTGTGTGTCGAGCTGCTGCCTCGGGATGGAGTCCTGATCGATCAGGATCCGGTAGCGCTCCAGGTCGAGGTTTGCGTTCTTGAGCGCCGCTTCGTCCTTGGCCTTCTGCCCTTCGGCCTGCGTGAGCTGAACCTGGAACGGGCGAGGGTCGATTTCGGCCAGCAGGTCGCCCTCTGCAACGTGCTGGCCTTCCTGGAAGGCGACCCGGATCAGCTGCCCGTCCACGCGGCTGCGGACCGTGACCGTCGAGAGAGGCGTCACCGTCCCGAGTCCGGTCAGGTACACGCCGACGTCGCCCATCTTTGCGGTGGCGGCCAGGACCGGCACCGCGCGGGCGGCGGCCTCGCCGGCCGCTCCCTTGCCCGCCTTGTCGGTGTTCGACGCGTCGCGGCTGCCTCGGGCCGCCAGGAGAAAGACCGCCATGGCGACGGCGGCCACCGCCACCAGCCACGGCCACCGGCGGCGCCCTTTGCCCTTCGGCGATTCCCTCCGGAGGCCGGAGCCGGAAGGATCCGAACTGGACGAAACGCCGGGTTTGTCGAAGTTCAGCATTCGCGCCTCTGAGTCTGGCGGGTCGAGACACGCCCGCATGACCGCTCGGGCCCCATAACGTCGAGACCCCTCTGGCTAGTTCGCAAAACCGTTCTTGGGTGGTCCTTTTATCTCAGGCCCAGTAGGTTACGACGAACGATCTCGGGCAGAAATTACGCCACAGGGTCTTTTCGGCAGGCTGGGTAAATCCTTCTCACGACCCCGCTGAGGGCCACCGGAGGCCTCGACGAATGCCGTTGGGGCGCCGTTGACCTCAGGCCGAGGCAACGCGGGTTGACTCTCAATTCGTCTACTCCTATAAGAACAGGGAAGGCATGCGTTCCGCGACCCTTCAAATGTTCATGTTTCTTGCGCTCGCCGGGTCGTCGGCGCGCGGGCAGACGTTTCCTCTGTTCTCTAGCGATGCCTTTGCGAGTGAGGGCGTCGGCAGCCACCATCTTGGCGTCGACATGACCCGCTTCGGTGCCCCACAAGCGTTTCGGCTCGAGACGAGCCTCTTGCCGAAGCAGACTCACCCACTCTATCCTGACCTCTCCGGCCTCAGATCGGGCGAAGAGCCTTTCTTCGTGGCAACCGCGGCCCGGCCCGCTCACGCTCAAGCCAATGGCGCCTCATGCGCCGCACCCTGCAGGCCAGTACGCTCGTTTCAGCAACCGCCGATTGACGCAGATGGCATCCTCGCTCGCTGCAACAACGCAGGGTTGTGGAACCTAGTCGTAAGCAGTCTTCACGCGCTTTCAGTCCACGCCAACCAACCCCGATAGGGCACAACCTCTTTCTCGGACGTCACGCCGATAGGGTGCGAACCGAGTACACCATGAGTGCGCCGATGAGTGGGCGCCGAACAGTGGGTCGCCGCTAGGTAACTGAAAACATGGTCGGGAGGTAAGGGGGGTCAACCGTGCACTCCTGCGCTTTTTGCGACGAGATTGCAAGAGTGCACGGTTGAACCGCCTATTTGGAGGTGGTTCTGCCGAGCCGAGCGCCGGTCGCAAAGCGAGACCCCGAGCAAGCGCGAGCGACGGTACTGCCTGCCCCGGTCGCGGCGCGAGGAGTCTCCCGAAGTAATCGAGGGAGGAGGCTCGCGCCGCGGGAGCGAGCGCGCCGCGAGGGATCAGGCGGGCGGTCGAGCTCGCATCCGGGCGAGCCGCCCGCCGGTGCGCCCCAGGCGCAGATCCCGAGCAAGCGCGAGCGACGGTTTGGTCGGGGCGGCCGGGATCGAACCGGCGACCACCTGCTCCCAAAGCAGGTACGCTACCGCTGCGCTACGCCCCGGTTCATGGGATTATCCCACGCGAAAACCCCACGGCTCGAAAGGACGACGCATGAATCGTGAGTACTTCGCCTGGGACTCTCTTACCCTCGGACGCCGGATGGAGCTGCTCTGGTTCGGCCGGGGCGGCTACCCGATGATCTGGTTTCCCACCTCCCAGGGGCGCTTTTATCAGAACGAGGACTTCGGCCTCGTGGGCGCGGTCGAAGACCTGATCGAAGCGGGGCGTCTCCAGCTTTGCTGTGTGGATAGCGTGGACGCGGAGAGCTTCTACGCGACGAACAAGCACCCGGCCGAGCGCATCCGCCGGCACGATCAGTACGACCGGTATCTCTTCGATGAGGTCGTGCCCTTCGTCCGGAGCAAGGCCGAGACTTGGGGCCGCGTCGGCACGCTCGGCTGCTCCTTCGGCGCGTATCACGCCGCCAACTTCGGCTTCCGCCATCCCGACGTCTGCGACAAGGTTGTCGGCTTTTCCGGCAAGTACGACATCCACAACTTTCTCGACGGTTACTGGGACGAGCTCTGCTACTTCCACTGCCCGACGGCCTACGTGCCCAACATGGACGGCGAGTGGGTCGGCAGGCTCTCGTCGATGGATATCTGCATCGTCACCGGCGCGACCGACAACATCCTCGCCGGCACGACCGACATGCTCAGGCTCCTGAACCAGAGGGGAATCCACCACCGCGGCAGCGTCTGGGACGCGCCCTACGGCCACGACTGGCCCTGGTGGAAGGAGCAGATCCGGCACTATGTGCCGTAAGCCCGGGCTCGCCTGTCCGCAGAGTGCATGAGTGCGTGCCTGACCCCCAGGAGAGAGTTCCCAGATCATGATCGAGGGTCCGCGGAAACGGGCGGGACCGCCGGAGGGCTCGGGGTCGGCGTACACGAGGCGAAACTGGCGGAACTCCCTGGCGAATCGACGGGTCTCTTGCACTGGCCGGCCACGATCGAAATAGGCCCTCCACCAGAAGCTGAATCTCATCAGAGGCGTGATCGAGGCGGACGCGCCGCTGCTCCCAGGCTGCACGAAGAAAGCCGGTCGAAGGCCGATCGCCTCAGCCTGGACGGTCAGACGCGTGAGCGGATTCTCCAGGACCAGATAACGGATCCCGTTCTCGCGGCAGTATTGGGCGACTGCCTCTTCACGGCTTGTGAGGACGATGTTCAGGGCGTTCTCGAAGTCGGTTGTTCCGATCCACGCTCCGAAGCCATCGACGACCGGCTTCTGTCCTCCCAGGAAATGGAAGACATGGCCGGACCACCATGGGGCAAGGACTCGGTGGCCTGAGGGATCATGGGCGGCGAGCCAGCCCGCGGCGCGATAGAAGGGCAAAGTCTCGTGGCCGGCGGGAGGATCCGGGTGCCGCAGGTATGGCAGGAGAAGCCAGAGGGCGGGGAAGAGGAGCAGCAGAGCACCCGCTGTCTGAGGAAGGCGGCCTAGCCGGCGCAAATCCCCGGCGGCGAGCGCCCCCGCGACGGCAGCCAGGGGCGCGGCGCACACGAGGAAACGCAGGCTCGAAATCGCGGCCAACAAGTACACGATCGCAAACAGGGCGAGAGTCCATCGAAACGTCCTTCGCCGCCTCCAGTTCGCGGCCGCTAGCGGAAGGATCAGAAGGGCGCCGCCACCGAGCTTGCAGAAGGCTCCCCACAGGTTTCCGGGCCCCTCGAAAAACAGCGGCTGAAACTCGACGATCGTCGAAAGCCACGGGTCGCCCCCGAAAAACTGCGCGCCTGCTGCGGTGGCCGTCACGGCGCCGGGGACCGCGGCCCAGCAGAGTCCAGCCAGGAGCAGCGCGAGCGCGCCAGCGGCGCGGGCTGACGCTCCTCGGGAGAGCACGAAGGCCGAGACGGCACTGGCGACCGCTCCGGCGAGCAGGGCCGCCGCGTACGGGGTGCCGAGAAACCAGGCGTCGCCCGGGTAGCCCTGCGGCTGGGAGAGGCGGTAAATCAGCACGGCGAGCGTCGCGATCGAGAAACCGAGGGCGCCGGCCCACCGCGGTGCGCGCTCGTCCCGCTCGAAAAGGAGGATCGCGAGAGCCGAGACGCAAGCCGCTAGCAGCAGAGCAGTCTGAATGAAAAGTGCGACTGTCAGCGCGAGACCGAGGAAGGCTCCGTAGCGCAGGATGCCGCGGGGCCCCGTCGCACGATGGAGAAGGGTGGTCGCGCCGAAGATCCCAAAGAGCAGCGGCGGCTCGAGGAAGTGGTGGTCGATCGCCCCGAGACGGGAAACCGTGACGTACGCCAGGCAGAGGGCCAGGCCCCCTCCGGCGAGCAGGGCGGTCTGAACATCCGTTCTCCGGGCCAGTAGCCAGGCGGCAATGGCGGCGAAAACAGAAGCGATGAGCGGCGGGAACCAGATCGCCCGCAGAAGGACTCTTTCGGGCGAGCTCCCCGCGAGAAGCCGCGCCGCGGCGCCGGCCGAGAGGTCGTACAGAGGAGGCCACGGGCAAAAGGCCCCGTGCAGGCCTCGGTCGGGATCGAAGCTCTCGACATGGCCCGGATGCGCGGCCGAAAAGAGAATGCGGTGGGCGTGATAGAGCTCATCGAACGGCCCGATCTGCGGCACGCCGTCTCGCACTGCCGTCGGGAAGTTGACCACTCGCGGGAGCATGCTGATCAGGAAGACGAGCGCGGCGACCGCAAGAGGGGTCTGACCCTGCACTCTTGTACTTTGGGTTGCGCGCCGGACGGCAGAGTGCATGAGTGCGTGCCTGACCCCGAACCACCGCTACCGCGGCCAGAGGCAACTGGAGGAGCCGACCCAGGTCTTGTCCTTGTTGTAGTTGACGCCCATCATCTTTCCCTGAGACAGGCGCGCCAGGGTCGTGACCGCGAAGGGCTTGCCGTCTTTCCAGACGAAGAGGATGCGCACCTCGACCTTCGAGTGCTTGCCGTCGGTCGTCTCGATTGCGGGAGCGTACTCGACCTTGCGCATCAGGAGCGTGTGCGCGCGCTGATCATCGGGAACGGATGCGAGGTCCGCCGCCGTCACATCGACCTTGACTCCGGACCCGGCGAAGGAAAATAGCGGCTTCAAGACCCAGCTCTCGAGGTCTTTGGGCGGCGCCGTCAGGTCCGAGAGAAAGACCGCCTCGGGAACGGCCGGGTGGCGAAGCTGCGGCAGGCAGTGCTTGCTCCAGCGGAAGTACCAGTTGGGGTGGCCGGCCCAGGAGACGTCGAGGGGCTCGGTCAGGTCGAAGGGGAGCTCCTTCCCGGTCGCGCCGAGCTCGTCGAAGATCAGGCGGTTGTAGATGCGCAGGATCCGCGTCGGCCTTCCCTCGCACTGATACCAGATCTGCTGGCCGCGCTTCTCGATCTGCCCGGGGTCGACCGCCCGCACGCCCCAGAACTGCTGCGTGAAGGCGAAGTCAATCGCCGTCTTCTGGCGCGGCGGATCGAGATCGAGCAGGACGACGTTTTCCGACGGGGCGCCGGCGAGGATCGCATCGCCGACGACCTTCCAGTAGGAGACCGTGTTCAAGCCGGAAAGGTAACAGTCGAGCTCCTCGCCGCCGGGACAGAGTCGGGCGAGCTCCTCGTTCTGCGCGACCTGAAAGGCGTAGAGCGTCGGGAAGGCTTGCAGCTCGATCAGCTTCGGCGCGAGACGTCCTCCCGCGCCGCGCGTCACCGCGAAGTCGGTGACGGCGAAGGTCGGAAGCTCCGGGCAGCCCGGCACGTCGAATTGCGCCGGCACCGCCGCCTTGGAACGCTCCAGTGCCTCCGGAGTCGAGAGCTGCCGGAAGATCTCGAAGGAAGCCTCCACCATTTCGTCGCGCAGCTCCGGCGGCAGGAAGACGGGAGATTCCGCGAGGCGGAACGGGATGGATATGCGGCCGCGCTCCTCGAGGCGCCGGCGATACCCCTGGTACTTGTCGTCGGTGTAGGCCGCGTTGTAGGAGTGGCGCAGCGACGCAATCATGG
>JBGPCK010000066.1:0-16091 GCA_041481715.1 Thermoanaerobaculia bacterium | reverse complement strand
CTAACCCCGCCGTGCGCGGGCGCGCAGGATGCCGAGCATCTCGCCGTCGCCCGAGACGCCGCCCGGTCGCTTGCGCCCCTCGGGCGTGCCGTGGAAATCGCTGCCGGCGGTCACCGCGAGGCCGAGCTCGTTGACGAGCTGGCCCAGACGCGCCTCCTCTTCCGGTCCGTGGTCGGGATGGAAGACTTCGATCGCATCGAGCCCGCCGGCGGCGAGTGAGCGCGCCATCGCCTCGACGTCCTTGTACCAGATGGCGTGCGCGAGGGAGGAGATTCCTCCCGCGGCGCGGATCGCCCGCAGGACGTCCCGGGCCTCCCACTTCTCCGACGTGACGTACCAGGGCAGCCCCTCGTGCAGGAATCGGTCGAACGCGTCGTCGTTGTCGCGGGCGTGCCTGGCCCGCACGAGCGCCCGCGCCAGGTGCGGCCGGCCCCAGACGCCGTCGCCGACCTCTTCGCGGATCGCCTCGAGGTCCAACGCATAGCCGGCCTCGATCAACTTCTGCGCCATCTTCTCGCCCCGCCGCCGCCGATTCTCCTGCCGGATCACGAGCTGGCCGTTGAAACCGTCGTTGTTCTCATCGACGAACAGGGCGAGAATGTGGATGTCGTCCTGTCCATCGAAGCTCGCGGAGATCTCGGCCCCCGGGATGAGGTCGATCCGGAGCGCCTCCGCCTCCCGGCGGGCCTCGGGCAGACCCTGGAGCGAGTCATGGTCGGTCAGGGAGAAGGCGGCGACACCGGCGTACGCCATCAGGCGCACCAGCTCGGCGGGGGAATCGAGCCCATCGGAGACGTTCGAGTGGCTGTGAAGGTCCACGCGCATGAAAGGAACTCAATCTTACCGTGGGCGCCGAAGGGTCGGGCAGGAAGCGGGCGCGCATGCCCTCGACCCAGAGGGGGCCCACACGGAAGGACGCTTGACAGCCTTAAAGTAAATTAGTAAATAGTTACTTACTATGGGTCGGCGCCCCCGCGTGACACGCGACGAGGTCCTCCGGGCCGCGCGCTCCGCCTTCGCCGAGCGCGGGTACGAGGGCACGACGTTGGCCGCGATTGGCTCCCGGCTCGACATCTCCGCGGCCGCCCTGTTTCGCCACGCCCCGACGAAGGAGGCCCTCTTCCGGGACGCCATGGCGGCAGGCGAGGACGAGGAGAGTCTCCCGAGCGACTTCCTGGAGCACCTGCCGGACCTCGATCGCCCGGACCTCGCGTTGCGCCGTCTGGCCATGACTCTCGTCCCGTTCATCGAACGAAAGATGGGAGAGAACATCGCGCACTTTCTGCGGGCTCGAACGGAGGAGGAGGCCCGGACGGTGCGCCTCCCCTTCGACCCGCGCCGAAAGTCCTCCCCGCCCGCGCGGGTTCTCTCGGCCCTCGAGGCCTATTTTCGGCGGGCCCGCGCGGCGGGACGGCTGCGCCTGCGAGACCCACGAGCCGGGGCGCTCGCGTTCGTCGGGGCCCTCCAATCCTACGTCTTCATGCACCGAGTGCTGCGAATCACGCCGCCGATCCCGCTGCCCCGTTACCTCGACACGCTGCTGGACATCTGGACGCGGGGAGCGTTGTCGGCTGGGAGAAAGGCCCGATGAAACGAGCCGCCGTCCTTCTGGCGGTACTCGTTCTCGCCGCGGGTGCCGCCTACTGGGCCTGGACCGCCGGCCTTTTCCGGCGTGAAAAGCCCCTCGTTCTGTCCGGAACGATCGAGGCCCGCGACGCCGAAGTGGGGTCGCTCGTGGGCGGACGGGTGCTCGCGGTCCACATCGACGAGGGCGCGTCCGTCCGCAAGGGGCAGCCGCTGGTCGAGTTCGAGCCCGACTTCCTCGACCGTCAGATTCGCTCGCAGCAGGGGCGCGTGGACGCGGCGCGCGCCGATCTCGAGAAGGCGCTCCGTGGGCCGCGACAGGAGGACATCGCGCGGTCGATCGCCGACGCGGAAAACGCCGAGCGGGAGCGGCGGCGTCAGGAGGCGTTGCTTCGGGACGGCGTCGTCGGCCAGCAGTCCTACGACGCGGCCGCCACGGCCGCGCGGATCTCGAAGGAGACTCTCGAGGAAAAGCAGCGGGGCAACCGGCCCGAAGACATCGCATCCGCCCGGGCCGCCCTTGTGCGCGAAGAAGGCCAGCTCGCCTACCTCCAGAAGCAGCGGGAGGACCTCGTCGTGCGCGCACCGGCCGACGGCATCATCCAGACCCTCGACCTGCGGCCGGGCGATCTCGTCGGCGCCGGTCAGCCCGTGACGACGATCCTCGAGCCCGACCAGATCTGGGTGCGCGTCTACGTCCCGGAGCCCAAGCTCGGGCTCGTGCACCTCGGGCAGGCGGCGCACATCCGGGTGGACACCTTCCCGGGCCGCGAGTTCCCGGGCAAGGTCGTGGAGATCCGGCAGAAGGGCGAGTACACCCCCCGCAACGTCCAGACGCTCGACCAGCGCATGGACCAGGTGTTCGGCGTCAAGGTCTCCATCGATCCGAACCCGAACCTCAGGCCCGGCATGGCGGCGACGGTGCGCCTGGAGCAATGAGCGCGGCAGCCCCGCAACGAAATGGCGGGCTCGGCATCGAGGTGCGGGCAGTCTCCCGCGACTTCGGAAAGGTCCGGGCGCTCGACCGAGTTTCGCTCGAGGTCCGGCGGGGAGAGATCTTCGGCCTGCTCGGCCCCAACGGCTCCGGCAAGTCCACTCTGATCCGGATTCTCTGCGGCCTGCTCGCGCCGACCGAAGGGAGCGCCTCGGTGGACGGCCTGGATGTCGCCCGGTCCGGCGAGGAGATCCGACGGCGCATCGGCTATGTGTCGCAGAGATTCTCGCTCTATGAGGACCTCTCGGTCCTGGAAAATCTCGATTTCTTCGCGTCGGTCTACGGCCTCCGGAACGACCGGGCGCGCGAGCGGCGCCGCTGGGCGATCGATCTCACTGGGCTCGCTCCCTACCGGCACCGCCTGGCGGCTCAGCTTTCCGGCGGCTGGAAGCAGCGCCTGGCCCTGGCGGCCGCGCTCATGCACGAGCCCCGCGTCCTCTTTCTGGACGAACCGACCGCGGGCATCGACCCCGTCGCGCGCCGGGAGCTCTGGAACCTGCTGTTCGACTTCGCCGCGCAAGGCGTGACGCTCCTGGTGACGACGCACTACATGGACGAGGCGGAACGTTGCGGCACGGTCGCCTACCTCTACCTTTCCAAGCTCCTGGTCATCGGAAAACCCGCCGAGTTGACCGGCCTCGCCGAGGTCACGCCGGCGGGGACGCGCCGGGTCGAGGCCGAGTGCGCCGAAGGGGCAGCCGCCGTCATGGGCCGCTCGCGTGCCCTCCCCTACGTGCGCGATGTCACGATTTTTGGCAACTCCCTGCATCTGCTCGTCGAGGCCGAGGTCGAAAACGAGCGGATCGCCCGCGACCTCGAGGAGTCCGCCCGCGCCCGGGTCACCGTGCGGCCGATCGCGGCGACCCTCGAGGATGTCTTCGTCCGATTGACGAAAGTGCAGACGGACGCCGCCGCGGCGGCGGAACCCGCCGACTCGAGGACGGCCCCGTGAGCGGCTTCGGCGCCGTCTTGCGCAAGGAATGGATCCAGATGATTCGGGACCGGGGCACCTTCGTGATGGCTCTCTTCATCCCGATCTTCGAGCTGATCCTCTTTGGCGTCATCGACACGAACGTGAAGCACGTGCGCACCGCGGTCTTCGACCAGAGCCGCACGCGGGAGAGCCGGGAGCTCGTGACCGACCTCGTCAACACCGTCTACTTCCGGGTTGTGGAGGAGGTCCCTTCGCACACGGCCCTGCGGGAGGCAATCGTGGCCGGGCGTGCCTCGGTCGGCATCGAGATCCCGCCCGACTTTGCCCGCCGGCGGCTGCGCGGCCTCCCGGCGGACTTTCTGGTGCTGATCGACGGGTCCGACTCCGCGATCTCTTCGCAGACGCTCGCGGCCGCCAACGGCCTCGCGCTCGAGCGGTCGCTCGCGGACATCGCCCGTCGCACCGGGATCCGCGCCTTGCCGATCCAGGCGCAGCCGCTTCTGCTCTTCAACCCCGACTCGCGAAGCGCCAACCTGCTCATCCCGGGCCTCATCGCGATTCTGCTGACCTTCTCGGGCACCGTGCTCGCCGCCTTCGGCATCGTGCGCGAGCGCGAGCGCGGCACGCTCGAGCAGCTCATGGTCACACCGGTCTCTCCCGTGGGCGTCGTCCTCGGCAAGCTCCTTCCATACCTGTTCCTCGGCTTCGTGCAGCTCATCGCGATCCTCGTCGTGATGGTCGCCCTCTTCCGGGTGCCGATCCACGGGAGCGTTCCGCTCTTCTTCGGCCTCTCGACGGTCTATCTGTTTTCGCTGCTCGCCCTGGGCCTCGTGATCTCCTCGCGGGCCAAGACGCAGATGGAGGCGATCCAGTATGCCCAGGGGTTCCTGCTCCCTTCGGTCCTCCTCTCCGGGTACGTTTTCCCCCTCTTTTCCCTGCCTGCCCCGCTGTTCGCCTTCGCGCACCTTCTCCCCGCGACCCACTTCATCAAGATCTCCCGGGCGATCATCATTCGAGGCGCCGGATTCATCGAGATCTGGCCCAACGTCGCGGCCCTGCTCGCCATCGACGCCGTCCTGATCCTTGCCAGCACGCGGGCGTTCAAGAAGACGATCTCGTGAGAAGTCGTGCGTTATCCGTTACGAGCCTGGACGGGGCTTGAAAACCGGAAACGGAAGGCGCCCAACCGCTCCTCGGTAATAGAATGCGCGCCTGCGGCTGCGCGCCGCGAACGAATCGAAGGAGTGACCATCATGCCCGTCAAGCCCGGTGACTTGGCCCCCGATTTCACGCTTCCGGCGACCGTGGGAGACAAAGTGACTCTGTCCGACTTCCGCGGGAAGAAGAACGTCCTTCTGATGTTCTACCCGCTCGATTTCTCGCCGGTCTGCTCGGTCGAGAACAAGCGGTGCGCCGAGATGCTCCCGACCGCCGGCTCCGGCGACGTTCAGGTGCTCGGAATCTCGGTCGATTCCCTCTGGGCGCACAAGGCCTTCGCGGCGCAGAACGGCATTTCCTATCCCCTGGTCGCGGACTTTCAGCCGAAGGGAGAAGTCGCCAAGAAGTACGGCGTCTACCTCGACGATAAGGGGTTCTCCGCTCGAACCGCCTTCATCATCGGCAAGGACGGCAAGATCAAGGAAGTCATCGCGAGCGACATTCCGGTCGCCCGCGATATCGAGAAGCTGATCGAGAAGACGAAAGCGGCCTGAGGCGGCGATGAGCGAGACGAGCGTCCTCGTCCCCTCGATCGGGAACGAGGAGAGGATTCGAGACATCTCGGCGCATATGCGCCGGATCATCGAGCTCCTGGGCTTGAACCCTTCGGATTCCAACCTGGTCGGGACTCCGGAGCGCGTCGCGAAGATGTACCTCGAGATGTTCCACGGCCTGTCGGAAGGCGCGGAACCCAAGATCACCGTCTTTCCGAACGACGAGCGATACACGGCGATGGTGATGGAGAAGGACATCCCCTTCTACTCGCTGTGCTCCCACCATTTCGTGCCGTTCTACGGCCACGCGCATCTGGCCTACATTCCCAACGACAAGATCGTGGGCCTGTCGAAGATGCCCCGCATCGTGGAGTTCTACGCGCGGCGCCCGCAGCTTCAGGAACGGCTCACCGAACAGATCGCCGGGTTTCTCGAGGACCAGCTCTGTCCACAGGGCGTCATGGTCGTCATCGAGGCGCGCCACCTGTGCGTCGAAATGCGCGGCGTCCAGAAGTCGGGGGCCCTGACCGTGACTTCCGCGATCCGCGGGATCTTCTTCAACAAGCCGGTGCGGGAGGAGTTCCTGGATCTGCTCAACCGCCGCGGCTGAGCGGGACCCGCTCCCTGGAAGGACGCTCGAGGTTCAACGGGCCCGCAGGGTCTGCCGCAGGTCTCCCATCGCTTCGAGCCCCTGCAGCGTCCTCGCGCCGTGCCAGCAGTAGTCGTCCCCCTCGACGAAGAGCCGCTGTCGGCCCGCGCCGAAGAGCTCCTCGGTCAACTGTTCGTGCTTTTCCTTCCGGAAGGGATACGGCTCGCTCGGAAAAATGTGCACGTCGGCTCCGCGGGCCAGTGACTCCTCCGGCGTCGTCGCCGGGTAGCGGTCGGCTTCTCTCCCATACACGTTGACTCCCCCCGCCAGCCGCAGCAGGTCGGCCACGTACGTGTCGTCGGAGACGGTCATCCACGGGTCCTTCCAGATCCAGTAGGCGTAGAGAAACACCGTTGGCGCCTTCTCGCTCTCCAGAGCCGCGAGCTTCTGCTCGATTCGCGAGGCCAGCGCCTGCGCCTCCGCGACGGATCCTTCGGCCAGACGCGTCCCCCACCGCCGGATGTCCTCCGGCACTTGCGCGACGGTCTTAGGCAGGGTCACGTCCACGGCAATGCCCGCCGCTTCGAGGGCCTCGACGTCCTGGCGTCGGTTCTCTTCCTCGTTGGCAAAGACGAGATCGGGCTTCAAGGCCAGGATCCGTGCCAGATCGGGGTTCTTCGTCCCTCCCACCCGAGGCAGCCCCCACAGCAATCCGCGCGGCCGCGTGCAGTATCGCGTGGCCGCGACCAGGCGCTTCAAGCCGCCGATCGCGACCAGCGTCTCCGTGATCGAGGGGCAAAGCGAGACGATGCGGCGCGGGGGCACACGAGGGAGTCTAGCCCGCGATCCTGTAGACTTTTCCGCACTTGGACGTTCCCGCGCGAGATCTGGCCCTCCTCTTCCGGTCGCGGCATCCGCTGGTGCTGTGCGAGACGGTCGAGGAAAAGCGCTTCGAGGCGCTGGTTCGCGCCGTCGCGGGACAGCTCGATCTGCCGGTTTGGACCTGGAGCGCCGCCTCCGGGCTTTCCCCCTGCCATCCCGCCGACCAGCCGAAGACGACGGAGCTTGCCGTCGCCCTGCGACACGTCCGGGCGACGTCGGAGGACGGCGTGTGGCTACTCAAGGATCCGCAGGCGCACCTGGAGAACCCGGCGACGCTGCGCTGCCTCCGAGAGACGGCTCAGGAGTTCGAGGGCTCCGTTCGCACGATCGTCCTCGTAGGGCCGGAGCTTCCGGGAAAGCCGGAGCTCGAGGAGATCACGGTGCGGTTCGAGTTCGACCTGCCGGGCACCGAGGAGCTGCGGGAGCTCGTCACGCAGACGATCCGTCGGACGGCGCGCGACAGCCCCGGCACCCGAATCGCCCTCTCGGGCGACGACGTCGAGGGGCTCGTGTCGGACCTGCGCGGGCTTTCGCTTTTCGAGGCAGAGCGGGCGCTGGCGCGCGCCATCGTCGAAGACAACGCCCTCACCCCGGATGACCGGCCCCGGGTCCGAGAGAGCAAGAAGGAGCTCGTCGAAGGCGGCGGACTCCTGGACTTCGTGCCCGCGCCCGAGGGAATGGACCAGATCGGGGGCCTCGCGCGCCTTAAGAAGTGGATCGCGACGCGCCGCGTGGGCCTGACGCCGGGAGCGGGCCAGAAGCCTCTCGACCCGCCGAAGGGAATCCTGCTGCTCGGGGTGCAGGGGTGCGGCAAGAGCCTCGCCGCAAAGGCCGTGGCCGCGACCTGGGACCTGCCGCTTCTCTCGCTCGACGCCGGAAGATTGCTCGCCCCCTACATCGGGGAGTCGGAACGGAACCTGCGCGACGCCTTGAAGCGCGTCGAGCGGATGGCGCCGTGCGTCCTCTGGATCGACGAGATCGAAAAGGCCTTCGTTTCGGTCCGCTCGACAGAGACCGACGGCGGGGTCTCCAAGCGCCTGCTCGGCGCGCTCTTGACCTGGATGCAGGAGCGCGCGGCGCACGTCTTCCTCGTGCTGACCGCGAATTCCGTCCAGGAGCTGCCCCCCGAAATGGTGCGCAAGGGCCGGGTGGACGAGATCTTCTTCATCGACCTGCCCGGCGCCGCGGCCCGGGCGGAGATCTTTCGCCTGCACCTCGAGCGGCGGGGAGAGGCTTCGAGCCGCTTCGATCTCGGTCCGCTCGCCGAGGCGTCCGCCGGCTTCTCCGGGGCGGAGATCGAGCAGGCGATCGTCTCGGCCCTCTACGAGGCGCGCGCCGCCGGTGTGCCGCTGGGCACGTCGGGAGTGCTCGTCGCGCTGCGCTCGACCCGCCCGCTTTCGGTCGTCCGGGCTGAGCCGATCGCCGCGCTACGCGCCTGGGCCGTCGGCAGGTGCGTTCCGGCCGACTAGTCCTGGCGAGGCCGGGCAAGGTACGACGTCTCAGCGAGGCGGGGCAAGGTGCGAAATCTTGCCGTCACCGCCCGGCGGCCCGGCCTCGGAAGAGAGTTTTCAAATCACCTCGGCGAGGTGAGTAGCGTCGCGGTTACCTCGTCACGGAATAGGCCTTCTCCAGCATTTTCGGATCTGCCTCGGCTCCGCCGAGATACTTTCGCAGCCAGTCCACCATCATGTTGTGCCAGAAGAGGGCATTGCCGGGCTTCAGGACCCAATGCCCTTCGTCCGGAAATTCCAGGAGCTTCGAGGGGACCCCTTTCAGTTGGAGAGCCGTGAAGAACTCGAGGCCCTGCTCGAACGGGACCCGGAAGTCCTTCTCGTTGGTGATGACGAGGGTGGGTGTCTGGAACTTGTCGGCGAATCGGATCGGGTTCCACTTCTCGTAGACGGCGCCCGACTCCCAGGGCCACCCACCGAACTCCCAACTGGGAAACCACAACTCCTCGGTCGCGAGATTGGCGGCGCGCAGGTCGATCGTGCCATCGTGGCAGATGAGCGTCGCGAAGCGCTTGGTGTGCCCCGCGATCCAGGCGATCATGTAGCCGCCGTAGGAGGCACCCGCCGCGCCGATCCGCTTCTTGTCGACGTAGGGCAGCGACTCGAGGTCGTCCGCTTGGCGCATGAGATCGTCATAGACCTTCCCGCCCCAGTCCTTGCTGATCTCGTCGACGAATTGCTGGCCGAAGCCGGGCGAGCCGCGCGGGTTTCCCGCGTACACGACGTACCCGTAGCCCGCGAAGCCCTCGAGGTTCCAGCGATACGACCAAGCGTCGGCCAGGGGCACCTGCGGGCCCCCGTGAACAAAGAAAAGCGCCGGATAGGTCTTCGTCGGGTCGAAGCCCGGCGGCAGAATCAGCCAGCCCTGCAACCTGCGCCCGTCGGCGGAGGGGACCCATCGCTCGAGGACGGTCCCCCGCGTTGCCTCCGACAGGAGCGCCGCGTTCAATGTCGTCTCGGCGACGGCGCCTTTGCCGTCCGCGGGGAGGCTCCAGATGTCCGCCGGCTTCGTCAGGGAGCTTGCCGAAAAGTAGATCCTTCGCCGGTCCGGCGCCGCGAGGACGCCCGTGGCCGTTCCCCCCTTCCAAACCTCCTGGACCGGTCCGCCCGCGACCGCGATCCGGTAGATGTTTCCGCGGGCCGCGACGTGCGAGACGAAGTAAAGGGACTTCGAGTCCGGCGCCCATTCGAGCTCCTCGACCCAGTTGTCGAAGTCGGCGGTCAGCGAGCGCGAGGTCGAATTCTGCCGGTCGAAAAGCATGAGCGCAAAGCGATCGGACTCGAAGCCCGGCCGCTTCTGCGAGCGGTAGGCGATCCACCGGCCGTCGGGCGAGTACTTCGGTGTTCCGTCGAAGGCCTTGTTTTCCAGGGTCAGGTCACGCGGCTTTCCGGTGCCATCGAAGGGAGTCACCCACACGTCCACGTTGGTCGAGAGCGCCTCGATCTTGTCCGGGTTGGAGGTGTAGAGAAGTTCCTTGCCGTCGGGCGAGATCTGGAAGTCGTGATCTCCGCCGAAGGCCGGCGCATCCCGGTCGCCGGGCGTCAGGTCCACGGCACCGCCGCCGGCCACCGGGATCTTCCAGATGTGGGTGCGCATCCCGTCCTTCCAGGAGTCCCAGTGCCGGTAGAGAAGCCGCTCGGCCACCCGCGCCCGGATCTTCGCCTTCTCGCGATCCTTCAGCCGCTTCTCGGTGCAGACCGCGTCCGGGCAATCGGGGAACACGTCGGACGTGAAGACGAACCATTTCCCGTCCGGGGAAAACTGGAACGCGCCGACGTCGTTGACGAAGGATGTCGCCCGGCGCGGTTCGCCGCCGCCGAGGTCCAAAGTCCAGATCTGAGAGCCGCCTTCACGATTCGACAGAAACCCGAGAGCCCTGCCGTCGGGCGAGAAGGCCGGGTCGGAGTCCCGGAACTGTCCGGAGGTGAGCCTGCGGGCCGCTCCGCCGCCGGCGGGCTTGACCCAGAGCGCCGAGCACGACTTGTTCTCCTCGACGTCCGGGACCGTGACGGCGTAGGCGAGCCACTTCCCGTCGGGAGAGAGGGTGAAGGCCGTCAGGCGCTCGGCCCGTGCCAGATCGTCGAACCGGAACGGGCGCTCGGCACCAGCGGCGCAAGGGGCTAGACAGAGGCCGAGAACCGCCGTCCAGGGGAGCACTGCAAGTCGCATCGATACCTCCGGGCGCGGATTCTATGCACGGGGAGGGCTCGGGCGGCACACAACCTCGGTTTGGTATCATTTTCGGCCCCGATCGCCCATGATCGGCAAAGGAGAGACATGTCCACCGCCCTCCTGGAAGACAAATCGACAACCGAGGCGCGAAGCCGCCCGGTCGTCAACGACTTCTCGATCCACGTCGCCACCGCCAACGGCTCGGGAAGCATGTCCTCGAACAGCATCCTGATGCGCTCCATCTTCCAGATGGGAATCCCCGTATCGGGCAAGAACCTCTTCCCTTCCAACATTCAGGGGCTGCCGACCTGGTTCACGATCCGGGCCTCTCGGGATGGATTCATCGCGCGCCGGCGCGACATCGGGGTCTTGATTTGCATGAACCCCGAGACCGCGCATGAGGACGTGCGCACGGTGCACCCCGGCGCCGCCGTCATCTACGAGGAAAGCCTGAACCTGAAGACGCTGCGCGAGGACGTTCTCTACTACCCGGTCCCATTCCAAAAACTCGTCCTCGAGCTCGTGCACGACGGGAAGCTGCGGCGCCTGGCCGTCAACATGATCTACGTCGGTGTCGCGGCCTGGCTTCTCGACATCGACATGGAGGAAGTCCGCCGTGCGGTCGTCAAGCAATTCAAGGGCAAGGAGAAGGCGGTCGAGATCAACATCAAGGCCATCCAGGGCGGTTTCGACTGGGCGGTTCAGAACCTGACCAAGAAGGACCCGTACCGCCTCGAGCGGATGAACGCGACGGCGGGAAAGATCATCATCGACGGCAACGCGGCGGCCGCGATCGGATCGATGATGGCCGGCGTGAGTGTGGTGGCCTGGTATCCCATCACCCCCTCGTCCTCGCTCGCCGAGTCGTTGATCGACTACGCGAAGAGGTACCGCAAGGATCCCGTGACCGGCAAGCCATCCTGCGCGATCGTTCAGGCCGAGGACGAGCTCGCGGCGGTCGGCATGGTCCTCGGGGCCGGCTGGGCGGGCGCCCGCGCCATGACGACCACCTCGGGGCCGGGCATCTCGCTGATGGCGGAGTTCGTGGGTCTGGGCTATTACGCCGAAGTGCCGGCCGTCATCGTGGACGTCCAGCGTGTGGGCCCTTCCACGGGCCTGCCGACGCGGACGATGCAGGGAGACATCCTCTCGACCTACTTCCTTTCCCACGGCGACACCAAGCACATCCTGCTCATCCCCGGCTCGGTTCAGGAGTGCTACGCGCTCGCGATGGAGGCCTTCGATCTGGCCGAGCGGTTCCAGACTCCGGTCTTTCTCATGACCGACCTCGACCTCGGGATGAACAACTGGATGTCCGATCCCTTCCCCTACCCCGAGAAACCGATCGACCGGGGCAAGGTCATCCGGACGGAGGCGGAGCTGAAGGAGCACATCCGCAAGTTCCAGGAGTTCGCACGCTACAAGGACGTGGACGGAGACGGCGTGACGTACCGGACGCTGCCCGGCGCCATCGACAACCCCGCCGCGGCCTTCTTCACGCGCGGCTCGGGCCACACCGAGCGCGCCACATATTCAGAGCGCCCGGACGACTACCAGCGCAACATGGACCGCCTCGCCCGCAAGTTCGAGACCGCGCGGCGCCTCGTCCCGAAGCCTGTGGTCGACGTGTCCTCGGGCTCGCGCGTCGGCATCCTCGCCTATGGCTCCTCCGACTTCGCGGTCCAGGAGGCCCGGCATCTGCTCGCCCGCAAGGGCCTTCGGACCGACTCGCTGCGCCTGAAGGCGCTACCCCTGACCGAGGAGACCTTCGCCTTCGTTGCCAGCCATGACCGCGTGTACGTCATCGACCAGAACCGGGACGGCCAGATGCACGATCTGATCCGCCTGGAAATCCCGGCGGGCCACGTCGCGCGCCTCCGCTCGATTCGCCATTACGACGGCTTCCCCCTCGACGCAGAGACCGTCGTCGAGGGAATCGAGGCCGGGGAGAAGATCTGATGTCCTCCGTTGCCGAGCCCAAGGCACCTTCCGTCAACCGCATCGGCTTGACCGCCAAGGAGTACGGAGGCCTGAAGTCCACGCTCTGCGTGGGGTGCGGGCACGATGTCATCACGCGCCAGATCACGCAGGCCCTCTACGAGATGGGGGTCGCGCCCCACAAGGTCGGCAAGATGTCGGGCATCGGCTGTTCCTCGAAAACGACGGCCTACTTCGCCGACCGCGGGCACGGGTTCAACGCCGTGCACGGCCGCATGCCGGCAATCGCGACGGGTGCCGCTCTGGCCAACCCGCAATTGCTCTACGTCGGCGTCTCGGGCGACGGGGACACGGCCTCGATCGGCGCGGGTCAGTTCGTGCACCTGCTGCGCCGCAACGTCCCCATGGTCTACATCGTCGAGAACAACGGCGTCTACGGCCTGACCAAGGGGCAGTTCTCCGCGACGGCGGACCTGGGCTCGCAGTTGAAGACGGGCGTGGTCAACGACCTGCCCGCGATCGACCTGTGCGCCCTGGCGATCGAGCTCGGCTGCGGCTACGTCGCCCGCTCCTTCTCCGGCGACATGAAGCAGCTCGTCGCTCTGATCAAGGGGGCGATCGCGCACCGGGGGACTGCGCTGCTCGACGTGATCTCCCCGTGCGTCACGTTCAACAACCACGAGAGCTCGACCAAGTCCTACAAGTGGGCCAAGGACCACGAGGAGCCGATTCAGGAGATCGGATTCGTTCCCTACTTCGACGAGATCAAGGTCGATTACGACCCGGGCACCACCCAGGACGTGACACTTCACGACGGCTCTCACATTCGATTGAAGAAGCTGCGCGCCGACTACGACGCCACCAACAAGGCGGCGGCCTTCGCTCTGCTACACGAGGCGCGGGAGAAGAACGAGTTCCTGACCGGCTTGATGTACGTCGAGCCCACGAAGAAAGATTTCCTGTCGCTTCTCGGCCTGCCCGAGGAGCCCCTGGCGACACTGCCAATGGAGCGGGTGCGCCCGCCGCGCGAGGCGCTTGCCGCGATCATGGAGGAGCTGAGGTAGGGTCGCTCCGGCGGCGCCGTTGCGTGCCACTGCCCCCCGGGGAAGGTCCTCGTGAGGGTGGTCGGGAAGATCCTTCGAGCCGTCCCGGTTTGCCCGAGAGGAGGTCCAATGCCTATCCTTGCCAGGATCTGCCTCGTCGGCGTCCTCGTTCTGGCCGGCGCCATGGCGCTCGGCGCGGACAAGTCCTCCTCGGCCGGAGCGAAGAAGCCCACACCCGCCGCGGTCCAGAATTCCTGCCGGACCTGCGCGGAGCGGCGGCCGATCCTCGATCCTCAGCTCTTCGCCGACACGAGGATCTACGAGCCGGAGGCGAAGCCGGCCTACGAAGTGGCGCGCCGGATCCCCGCGACCATCGACCGGCTTCACTGTTTTTGCGAGTGCGCGGAAAACCCGCAGTTTCACCACAAGACGCTCTTGACGTGCTTCACCGACAACCACGCCGCGGGCTGCGGCATCTGCATCCGCGAGGCGGTCATGGCCTCCGAGCTCAAGCAGAAGGGGGCCTCCGACGACGAGGTCGTCAAGCTGGTCGAGTCCATGTTCCGGACGGACGGCCACCCGCCGACGCATCCGCCCGTCAAATAGGGGTCGGGTTTCCGGGTGGGCTCACGGACGCGTGAGACCGGACACCGGCCCAGCAGGTTGCTAGATTCTCGGACCGGCACCTCTTGCACCGGACACCTTCTGCACCGCTGGCGGGCCAAAAGGCGACGCCTCGCCAGTCAACGCAACCGTTCCATCGGCGCCAGAACCCCGGAGAGGTCGTGGTAGCAGACGGCTCCTCGAGCGAAGTAATGGAGCACGGCCGCCTTGCGCGAGAGCGACAGGTCCCGGCGCGGGGAACCGGCGTGGATCAGATTTGCATGCCACAGCAGGACGTCTCCCTTGCGGGGCAGAAAGGTCTCTCGGACGAGCGACTTCTCCGCGATCAGGCTCTGGATGGCCGGCTCATACCGTTCGAAGTAGACGTTGTATCCGCGGCGGCGAAACTCGGCGCTCGAGATCCCGAGGGAGAGGCTCGAGAGGTACGGCAGCCGGTGGCTGCCCGGGTAGTAGACGACCGGTCCGCAGTCCGGATGAATGTCCTCGAAAGCGACCCACGCCGCGGTCAGGTAACCCACCGGGTAGGTCGTCATGTGGATCGCGTCGGAGTGCTCGCGCTGCTCGCTGCCTTTGTGGGAGACGAGGGTCTGAAACGGGATCGCCTCCCGGCCGAAGAGAAGGCGGGCCCACCTTCGGAGTCCGGCGTCTTCCAAGAGCGCCGCGACCTCGGGAACGGAGAAATGCGAATCGAGCGAGCGGCTGGGGTGCGGGTCCTCGGGGTTGCGGTTGGGCTCCGGCTGGAGCGCGATGCGCCCGTCTCGGACGGCCTGCTCGTAGGCCTCCCAGATGTGGTCGAGGCGCCCGGGCTCGAAGAATCGCTCGAGCACGAGGAAGCCGCGGCGCGCCCAGCTCCGACACTGTTCGGCCTCCGCTCCCGTGATGTCTCCGGAGGCGAGCTTCCGATCGATTCTTTGCTCGGCGTCCGGCTCGTCCAGCCATGGGCGCGGGCCGGAATCCGGAAAGCTCTCCAGCTTGTAGTCGGCCATCCGGTCGAGATCGACGGCTCGGTCCGCAAAGTAACCGTCCCGGAAGAGGGTCTCGCCGACCCCGCGGGACCGAAGGAGCGCGCCGGTTCGCCGCAGCGCGATTCGACCCCGCCAGGAGAGCTCTCGGCGCAGTTCGGTCAACACAGGCACTCGAGGAGTAATCCGGCTAAGCGCCCGCGCCTGCGGGACTCTTCTCCGCCTGCGACGGCGCGTTGAGCGGACCCGGGCCCGGGTCGCGATCGGCGAGCGGGAGCCCCTTCTCCCGCAGCAGGTCCCGGTCCCCGTCTCCGGGGACGACGGGGGACGCCGAGGCATCCCGGGGCGGGTTGGTGCCGTCTCCCGGATAGTAGGGGCGATAACCGTAGCCGTCTTTGACCGGGAGGCCGGGCTTCTCGATCAGCTTGTCGATGCCGAAGACCGCTTCCTCGCGAGAGAAAAACGCGAGCTCGTAGTCGCGCGTCATCCAGATCGCATCCTTGGGGCAGGCATCGACACAGAAGCCGCAGAAGACACAGCGCAGCATGTCGATGTCGAAGACCACCGGGTATTTCTCGTAGGCGACCTTCGGGTGCTCCCCCGCCACGATCGTGATGCACTCCGCCGGGCAGGCCTGCTGGCACATGTAACAGGCCACACACTTGAGCGACCCATCCTCCCGGGTCTTCAGGATGTGTTTGCCGCGGAAGCGGTCCGAGTAGTCTCGTTTGCGCTCCGGGTACAGGATCGTCGGCATGCCCCGCATGTTGGCGAGGTTGCGCACGAGGTGCCGGAGCGTCACTGCCATGCCCTTCAAGATCTCCGGCAAGTACAGCCTCTGCAGGATGGTCAGCTTCTCCGGGACCCTTCGACTGACGTCGATGACGCCGCTCAACGGTCGAGCTCCCCGGCAATGACGTTCAGAGTCCCCAGAGTCGCGATCATGTCGGACACCGTGCCACCCAGAATGATCTTCTCGAACGCGGCCATGCTGGGAAAGCACGGGGGACGGACCTTGAGGCGATAGGGACCGCCGCGGCCATCGGAGACCGCATAGAACCCGAGCTCGCCGTTGACCCCTTCGATCCACTCGTAGCGCTCGCCGGGCGGCACGCGGATGCCCTCCATGACGAGCTTGAAGTGGT
>JBGPCK010000065.1:0-16376 GCA_041481715.1 Thermoanaerobaculia bacterium | reverse complement strand
GTGAAGCCTTCGCGTCGGAGAGCCTTCCTTCGGCGATCTCGGCGCGCGCGCGGTTGAGCGGTCCGTCGGGTTTGTCGGGAGCGAGCTCGGCGGTCTTCGTCCAGGCACGCGCAGCGCCCCGATAGTCGCCTTGGAGGAAAAGCCCGATCCCGTAGTCGTTCCAGCGCAGCCAAGGAGCGTCGGTGTTGCCTCTGCCCCCACTTCCCGCTGCTCCGCTCCCGCTCCCCGCAGTTCCGCTCCCTCTCCCCGCGGGTCCGCCCCCTCTCCCGGCGGGAGAGGGTTGGGGTGAGGGGCGCCCGGGTGAGCGGCTCCCGGGTGAGAGGCTCCCGCCCGCTACCGCCAACACCGTCTGATCTGCGGCGAGCGTTGTAACGGGCAGCGAGGGCGACGACGCGCCGAGCGAAAAGGTCGTGTAGTCGCGCGAGAACTTTCGGTACTGGACTCCGGCCGAAAGCGTCACCGGACCCTTCGCGTCGCGCGGCACCGTCAGCCGGTAGTGGACGACCCGCGCCGCTCCCGGGCCGATCGCATTGTTGTAGAGGGGCGTGTGGATGTCCTGCGGCTGCCGCCGGTCCATGTGGCCGCCGTCGTGATCGATCACGAAGTTCGAAAGCATGTCGGCCGCGGGGTCGAGCCGCCCGCTCTCGTCGAGCACCCCGCTTCGGAAGAAGGGCGCGGCCGGAGCCTGCGCCTCGAGCGACACCCACGTCTCGTTCGAATCGCCGGTCCCGTTCGTGTAGGGGTGGCCCACGCCGCGCGTGCGCACGACGACTTCGAGGTCGATCGTCTCGCCGGGTGACACCGTGACCGGCTCATCGCCGAGAACCGTGAGCGCATCGGCCCGCTTGATCGCGAAGAGGTCCACCGTCAGGACCTTGTTCTGGAGGAAGTCACGGATCCGCTTTTCCGTCTCCTTGTCGCCCCGGATCGCGGGTAGCGCCGTGTTGGCGGCGGGGAAGACGTGGTCGTGCAGCTGTCCCTTCTTGTTGCCGAACTCCTGCGACGGATAGGGAGGCAGGTGGCAGTCACGGCAGGCCTTGGCCTGCGGCGGGTCGTAGAAGGAGCGCACGGCCCGTCCCGACACGCCGGAGTCGTACCAGGTGTCGTAGTGGTTCTGGCCGCGCATCCAGCGGTAGCTGTTCAAGGCCGGGATCAGGGCCACCTTGTGGCACGAGGAGCAGAATTCCGGCGTGCGGTGGACCGGCTTCAGGAACGTCTTGCGGTGGAGAGAAGGCTCCATGCGGATGAGCAGACGGTTGACCGCCCGCAGCACCCCGTTCTGCGAGAAGGCGAAGGGGTACTGCTTGGACTCCTCGATGACGTAGGAACCGTTGCCCTTGACGTCCTTGACCTCGACGATCGAGTGGCAGGACATGCAGGTCAAGCCCTGCTGCGCCTCCCAGGAGTCGTAGGAGAACTTCGCCTGCGTCGCGGCGCCCATCTGTCCGGTGAAGAGGACGACGGGGTCGTGGCAGCCGGAGCACCACTTCGTGCGCTCGCGCCCGACCCGGTCGGCCATCAGCTCGACGCTCTTGCGGTAGAACGGGTTGTTGAACGACGAGAAGCGGTGCGCCGAGCGCTCCCACTGGTGGAAGGAGTCGGGGTGGCACGACTGACAGTACGCGTTGGCGGCGAGCTTCTTGCCTTCGAGCAGGCCCTGGTCGAACGTCTCGGAGGAGGAAGGGTAGAAGACGGTGTCGCCGTTGACGTTCACGATGCGCTTGGGCGGCTTCTCGAGCTTCGCGAAGAGCGCCATCGCGCCGAGGAACACGGCGACCGCGCCGCCCCAGGCGTAGAGGCGCCGGAACTGAAGCTGGTGCGTGTGCGCCCGGCGGTGGAGGATGAAAGCGACGAGCGCCAGCGGCACCGAGGCGACGTGCCCGAGCCAGACGGCCCGGTTGTTGAGCGTCGCCCCCTTGAATGTCATGAAGATGCCGGTCGAGACGCACACGACGGCCATGGTGAAGATCGCCAGGCCCGCGTACTTCGCCCGCTTGTTCCACATCCGGATCATCCGTTTGGCGTGCGTCAACGCGAAAACAAAGAAGGGGATGGCGATCAGGAGCCCGAGCGTCAGGTGGAGCAGCAGCATTGCGTAGAAGAAGGCGGTGTCGCGCGTGAAGGCCGCGAGGTAGATCGCATTGGCCGCGATCAGGCCGAGGGGAATGAGCAGGAGACGGTAGAGACTCCGCTGCCAGGGCCTCAAGACGCCGGCTGGCCGCGATGGGGTGGAAGCCGCCATTTGGCGGATTTTACTTTCTCGGCGTCCGGAGTGAGACGGCGAAATGGGAAGACGGACGGGGAAGCGGGGGGGAGATCACTCGGCCGGGATGAGGACCGCGTCGCCGGAGGTGTTGTCGTTGACGGTAGCGTAGGCGAACATGCGGCCCGCGCCCGAGATGACGGTGTACTCGAGGTAGAAGTTGTCGATCGCGGCGTCGTTGCCGACCAGGTCCCGGCTGCTCGTCTGCACGAGGGTGTTGGCGGCCATCAGGAAGTCCTTGGTGCCGAGCACCGACCCGTCGGCTCCGCTACGGGCCGTGACGCGGGTGATCCCGTCCGACCCTCCGACTTCGATGAACCCGAAGTTGCAGCGGAAGCCCGTTGCGACCCTCGTCTGCGCGAGACCGATCGCCCTCACCGTCGTCCCGAGGCCGACCGCCCGGGAGGCCGGCAGCGCCTGCACGGAGTAGCCGGCAGTGCCCCCGAACTTGGGAACGAAGGTGTTGTTCGTCACGACGAGCCGAGCCGGGTGGTTCGGATGGATGCGCATTCCCGCGAACGACGGGTCCGAAAGTCCGAACTCGGAGACCAGCACGTCGATCTGCTCGAGCGTCTGCCCGGGCGCGAGTGTGTAGATGCGCGGCGTGGGAGTAGGTCCCGTCAGGTGATTCGGAATCAGAGTCACCGTGATCGTCACCGGCTGCGTGTCCAGATTGGTCAAGTACGCATTGGTCTGGAAGAAGTCGTTGTTCCCACCCCTCAAGTGCGCGGCCTGCGCCAGGATCAGGTCGTCCGCGGAGGACGCGGGATACAGAGCGGGCTGAAAGATGGAGTCTCCGGTGATGTTGTCCACGTACGTGGCAAAGGGGATGATCCTGCCCGAGGCGCTCATAACCGTGAAGTTCGCCCGGAAGTTGGACTGAGGCGTCAGCCCGAGCGCGTGGATCACGTCGCCCAAGATCGGCGTCGTGTTGGGTGCGGCGACGATGCTCGTCGACCCGAGAGTCGTGCCCGCGCCGTCGAGCACGTCCACGCGGACCAGGACGGGCGCGCCCGAGACCTCGGTGAAGCCCACGTTGGTGTGGAACTCGGCGCTCTTGATGAGACCGTTGGCCGTCGCCGTGCCGCTGCCGAAGCTCAAGCCCTGCGCCAACGAAAAGCCCGGCACTGTATGACCGAACGAGCCGTTGACGGAGTTGGTGTACAAGTGGCCGTTGATGAGGAAATTCGGGTCCGTAGACGTGGCCACGATGGGGCCGAGGGAGGCGGAAAACCCGAACTGCGTCGCGACCACGTCCTGGATCGCGAGGACCTGCCCCGGTCCGATCGTCACCGTGGCGAGCGCGGCCTCGGCGCCCGACCGCCCGCCGGGCACGAAGTACAGCGAGAACGGCCGCGCCACCGCCGCCGGGTTCAAGACATGCAGGTCGCTCTGGTAGAACACCGCTCCCTGGCCGTGCGCCACCACCGGCAGGACGCGCCCCACGGCGTTGGGGGGGATGGCCGCGGCCGGTTGCCCCGGCTGCAGAAGGATCGTGAAGTTGCGGATCCGCCCCTCGAGACTCGGCGTGTCCTTGACTTTGTCTTCGACGGTCAGAGTCCACACGCCGTTGGGTGTACGGCCCTGGAAGGCGCCGAGCGACTCCGCAGGGACGTCGGTCTTGCCGTAGATCGCGTTGATCGGGTGCTCGTGCTCTCCGGTCTGGTCGTGCAGCACCACCCTCGTGCCGTCCGGCCCGGTCAGGGTCACGCGGAGCTGCTGCGGATCGGGGTGGTCGATCTCGACCCAGACCTCCAGCCCCACCACGGCACCCGAGAACCCCAACACTGTCACCGAGGCACTGGCCGAACCGCTGCCGTCGGGGATCGAGGTCGCCGTTCCTAGGAATGGGAAGAAGTGCGTGGCGTCGAGCGACACGGCGGCTAGGGTGTCTAGGCGTGGGGTCGTCACGCCGTTGCGCGGGTCGAGGATCGGCTGTCCGGTCTCGCGCAGGATTCCGATGAGGCTCGCCGGCGACAGGCCCGGCCGTGTTTGCCGAAGGAGCGCAACGGCGCCCGCGACCGACGGGCTCGCGGCGGAGGTGCCCGAGAAGACGTTGACGCCCGTTCCCTTCCTCGCGACGATCCAGAAGTCGCCCGGCGCGAGCATCGAGAGCGTCGTCGAGGAGTTGGAGAAACAGATGATCTCGTCCGGCGCGATCGGAGCGTCGGTGCATTGGACGCCGCCCGAGTCGTCGAGCCAGCTCCGGGTCGGGTAGGCCTGCGGATAGACCGCTCCGACTGAAACCGCTGAGGAGACGCACGCGGGCGCGGCGAGCGCGTTGGAAGTTCCGTCGTTGCCGGCAGCCACCACCACGACGATCCCCTGCGCCACAGCCGAGTCAAACGCGGCGGCGTAGCCGCCTACGGACGGGTCGTTGTCGCAATACCCATGGTCGAGACCGTCGGCGAAGGCGCCTCCGAGCGAGAGGTTGATGACACCGATGCCGAATTCGTTCTGATGGGTGATGGCCCAGTCGACACCGGCGATGATGTCGGAGTCTTGGGCGGTGTCCGCACAGGCATTGTTGGTGCTGTCCTTCGAGGCGAAGACCTTGATGGCCACGATCTTCGCATCCGGAGCGACGCCCGCGTCGCTCGCCGCGACGGCGGCGACCGACGTGCCGTGCCCTTCGCAATCCATCGGGTCGTTGTCGTTGTTGGCCGTATCCGTGCCGCCGATCACCTTCGCGTTGGGAAAGGAGCCGCCTCCCATGACGCTCGTCGTGTAGTCCACGCCGGTATCGACGATGGCGATCGTCTGGCCGGCGCCGGTCGAGCCCAGAGCGTTCGCCTGGTCGCTGTGAATCAGGGTCTGCGTGGTCTGGGCCTCGGCTGCAAGCGCCTTCTTCGTGCCGTCGAGGGTGATCCAGTCGATGTCCGCCCGGTTGGCCAGGGCGAGGGCTCCGGCCCGCGTCACCGTGCCGGAGAGCAGCGAGAAGCTCCCATAGAAGTGGCGGACCCGGAACTCCTCCGCCGGCATTTCGTCGGCGATGCGCTGCTGCGCCGCGAGGCGCACGAGCCGGCGAGCGGGCTCTCCCGCCGGGTCGGGGGAGATTCGGAGGGCTCTGGCCGAGGGCGTGCCGTCCCGAACGGCGAAGATCACGCGCACCTCGTCTGCCCCGGAGTTCAACGCCCGCAATACGAGTGCGTCCGCGCGCGGGGCCTGCGCCGCCGAAATCGCCGTCTGTGCGGCGAGCGGCCGAGCAAGTGTCAGCGGGATGAGCAGCGCAGGAAACAGAACGAATGTAGGGCGGCGCATCGGGCTTGTTTTGACCTCTCGGAAGAATTTGGCCCCTGAAACAGGCCCCTCCAGTATAGCCAGAGCCAACCTTACGCGCGATCGCTAAATTCCTGCTTAGGCTATCTTTCAGCCATGCGGGCGGTGTTTGCGGACTGTCACGTCGGACGTCGTCCCGGGGACGAGGGCCCCTTCCTGGAAGCGCTCGAGCAGGCGCGAAGGCGCGGCGCGCGGGCGATTTCTCTTCTAGGGGACACCTTCCACTTCTTCATCGGGCACCGCAAGTTCGAGACGCCGGCGATCCGGAAGTTCCTGGACAAGGTCGAGCTTCTGGCCGGCGAAGGCGTTCCGGTGACCTACGTGGAGGGCAACCGCGACTTCTTCCTGCGCGGCTCGTACGTACAGCACTACTTTCGGGAGGTCGCCGAACAGCAGACGTTCCAGGCCGGGGCGCGACGCTTCCTCCTGGTGCACGGCGACGGGTTGAACGAACGGGATTATCCCTACCGTTTCTGGCACTTCGTTTCGAAAAATCGCATCTCCCGCGCAGCGGTGGGCGTGATCCCGCAGCGCGCCGCCAACCGCCTCGTCTGGAAGGTCGAGTCGCGTCTCTACCGGTCCAATTTCAAGCACAAGACGCGACTTCCGCTCGAGAACATCCGAGCATTTGCTGAGCACCGCTTCCGCGAGGGGATCGACGTCGTTCTGCTCGGGCACTTCCACAAGTCCTGGGCCGAGAACGTCGGAACGGGACGCGTCGAGATCCTGCCCGCCTTCGTCGACGAGCGGCGGTGGATGGAGGTTGCCGACGATGGCTCGACGAGCCTCGTGGGACTGGAGTCGTGAACCGGAACCGAAAACCGTGAGCCCGAGCGGCCCTGTCGTCAATCGGTTTGCGGCTCCCGGTTAAGGGTTCTCGAGCCGGATGGACTACCTCATCCTTCCCCGGGCGAGCCGCGTGGACGGCAAGATCCGGGTGCCTTCCTCCAAGAGCGCGACAAACCGCGCGCTCCTGCTCGGGGCGCTCTCCCTCGAGCCTGTCCAGATTGGACGGCCCCTCGAAAGCGGGGACACGGCGGCGCTTGCGCGCTGCCTGCGAGCGATGGGAGCGCGAATGGAAGAAGTGCCGGGAGGGCTCTCGATCTGCGGGCCGCTCTCCGGTTCGGCCTCCTCGGAGACCCGGCTCGACGCGGAAGATTCCGGCACCGCGGCGCGGTTTCTGGCGGCCGTCGCCGCGGCGACGCCGGGCCAATTTCTGCTCGACGGCTCGGCGCGCCTGCGCGTTCGGCCGATGGCCGAGCTGATCGACGCGCTGCGCGAGGCCGGCGGGCAGATCCGGTGCTCGCGCGAGGAAGGATTCCTGCCGCTCTCGATCCGTGGCGGCAGGCTTTCCCGGACGTCGCTCGCCGTGGACGCCGGCCGTTCGAGCCAGTTCCTCTCGGCTCTGCTGCTCGCGGCCGTCGCGGTGGACGGAGGTCTCACCGTGCGGCCCGCCGGGGCGGTGGCGTCCGGGCCTTACGTCGAGGCCACGATCGAGACGCTCACCGCCTTCGGCCACGACGTGAGGCGCGATGGGAGCGGCGTCACGGTCGCGCGGGGCGCCCGGAGCCCCCGCCGCTACGAGGTGCCGGGCGATCACTCCTCGGCCGTGCCGCTGCTCGCCGCGGCGGGTGCGGCGGGCGGCCGCGTCACCGTGCGCGGCGTCTCGGCCGTGTCCGCGGCGGCGGACGCGCGCGCGCTGCCAGTGCTCGCGAAAATGGGGATCACGCTCGAGGAGGAGCCCGACGGCGTGACCGCCTCGTTTTCGGGAGGCCCGCTACGGCCGGTCCGGGTCGAGGCGACCGAGTTTCCCGACGCCGTACCCGCGCTGGCGGCCCTCGCCGCCCTCGCTCAAGGGGAGAGCCGCTTCGAGGGAATCGGCCAGTTGCGCTGGAAAGAGAGCGACCGGATCGCTGGGCTGACGGCGCTGCTCTCGGCCGCGGGGGGCTCGGCCCGCGCGGCGAACACGGAACTGATCGTGACGGGTGGCGTCGCCCGCGGCGCGGCGGCGGTCCTTCCGACCTTCAACGACCACCGGATCGCGATGGCCGCGGCGCTGCTGTCGATTGCGCGCGGGGGGTATCTGATCGAGAACCCGAGCTGCGTCGGGAAGTCGTATCCGGACTTCTTTCGGGACCTCGCGAGTCTCCTCCCCTGAGCAGGGAGCGCGGACGCCGCGAACCCGACCCCTGGGTCCCTTCCTCGCGACAATCTAGCTGTGAGCCGATCTGTCGCAAATGTGTGCCGCGAGCGCCGTCCACCGTCCGACCCCGGCCGGCGCGGCCGAGTCCGGGACTGCCGAGGAGCGTTTTCCTATGGCGGCGGCCAAGGAGCTCTGGATCGATTTCCTGCCGCTCGCACACGAGATCCTTCCTCTTCCGATTGCCTTCGCGCGGGAAGGAGACCTCTTCCTGGTGTCGCGGCGCCGCCCGCCCGGCCGCCCTGTCCGCGATGGTCGCGTGCCGCGCGAGCTCGTCCCTCACCTCTTGCTGCAGGCCGCGGCGGCGATGGCATTTTTCCAGGCCAACGGCTTCTGGCTGGACGCGGAGGACCTGGCGGACGCCCACTGGGACCGACAGGGCGGGGGAGCGCGGCTCTGGCTGTCGCGTTCCCCGGCGGCGCTCTCCCGAGGCGGACAGCCGCCCGGAGCCTGCGCCGTGCTGTCTGCGTTTCTGGATCGCCTGACGCGGCGGGGCGGGCGAATCGTCGACCGGGAGGCGGGCGCTCTCTCGGGGCGCCTCGACGCGGCCGAATCCTCGCTGCGCCGGGCGGAGTTTGCCGTCGCTGCCGTGTTCCGAAGCTTCGCGTCCCTGGCCGGCCCCGCGGCCGCGCCTGCCCGCCGGCGCACTGCCGGCTATGCGGGGAGCTTCCTGCGCGACCTTCGGTCGAGGGCCCTTCTGGAGTCGGCGCGCGCGATTCTGGAGAACCGGCAGCCGCGTCTCTTCCTGCCAGGCGGCTCGCCGCTCGCTCCGGGTGCCGCGCTCGCCCTCGATCCCGCGCCTTCGAGCGCGTCCGAGGCCTCGCGGCGCCTGCGGGAGCTCGCCCGGCTCGCCGCGGCGCGGGGCCCAGCGGCCTGGATCACCGCCGGTCTCGAGCGCTGGGACGCGCTCTCCCGGCGATCCTTCGAGACGGCGTCCCGTTTTCTGCCGCCGGAAATCGAGTTGCGCGCAGTGCCTTCGCGGGCCGCGGCGCCGCGCCTACCGGACGAATGGCGGCGCGAGGTCTTCGTGCCCTGCGGCAGCATCGCCGCGGCGCTGCGCTTCTATCAGTGGCTGGCCGACGAGGTCCGGGAGGAGCCGGACACCGCGCGCGATGTCTTGCTCGCCTGCCTCGAGAGCGAGCAGTGGGCGGCCTTCGTCTGCGATCCGACGGGGCAGGCGCCCCTGCCCGCTCCCCGTCGGGGCGCCGCCGGCGCAGCCGCGCAAGCGCTGACCGCGTCGGAGCGCGAGGTCCTGACGTTTCTCGCCGCGCGGGAAGCGGCCGGCGGCTCGGCCGAGATCGTGCGGTTCTGCGGCCGCCGTGCGCGCGCGTCCCTGTCGCGACTCTCGGGGCTTGGCCACGTCGAGGACACGCTCTCGGGCTGGCGAACGACGGCATCGGGCCGGCGCGGCGCCGCGAGCGGCGTGGAGGCCGCGGCGCTTTGCCGCCGCTGGGCCGAGAGGGAGAAAGACCCGGGCGGGAGGATCGAGTTGCTGCTCGCGGCCGGCGCCGCGCGCGAGGCGCTCGAGGTCGGGGAGCGCTGGTATCGGGAGAGCCCGTCCGGCCCCGCCGAGGCCTGGTTCGAGCTCGGTGCGCGCTTCTCCGCGGCTGCGGTGGAGAGGCCGCCGTGGCTCGACGCGATCGAGGCGGAGCGGGAAGCCGCCGGCGGCAGGCCCTCGGAGGCTCGCGCGATCCTCGAGCGCGTCGCGCGCTCGGCCTGCGCCGCGCCGGAGCAACGCCGCGCCGCGGGGCTGCGTGAAGCCGAGATGTGCGCGCGCGTCGAAGGCGCATCCGAGGCGGGCCGGTGCGCGGCGCTCTGGAGGAGCTCGTTCCCGCAGGCGCCCGCCGAGGAGACGGTTCGGGCGCTGCGCCTGGAGGCCGCGGGCCTGGCGCGCGACGGACGGCACGAGGAAGCCCGGGAGCGGCTCGACCAGGCGGACCGCCTGTCGGCGAGTCTCGACGAATCGGCGCTTCTCGAGAACGCCCTGGCGCGCGCCTCGGTCTTTTCGCTCGAGGGACGCCTCTCCGAGGAGGCGGGCCTCTACGAGCTCTGGCGGCCGCGGGCTCTCGATCGCGGCGACGACGCGATCGCAGCGCGATTTCTCTCGCAGGAAGCGCTCGGCCTCTGCGACCGGCGGGAATTCCCGCAGGCCGCGGCCCGCCTGGAAGAGGCCCTCGCGGTCCTGCGCGACGATCCGGCCGAGCGAGCCCGGCTCTCCATCGACCTTGCTGCGACGCTCTATCACGCGGGTCGCCGGGCCCGGTGCGCGGCGCTGCTTGAGGAGGCCGCAGAGCTCGCGGCCTCGGCCGGCCGCCGGGACCTGCTCCGAATCGCGCGATCGAACCGGATCGAGCTGTGGGTGGCGGGGGGTGAGTGGGAGCCGGCGCTCGCCTCTATCGAAGAAGGGCTCGAGGCGGCGCGCGAGGAGAAAGACGACCTGTGGCTTCTCGTGGCGCTGCATCACCGCGGCCGTGTGGCGCTGCGCCGCGGGATGCTCGAGCAGGCCGCCGAGGATAACGCCCGGGCGCGCGAGCTCGCCTCTCGCCTCGGAGACCGCCTCGAGATCGGTGAGCTGTGGCTGGAGGAGGGAGACCGCAACCTCTACGGCCGTGACCTCGAGCAGGCGCGGCGCGCCTGGGAGCGCGCGGCCTCAGACCCTCCGGACCGGTGCGACACGGAGAGAGTCGCTCTCGGGCGTCTCCAGGAGCTCGCCTGGCGCGGTCGAGGCGGGCCGCCCCAGGCCGAGCAGGAGGCTCTCGCGGCGGGGCTCGCCGGCGGGGACTACGCGGCCGCCGAGACGGCTGTGCGCTGGCGAGTGCTCTTCGACGGCACGCGACTTCCCGATGAGCTCCTCGCTCCGGCCGAGCGCATTCTGCGCGAGAAAGGCGGCGCCGCCCTGGCCGACCGTGTTTTCGGACCGCGCGAGCGCGCCGTCGTTGCCGCGCCGGTCCCCGCTGAGGCGCTCCGCGATTTGCGCGAGGCTCTGGCGCGCGGGATCTCCGGAGAGGATTCCTCGGCGAGCCTGGAGGGACTGGGCGTTGCGGGCCTCGCTCTGGCGGATGAGGCCGGACGGGAGGTGCTGCGGCTGGGACTCCTGGCGCATGGGCAGGGCTGCTCCCGGAGGCTGGAGGCCGGCGCCGCGAGCTACCGGCTGACGTTGCCTCGGGAGACGCCCGAGCCGCTCGCCGCCGCCGCGGCGCTGCTCGCCGAAACGCTCCTTTTCCGGCCGCCGGCGTCGCGGGTCTCCGAAGGGTTCGTGGAGGGGTGGCGTCGTTTCGGGATCGTGACCGAGGACCCCTCGATGGAGGAGCCCTATCGGCGCCTCGTGCGCTTGGCGGCGCAGCCGGTGACAGTTCTCGCGCGGGGCGAGTCGGGCAGCGGCAAGGAGGCGGTCGCGCGCGCCGTGCATGCGCTCTCCCCGCGCGCGGCGGGCCCGTTCGTCGCCGTCAACGTTCCCGCGATTCCGGCGGCGCTGCTCGAAAGCGAGCTGTTCGGCCACGTCCGGGGAGCGTTTACGGGTGCCGAGCGGGAGCGGGTGGGACTGCTCGAGGAGGCGGCGCGCGGCACGATCTTCTTCGACGAAATCGGCGACCTCGCCCCGGCTCTTCAATCGAAGCTCCTGCGCGCGCTGCAGGACCGCGAGATCCGCCGCTTGGGCGAGAACCGGTCGCGTCGCATCGACGTGCGGGTGGTGTCGGCCACTTCGCGGGATCTCTCGCGCGAAGTCGAGGCGGGTCGCTTTCGCGAGGACCTCTACTATCGGCTCCACGTCGCCGTGATCACGCTGCCGCCGCTGCGCGAGCGCGGGCGGGACGTGCTCCGGCTCGTGCGGCACTTCCTGGACGCCTTCGGCCGGGAGTACGGCCGAGCGCCGCTGCGTCTGGCTCCCGAGGCGGCGCTCGCGCTCTCCGCACACTCCTGGCCGGGCAACGTGCGAGAGCTGCAGAACGCGATGGCTCAGGCGGTGGCGCTTGCCGATTCGGACGGCGTGGTCGGCCTCGCGCACCTCCCTGAGGCCGTCCGGGCGCTCAAGCCGCGGGCGCCGGCCGAAAGCTACCGGTCGCGGCTGGACGCCCACCGCAAGGGAATGATCTCCGACGCCCTCTCGCGCGCCGACGGCAACCGCAGCCAGGCGGCGCGGGAGCTCGGCCTCTCGCGCCAGGCGCTCCGGTACCTGATGAAGGAGCTCAACGTGACCTTGCCCGTCTCTGCCGGGGGTCGAGCCCGGTGATACTCTGCTCAAAATGCGATGCCCCGGACCGCCCGAAAGGGGATTTCGGCCGGGATTCGAGCGGGTCGCGTGACAACCGTGACGGAAGCCGATTCTTCGATGCCGGCTTTGTCGGCAGCGGCCGCGACTTGGAAGACGGGCCGCTTGCTCCCGCGAATCCTCGTTGCCGTAGGGATCGTCTTGCGCGCCGCCCAGTACCTCGCCGACCGATCTCTTTGGTTGGATGAGGCTTGCCTCGCCACCAACATCCTGCGGCGCGGCGGCCGCGACCTCCTGCGCCCGCTCGATCTTCACCAGGCGGCTCCGCCGGGCTTCCTCGTTCTCGAGAAGCTCGCCGTAGAGCTGCTCGGTCCGAGCGAGTACGTGTTTCGCCTGCTGCCCCTGTTGGCGGGCATCGCCGCCCTGCTGTTGTTCTACCGGGTGGCCACGCGCACGCTCCCGCCCGCCGGCGCCTCGCTTGCCGTAGCCCTGTTCGCTCTCGGCGATCCGCTGATCTACTACGCCTCGGAGTTGAAGCCCTACTCGGTGGACGTCGCCGTGGCGCTCGTGCTTCTCTACGCGGCTCTCTGGTTCTCAGAGGCGGGCGGCGCTCCCGCTTGGCGCTCGACCCTGATGCTCGCGATCGGGGGCGCGGCGGGGGTGTGGCTTTCCTACCCCGTGATCTTCGTGCTGGCCGGGCTGGGAACCACCCTGGCGATCTCCGCAGCGGTCCGCCGAGATCGGGCGCGCTTGCGAACTCTGGTCGCGATCGGCTTGATCTGGGCCGGAAGTTTCTACGCCGCTTACAAAACGTCGATTCAGGCCGCCAGTGAAAGCACCTGGCTCACGGCATATTGGCTTCCCAACTTCATGCCGCTGCCTCCGCGGTCCCTTGCCGACCTCTCCTGGCTGCCGAACCGGCTCGGGGCGATGTTCGGAGACCCCGTCGGCTTCGTTTTCCGCGGCCTCGGCGTTCTGACCCTCCTGATCGGTTGCACGGCTCTGTATCGTGGACACCGTGAGCGATTGGCGCTCCTGCTTTCGCCGCTCTGCTTCACGCTTCTTGGCTCGGGCCTCCGAAAGTATCCGTTCTACGGGCGGCTGCTTCTCTTCCTAGTTCCCTTCCTCCTTCTGCTCGTCGCGGAAGGCGCCGAGCGGCTTCGCGCGCTGACCGCCGAGGCGGCTCCCTCGATAGGCGTCATCCTGTTCGGCCTGCTGGTTTTTCATCCCGCCGCGATCGGTCTCCGGTTCCTCCTCCATCCGCGGACGCGGGAAGAAATCAAGCCGGCGCTTGCCTACATCCGGGAAAGGGCGGCCCCGAAGGACGGCCTCTACGTCTACGGCGGCGCGGCTCCCGCCTTCGATTACTATGCGCCCCGCTACGGCTTCGATCCGGGCCGCACGATCATCGGCAACTGGTGGAGGGAATGGACCGCCTACCAGAAGGACCTCGCGGCCTTGCGGGGGCGAGGCCGGATGTGGTTCCTTCTCTGCCACACGCGGCGCCGCGACGGGACCGACGACGAGGAGAAGCCGTTTCTCTACCTGGTCGACGGCATCGGGCGAAGGCTCGAGTCCTTTCATGCGCCGGGCGCAGCGGCGTACCTTTACGACCTCGGCGCCGGAGACTCGACGCCCGCTCGGGGTGGAGAGCGGTGAGCGAAGAGCCCGCCGGCTGATCCCCGGCGCCCGCCCGGCCGCTAGACTCTGGCGCCTGTGATTTCGCTGGAAGAACGAAGCTCGCGACGGCGGCTCGCGCTCCTGCTCGTCGCCGCCTGCTTGATTCCGTTTGCCAACGGCCTGACGGGGGACTTCACGTACGACGACAAGGCGATCGTGCGGGACAACGTGCGGATTCAGTCTCCCTCGACGCTCGGCCAGGTCTTCGAGACGCCTTACTTCGGAGGGCCGCGCGGGTCGGGCACGGCCTACCGCCCGATCCTGCTTCTGTCCTACGCGGTCCAGTGGTGGATCCACGGCAAGCGGGTCGCGCTCTTCCACGCCGCCAACCTCCTCCTGCACGCCGGGGCGACGCTGCTCGTCTGGGCGCTCTGGCGGCGTCTGCGCGTTCCGGCCGCCGCCGCCTTCGCGGCGTCGCTTCTCTTTGCGGTCCACCCGATTCACGTCGAGGCGGTGACGAGCCTGGTGGGCCGCGGCGAGACGCAGGCCGCGGCGCTGACTCTGCTGTACCTGCATCTGGCTCTGCGGCTGCGAGAGAAAACACGCCGGCGTCCCGCGGTCCTCGCGGCCGCTCTGCTTCTCTATCTGCTGGCGCTCCTGACGAAGGAGTCGGCGGCGGCCGCGCCGGCTCTCGCCTTCCTCTGCTTCTTCCGGCTCGCGGAGGGAACAACCGCACGAAGGCTTGGAGAGGCGTTGCGCCGCGGGTTCACCCTCTATTGCGGCTCGGCATTCGTGCTCGCCGGGTATTTCGGATTGCGATGGTGGGTGCTGGGAGGCGCGTTCCGGTCGGGCCGCACGGGGATCTTCGAAGTGGAAAACCCGCTCTCGACGCTGTCCGTGCTCGCCAGGATCGGCAACGCGAGCCTGATCCTGCTGCGCTATTTCGGACGTGTCCTTCTGCCGCTGCGACTTTCGGCCGACGAGTCCGCCTGGTCCATCCGGCCGGCGCCCGCGGCCTCGCCGCTCGCAATCGGAGCCGTCCTCCTGCTCGCGCTGGCCGCAGCCGCGGCGCTCGCGCGCCCTCGCTCGCCGGCCGCCCTCGGCCTTCTGTTCTTCGGCGTGGCGATTCTCCCGGCCTCGAACCTCGCTTTTCCGACCGGAACGATTTTCGCCGAGCGCGTGGCTTACCTGCCCTCTGCCGGCATCTGTCTGATCGCCGGAGCGGCGCTCGCCGGGTCGGCGGAGCGGGTCGGCGGGCTGGCGCCGCCGCGGCTCGCCCTGGCCGCGGCCGTGATGCTGCTGTCGGTTCGCACCGTCATCCGGGACACGGTGTGGGCGAGCGACGAGGCGCTGTTTGAGAACAGCGCGCGCGTCGCGCCCGGAAGCGCCAAGAACCACTACAACCTGGGGTACATCCGCGCAGAGCATTTCCGATTCCGCGAGGGGCTCGAAGCCTACCGGCGCGCGACCGAGATCTACCCGAAATACTGGGACGCCTGGGCCGGCAAGGGAAGGTGCGAGCGCGAGCTCGGGATGCGGCGCGCCGCGAAACGTTCCTACGAGCGCTCGCTCGAGGCGCTCCCGACTTACGAGAACGGCTTCTTCGGCCTGGGCCTCGTGCTCGAGAACCAGGGCAGGGACCTCGAAGCCCTCGAGGTGTACCGAAAAGGCCTCGCGAAAAATGCCGGATCGCTCCCTCTCGTCTTCCGCGTGGCGACGCTCGAGTCGCGTCTCGAAGAGCGATCCGCGGGAGAGACCTGGAGAAAGGCGCTCGCCGCCCATCCCGAGTCCCTTCCGACGCGCTTCGGTTACGCCGGGTGGCTGAGGTCCCGAGGCGACGTGGACGCGTCGCGCCGGGAGCTGCGCCGGATTCTGGCCGCGGCTCCGAGAGACGCGCAAGCCCTGCGGCTGCTCGCCGAAGAGGACGCCGCGGCCGGGCGTTTCTTCGCCGCGGCGCTGGCCCGGGAAAAGGCCTTTCGGGCGACGCGCGCGACAGGGGATCTGCTCCTGCTGCTCGCCGCGGCTGAGAACGACGCCGCCTACCGGCGCCGTTTCGAGAGGCTCCGGCCGCAACTCGAGAGCCTGGCGCCCTGGGCCTTCTCGGCCGTCCGCTGACAGCCGATAGCTGACACCTATCCCTGCCGTGTCGCCCGCATCTGCCGCCGGCGAATGAGTGCGGCGCGCGCGGCCACCCTCGGGTGCCGCCGATGGAAAAGGGCGAGCAGGGCTCGCGTCACGAGGTAGGTCGCGAGGCCGATTCCGACGGCGAGCACGGTCGTTCCGACGAGGAAGGAGAGCAGCCGTGGCCCGAGCGAAGAGCCGCGGAACGCCAGCCAGAAGTCGGCGTGCCCGAGCTTCTCCCACGGCAGCCGCGGCACGGAGTGATGGTCGTAGCGGAGCAGCCAGCGGCCGAGGCGGAAGCCGATCGCGAAAACGGGGGGGAGCGTCCACGGATTTCCGGCGAACTGCCCGAGGATGGCGTCGATGCGGTTCAGGCGGAAGAGAAAGGCGAGACCGAGCGCCAGGAGGAAATGGGCCCCGAGGAAAGGGGAGAAGCCGATGCCCACGCCGAGCGCGATCGCGGCTGCGACGCGTTCGTGCGGCTCCTCGCGCCCGAGCCAGTCGAGCACGAGGATTCTCCACCGGCGCTTCCAGGTGAACGGATGTTGCCGGCGCCGGAACGCCCGCGTCGTGAAGTTCACGGTGTCGCCGCGCGCAGATGATCGTGGCCGAGGCCGGCGACCTCTCGTTCGCCCGAGGCGGAGCGCAGAATGGCGCCCCGGCCCGTCTCCATCCGTCCGATC
>JBGPCK010000064.1:0-16701 GCA_041481715.1 Thermoanaerobaculia bacterium | reverse complement strand
CAGGATCCGCTCGGCCTCTCCGGCGTCGGCCTCCTGCCCGTCGTAGAGCTCTCGGAAGGCATGCGGCTCCCCCTCGGAAAGCCGCAGCAGCATCCGGATCGCGTTCTCCGCGCGGCCGGCGCGGTGGCCGGGCGCAAGCTCCGGACGGCCCGCGTGCGCCTGCACTGTTCGCGTCAGCTCGACCCCGAGCAGGATCAGAACCCAAACGAGAAAGATCGAGAACAGCGACAGGAGGATCAGGGCGAGATAGCCCGTGATGAGGTTCATCGAGGAAAGGGCGTGAACGTAGAGACCGAAGAGTCCGCGCAGCACCTCGAGCGCGATCGCGATGACACCCCCCGCGACCCCTGCGGCGCTCCAGTGGACGTAGGCATTGGGAAGGAAGCGGTAGAGAAGGGTCAAGGCCGCCCACTCGACCGCGAACCGAAAGGCGTGCTCGGCGTCCGGCGAGCCGAGCAATGCCGCGCCCACCGGCGAGTGGCGCAGCCGACGCAGTCCGAGTCCGATCGCGCCCACCAGCAGCGCCAGGGCGAGCAGCATGAGCGAGTAGATGGCGATGCGCGGCAGCCAGCCGCGTCGGCGCGGCGCCCCCCAGACGGCGTTGAAGATGCCTTCCACGATGAAGATGAGACGGACCGACGACACCAGCAGGATGGCCAGACCGATTCCCGTGATGGCGGTCGATTCCGCGATGAAATCGCGCAGGTTTTCCGAGACCCGCGCCGCGTGGTAGGGCAGGATCCGGTTGACCAGATCGACGATCTCCGCGACGTTTTCCTTGAAGAAGGCGGCCACGAGCAAAGAGAAGGTCGCGAGCAGGGGCACGGCCAAGAGCAGCGTCGTAAACGCGAGCGAGCCCGCCAGATCGAGCCCCCGGTCGGCCCGGAAGCCGTTGTGCGTCTCCACGATCACGTTGCGCAGCGTGACACCCGCGCGCAAGAGGCCGGCCGGCGCCCACGGCACCCGCCTTCGGGTTCGCTGGACGATCGCCGTGACCGGCCGCTTCATCGCTGTCTCAAGGTGCTCAAGGGTATATGATGCGGCTGTTTCGACCGGGAGGTGTTATGGCCAAGGAAACTCCGTTCGACCGCGCGCGGGACTTCGTCGAGGAGAAGATCGACCAGACCAAGGAAGTCCTGGGCGATTCCTATTCGCGCGCCCGGGTCCAGTTCGACGACGTCAGCGACGACGTGCGTAAGAACCTGAAGAAGACCGCGAGCCGTCTCGAAAAGGAGTACGGGCCCGTTTGGGAGGACGTGCGGCGTTATGTGCGTGACAATCCGGGCACGGCGCTAGCGGTCTCGCTCGGGGTCGGGTTTCTCTTTGGTTTCTTGATTCGTGGCAGCGACGACTGAGCCGGCGTAAGCGCCGCCCGGTTCTCGACGATCCGCTCTCCGCTGCCCGGAGCACGATCACCCTATAATTCGCGCCGTGACCTTCCGCAAGGCGGGCTATCCGGCGCTCTCGACGTTCGCGTCGAGTGCGGGTTGAGCCTGCAAGATCGGTCAGTTCGACCTTTCCGCGCTTCTCGCGAAGCTTCCCCCTCCGGCAGACCCGAATCTGCTGGTCGGCAACGCCGCTGCCGACGACGCTGCGGTCTATCGCCTGGCCGGAGGGCAGGCGCTCGTGCAGACCGTCGATTTCTTCACACCGGTCGTCGACGACCCCTTTCTCTTCGGCCAGATCGCCGCGGCCAACGCCCTCTCCGACGTGTACGCGATGGGGGCGCGCCCCGTTCTTGCGTTGGCGCTGGTGGCCTTCCCGATGGCGGTTCTGCCTCCGGAAATGCTCGGAGAGATCCTGCGGGGTGGTGTCGAAAAGGTCATGGAAGCCGGCGCCGTCGTCGGCGGCGGCCACTCGATCGACCACGACATTCCGCTTTACGGGCTCACGGTGACGGGGATCGTCGCGGAATCGAAAGTCGTTCGCAATGCCGGAGCCCTCCCGGGCGACGCCCTCGTGCTTTCGAAGCCGCTCGGGATCGGTCTGACGGTCTGCGCGGGGCGGGCCGACGCGGCCGCCGCGGACGGCGTGGCGGGAGTCTTTCACAGACGCTTGCTCTCGGACGTGGCGCTCGCCGACGCGGCATCGATGATGGCGCAACTGAACCGGCCGGCCGCCGAAGCGATGGAGGGATTCGAGGTTCATGCGGCGACGGACGTGACCGGTTACGGTCTGCTCGGCCACGCGCACGAGATGATGGATGCCTCGGGGACGACCGGCGAGTTTCGGGTCGGGAGCATCCCGCTGCTCTCGGAAGCGCGACGGCTCGCGGCCCGCGGTATCGCACCGGGGGGTTCGCGGGTCAACGTGCGAAACCTCGCGCCGCGAACCGAGCGTGGGGAAGGGGTGACGGAAGAGGATTTCCTGCTCCTGTGCGACGCGCAGACCTCGGGCGGGCTTCTCGTGGCCGTTCCCGAAGTGCAGGGGGAAGCCTATGCGGCCGCCTGCCGCGAGCGCGGCGCCTCCCGAGCCGCGGTCGTGGGGAGAGTCACCGAGCGGAGAGCCAAGACGCTCTCCGTGGTGAAGGGGTAGGCTTCGCATTTCTTCCCGTCGACGAGCGAGGGCCGCCAATCTCGATCAGGAGGCATGATGGGCAAGCCGAGCGACGAAGAGTGGGTCGAAGTGGCGGGCGTCGGCCAGGATGAGGAAGCGGCGCTGATCGCCGGGATGCTGGAATCCGAGGGCATTCCCTGCGAGGTCGAGGGCCCCTCGATGACGCCGTTCCCCGAGGACCTGGGCGCGTTCGGAGCCAGCCGCGTGATGGTCCCGCCCGACCGCGCCGAGGAGGCGCGCGCCCTGATCGCGCGCCGGCAGCGGGAGTTCGAAGCCTTCCGCGCCAAGGGCGCCGCCGCCGAGGAGCCCGAGGAGTGAGAAACCTCGCGCCGGGCACGCGCCTCGGTCGCTTCGAGATCGTCTCGGTGGTGGGCGAGGGCGCGATGGGGGTCGTCTATCTTGCCAACGACCCGCAGATTGAGCGGCCCGTCGCGATCAAGACGCTGCGCGCCATGTCCGAGGTGAGCGCGGCGGCCCGGTCGGATCTGGAGGCCCGGTTCCTCAAGGAGGCCAAGCTCGCGGGGCGCCTCCAGCACCCCAACGTCGTCACCGTGTACGAGGTTGGACGCGAGCAAGACACCTCTTTCATCGCGATGGAGTACGTGGACGGCGAGCCGCTCAATCAGGTGGCGGGCCGGGGCGCGGGCGTCGACACGGCCGCGCGCCTCGACATCGTCCGCCAGGTCGCACAGGCGCTGCAGCACGCGCATGAGAGAGGCGTGCTCCATCGCGACATCAAGCCCGGCAACATCCTGGTGACGCGCGACCGTCGCGTCAAGGTCGCCGACTTCGGGATCGGGAAACTGCTCTCGAGCGGAACCGGGGACCTGACCCGGACGGGCCAGATGCTGGGCAGTCCGGCCTACATGTCGCCCGAGCAGATTCGCGGAGAGAAGCTGGACGGCCGGGCAGACCTGTTCTCGCTCGGGGTCGTTTTCTACGAGCTGCTGACCGGCTCGCGCCCCTTTCCGGGCGACTCGATCACGACGCTCGTCTACCAGATCCTGCACACCGAGCCGCGCGACCCTTTGGAGCTCCGCGCGGACTTGCCGCCGGCGACCCGCGGCGTCTTCGCTCGGCTCCTCGCCAAGGCGCCGGACAGGCGCCCGGCCGACGCGGCCGAGTTCCTGCGCGAGATCCGGAAGATCGAAGCGGAGCTCCAGAGCGTCGAGCCCACGCAGGCGATGACGATCTCCCGGCCGGCGGCGCCCCCCGCCCGGATGGGCCCCGCTGCCGCTGCAGAAGCCTCCCCGCCTGGGTCGCGCGCGACCGCGCCGGTTGTGCCCGCAGCCGGCATCCCCGCCACAACGACCGGTTCACGAGGCGCCGGGCCTCTGTATCTCTTTGGCGCGGCGGCGCTGCTCGTCGCGTTCGCGTTGCTCGTGTGGATCTGGCGGGTCTCCGAGAAGCGCGAGGAGAGGCTCGCGGCCGCGGTCACGCCGGCGGCGAGCCCGGCTCCGACGATCGCGGGAGAGGCGGCGCCGGCGGCCACGGCCCTGCCCGCGCCCACGGAGGTCCCAACACCCGAGGCGCTTCCGACGCCGGGTCCTCCGTCCGCGGCCGACGCGATTGTCGGCGCCACACGGCTCGAGCGGACCGCCCCCGCGACGCACCGCCTGTCTCCGACCTCGCTCCCCGAGCCAACGGCTCCCTCGACCGCCGAAGAGCCTCCGCCCACACCGGTGACGGTCGCCTCCGCTTCGGGGACCTCGCCGCACGCGGCCTCAACCTCGGAATCGGCCACGCCTCCGGACAACGTCTACCGCACACGGCGCTTCGCCAAGTTCAGCGGGAGCCCGTCGCAGGCCCGGGTCTACCTCGACGGGCGCTACGCGGGCATCGTGGACGACTGGGACGATCATGGGGGAGGGAAAACGCTGCCGCTCTCGGGAGACGGCGTGCACCGCGTGCGGCTCGAGCTGCCCGGCTACCGGACCGTCCATCTCGAGGTGATCGTGTCCCCCAACGCGAACGACGATACGGCCGAGATCGACGACGAACTGAAACGCCAGTCGCGCGTCGACTACCCGAAGTTGCACGGCCCAACCGACCGGACCGTGGGGCCGGTCGAGTTTCAAGTCGATCCTCCCGACGCCTTGGTCTCCGAGAATGGCAAGACCCTCGGGCCGGCGGCCTCGTTCGGAGCGGCATCGCCCCTGAAGCTGTCGGGGCCAACCGTGCACGATTTGCTGCTGTCGGCACCCGGTTACGAGGCGAAGACCGTGCGCATCCTGGTGTCTTCCAATGCCGAGCGAGACCGGGCCACGGTGAAGGTGTCGCTGAAGAAGGGTTGATTTCTTCGGATCGTCCGCTCTCTCCGAGATCCCCTTCGCACCGGTCGACCGATTGGCCTTGACCCCCCGGGGCCAGCCGGAGATAGACTCCGCCGTCAACAAGGGAGATCCGATGCAGCCGAGCTCTGGCCTGGTGAAAGGACCGGCCCTCTGGACCGATGCGGTTTTTCGCCAACCGCGCAGCGGCGGTGCGCCCCGAGGCTGCCTGACTGTGGGCGTCCTTCCGGGGGAAGGAATTGGTCCCGAAGTGACCGGGGCGGCGCTTGCCGTGCTCGCGGCCGTCGAAGCGGCCGGAGGCAGTCGGTTCGAGGTTCGCACCGGAGGGGCAATCGGACGCGCGGCGGAGGCGCGCTCCGGCCGGGCGCTGTCCGAGGAGGTTGCTTCGTTCTGCTCGGACGTCTTCGCAGAGGACGGCGCGATCCTGGCCGGCCCGGGCGGAGGCCGTTTCGTCTACGACTTGCGTCGGCGTTTCGATCTCTATTGCAAGATCAGCCCTCTTCGTCCCTGTGATCCGCTCTCCCACACGTGCCGACTGAAGGTATCCGCCGTCGCCGGCGCGGACGTCCTGATCGTCCGCGAAAACATCGGCGGCGTGTATCAGGGCGAGTGGAGTGAAACCGTCGATGCTGCGGAAGGACGGATCTGCGAGCACCGCTTCCGCTACAGCGAACGGCAGGTTCGCCGGATTCTCGAGGCTTCGGCGGCGCTCGCCGCGCGGCGACGCGGACAGCTCTCCGTCGTCGTGAAGGAAGGCGGAATTCCGGGCATCAGCGCGCTCTGGCGGGAGCTTGCTCGCGAGGCGGCCTCCCGGGCGGGGGTGAGTTTCGGTTGCCTCGACATTGACCTGATCGCGTATCGCTTGATCCAGGAGCCGCGCGCCTTCGATGTCATTGCCTGTCCCAATCTCTTTGGCGATGTCCTGGCGGACCTCGGAGCGGTTCTGCTCGGCTCGCGGGGCGTGTCCTACTCCGGCAACTTCTCCGAGAACGGCGCCGCGGTCTACCAGACGAACCACGGGTCGGCGGTGGATCTCGCGGGCCTCGACCGGGCCAACCCGATGGGGCAGATCGCGGCCCTCGCAATGATGTTGAGGGAGAGCTTCGGTCTCACGCGCGAGGCGGCGTGGATCGAGGTCGGTGTGAATGAGGTCCTGCGGCTCGGGTTCCGCACCTTCGACATCGCTGAGGAAGGCACGACGCTCGTCGGAACCGTGGAGATGGGGGAGCGAATCGCCTCGGCCGTGGCGCGGCTTGCCCGCTCCACCGCCGGATGAGACCGCTGCTTCTCCTCGTCGACCTCCAGAACGACTTTCTTTCCGCCCCGGGGCTCGAGCCGGCCGGCGCCGAAATCGTGCGCCGGGCGTCCCGGCTCGTCGCCGGCGCGCGCGCCCTCGCCGTGCCGGTCGTCCACGCCATGACCTCGGTCGACGCCGAGGCCGACGATCGGATGCCGCACTGGAAGGAGCTCGGCCGCTGGATCTGCGTGCGCGGGACGCCCGGCCAAGCCGCCCCACCCGAGCTTGCGCCTGTCGCCACGGAGACGGTGGTTCTGAAGCGTTTCTTCAGCGCGTTCTCCGCGCCGGCGCTCGACCGGGCACTGGCCGCGGCCGCATCGGACACGCTTCTGGTGGCCGGCGTGCACTTGCACGGCTGCGTGCGCGCGACGGTTCTCGACGCATACCAGCGGGGCTTTTCGGTGTGGGTCGCGGAGGACGCGGTCGGAAGCGACGACCCGCTGCATGCCGCGGTGACGCGGCGCTATCTCGAGGGACGGGCCGCCCGCTTTGCGTCCGTGGAGGAATTGCTCGCCCGGCTCTCGCACGGCGGCGAGACGCCGGCGCGGGCGGAGCCTTGCCTGCCGGCCGCGGTGATCGCCGGCGGGCAGCTGCGCGGCGACGGGTTGCCGAGGCTTCTCCACCGCTCCCCGCGCGAGACGGGACGGCCAATCTTCGCCGTTCCGGTCTCGGGGCGACAGGAGGCCGCAGCGGCTGCCGCCGCAGCGCGCTCCGCCCGGAGAGAGTGGGAGAGGATGCCGGCGGCCCGGCGCTCGCAGTGTCTGGCGCAGCTCGCGGACCTGCTCGAGACCGAGGCTCCCGTGCTCGCCCGCGACCTTGCCGTGGAGGTGGGCAAGCCCGTGACGGCGGGTGAGGCGGAGGTGCGGCGAGCCGCGGCGCTCGTGCGCGCGGCGCCGGCGGCGCCACGAAACGGTGTCTTTCCCTGCGGCCCGAATTCCGCGTTGCGGCGCGTGCCGCTCGGTGTGGTGGCCGTCGTGACACCCTGGAACAATCCGCTCGCGATCCCTCTTGGAAAGATCGCGCCGGCCGTTTCGCTGGGCAACGCCGTCGTCTGGAAGCCTGCGCCGGCCGCGACGCGTTTGGCGCTGCGCGCGCTGGAGCTCGCGCGGAAGGCCGGTCTGCCCGACGGTCTGGTCAACCTCGTCGCCGGGGACCACGGGACCGCAGGCGCCGTGATGAGCGACGGCGGCGTCGACGCCGTTTCGCTCTCGGGCTCGTCGCTGGCAGGCTGGACGGCGCAGGAAATCTGCGCGCGGCGGCGTATTCCGCTGCAGGCGGAGCTCGGCGGTAACAACGCCGCAATCGTCTGGGAGGGCGCCGATCTCGCGCGCGCGGCGGGGCTCGTCGCCCGCGGCGCTTTCTCCTTCGCCGGCCAGCGCTGCACGGCCAACCGGCGCGCGGTCGTCGATGCGCGGCTCTTCGAGGCGTTCCTCGACCGGCTGGCGGCCGAGGTCGCCGCCCTGCACTGGGGCGATCCGCTGGATCCGGCCACGGAGGTGGGGCCGCTGATCTCTGCGGAGGCGCGGGACCGCGTAGCCGCGACGGTCGAGCGCGCGACGCGACAGGCCGAACGGAAACTGGCGCCCCACGAGGCGGGCTCTCTCGCCCGCGAGCTTCGCGGCGCCGGGGCGTACTATCCGCCCACGATCGTCGTGGGCGCCGATCGGGAGAGTGAGATCGTGCAGGAGGAGACGTTCGGCCCGGTTCTCGTCCTCCAGCGGGCGGGCGACTTCGAGGAGGCGCTGGAGCTTTGCAACGGCGTCAGGCAGGGGCTCGTCGCGGCGCTCTTCGCGGGGCCGGGAGCATGGCAACAGCGGTTCCTCGAAACGGCGCAGACCGGCGTGGTCAAATGGAATGCCGCAACGGCCGACGCGGATGCCGCGGCGCCGTTTGGCGGCTGGAAGGCCTCGGGTCTGGGGCCCCCGGAGCACGGGCCGGGTGACCCCGAGTTCTACACGCGGATGCAGGCGATCTACGGCGGGACGTAAGCGTGTCGAGTGAACAGCTGCCCCGCGAGGCGGGCCGCTCCGTGCGATTTGTGCTTCCCGCTCGGGCCTTCGCGCGATTCGAAGCGAGCGAGGTCGAGCAGTCGATCGGCGGCCGGTTCGAGAAAATCGTGCGGGCCAATGGGCCTCGCGTGGCTGTGCGCGGGCCGGCCGGCATCTGCACGTATGCGGAACTGAACGCGTCCGCCAACCGCGTGGCACACGCGCTCACGACCGGACTGCACGCCGTGCCCGGCCCGGTGGCCCTGCTTCTGGAGCCCGGCGCGTCGCTCTTAGCCGCGATGCTCGGAACTCTGAAGGCCGGCCGGTTCTACATACCCCTCGATCCGGACCTCGGCCCGAGCCGCCTCGCCGCGATCTTCGGCGAGTTCGACGCGGCGATCCTCCTGGCGGACGAACCGCGCCTCGGGTCTGCAAGCCTGCTCGCCCAAGACCGCGTTCCGGTCTGGCTCGTGGACCAGGTCGCCACCCGAGGTCCGTCGGGGGATCCCGGCCTCGCGGTCTCCCCGGACGACCTGGCTTACGTGCTCTTCACGTCGGGCTCGACCGGTGTGCCCAAGGGCGTCATGCAGAGCCACCGGAATGTCCTGCACAACGTCGCCAAGCTCACCAACGGCCTGGGAATCGCGCCGGACGACCGGCTCACGCTCCTGTCCTCCGTCAGCTTCGGCGCCTCCGTCTCCGATATTTTCGGCGCGCTCTTGAACGGGGCATCGGTTTGTCCCTTTTCGCTGCGCGGCGATGGGCTGCGGAATCTCCCGGCCTGGCTCGCGCGAGAGAGCATCACGATCTGTCACTCGGTGCCGAGCGTCTTTCGTGCGTTCGCCTCGGCGCTCGACGGCCGGGTGGATCTTTCGAGACTTCGGGTGATCAAGCTGGGCGGTGAGCCGGCCCTCGCCTCCGACTTCGAGCTCTATCGCAGCCGCTTTCCGAAGAGTTGCCTCTTTCACGTCGGCCTCGGCTCGACCGAAATGAATGTGATCCGGCAATGGTTCGCCGACCACGACACCGACTGGCCGGGTGCTTCGCCGCTGGGCTATGCCGTGGACGAGACCGAAGTCGTGCTTCTCGACGAAGAGGGCCGGGAGACGACCGGGGAAGGTGAGATCGCCGTCATCGCGAAGACGCTGGCGGTCGGCTACTGGAAGGACAAGGTCCGGACGGCGGAGGTGTTCCGTCCCGTTCCCGGGCGCGAAGGCGCGCGTCTGTACCGCACGGGCGACCTCGGGCGACAGCTTGCCGATGGGTGCTTGCTGTATGTGGGCCGCAAGGGCTCGCGCGTGAAGGTGCGTGGGCACCGCGTCGAGCTCGAGGAAGTCGAGCTGGCGCTCGCCGCGGTCGCGGGAGTCCGGGAGGCCGCCGTGGCGGGACGCGAGGGGCCCCAGGGTTTGCGCCTCGTCGCGTACGTGGTGCGAGGCGCCGACGGCCTTCCCGGAATCGGCGCCTTGCGCCGCGCTCTGGCCGAGCGCCTGCCCGACTACATGATCCCGTCCTCCTTCGTCTTTCTGTCCGAGCTGCCCCGCACCTCGAGCTTCAAGGTGGACCGCAGGCTCCTGCCGGAGCCCGACTCCGCCCGCCCCGACGCTCTCGAGACCGAGTACGTGGAGCCACGGGATAACAGAGAGGCCGAGGTCGCGCGCGTTTTCGCCGAAGTCCTGGGGCTCGACGGCGTGGGCGTGGAAGACGACTTCTTCGATCTCGGCGGTAGCTCGCTGTCCGGCGTCGACGCGCTGCGGCGCTTGAGCGATTCCTTCGGAAGCGAGCTCTCCGCTTCCGATCTTCTGGAAGCCCCGACCGCTGCGCTCCTGGCTTCTCGCATCCAGTCGCAGGCACCCGCCGGGCTGGGCGCGCTCGTTTGCCTCCAGCGCGGCGGGAACCGACGGCCGGTCTTCTTCGTGCCCGGCGGGGTCGGGGAGGGAGGCGACCTACTGGTGGATGCTCGCCTCGCTCGGAGGGTGGGCTCCGAGTTCCCGTTCTTTGGCTTTCGCTCGGGCGCGGCGCCGCATGTCGTTGACGAGCTGTCCGCCCGCAACGTCCGAGAGATGCGCGCCGTCCAGCCCCGAGGCCCGTACCTCCTCGTCGGCGAGTGCGTCGGCGGCATTCTCGCGCACGCGATGGCGCGAAAGCTGCGCGAGACCGGAGAGGACGTTGCGCTGCTCGCTCTGCTCGACACGCCCTTTCCGTCGCCCTTTCGGCGCCTGCTGCATGCGTTTCGCTGGGTGCGGGCGCCGTGGGGGGACAATCTTTTTCGCCGGTTGCGCCATCACTGGACGGTCCTCCGCACGCTCGAGCCTCCCCGGCGCAGCGTCTACACGGCCGAGAAGGTCCGCGTCGCGGCGCGGAGATTTCGAGCGATCCACGGCGCCACTCGGCAACTGCTTCAGCGTCAGCGAGCCTCCTACGTGGGCGCGCTCTTCGCCTCGCGGCCGACGCCGTTCGATGGCCGGATTCATTTGGTTCGGAGCGAGACGGGAAGGCGGGCGGGCCTCGCCGCGGCCTGGGTGCGGGTGGCCGCAGGGATCGAAGTCGCGGACGTCCCCGGGGATCACGAAAGCTACCTCCGGGAACACGTGGACCGCCTGGCGGTCGTTCTGCGACGTTGGCTCGAGCAGGCGGGCAGTCCGGCCGGCGGGGAGGCGGGGGATGAAAGCGACGCTCCGTCTCCCGCTCACCGCGTCTTGCCTTCCCGGCCTTAGCCCGGTCCGGCCATCATTCTCCAGCGCGCGAGCCTCTCCGCGGTCTCCACACAACGGCGCGCCGCGAGGCGGCAGAGAACCGCCGAAAGCTCGGCGCACCCCTCCGGATCCGACCGCTCGAGCTTTTCGAAGCGCGCGCGCGACAGGGTCAGCAGCACCGTCTCCTCATGGGCGCGCGCGTCGGCCGAGCGGCCGGGAGCCTCCGGATCGAGAATCGCCATCTCGCCGAAGATCTCACCAGGCGGGAGGATCGCGAAGGCCTCTTCCCCTCCCGCCAGTTGCCGCGAGATGCGGACCCGCCCCTGCGCGACGGCGTAGAGGGCGTCTCCTGCGTCTCCTTCGCGAAAGATGACCGCCTCGGCCGGGTAGCGGCGCTCCTCGGCGAAGGCGGCGAAGAGGAAGCGGTCCGACGAAGACAGGCCTCCCGTCGAGAGCGATCGGGACTTCTCCTCCGCGGAGAGAGCGGCGGCGTCGCCGCCGGCGGGCCGGGGCAGACTCGATGCCGGCGTCGATCCGGGGAAGAAGTCGCGGAAGAGGTCGTTCAAGCGCGCCAGGCGTCGCGCGAGGCAGGCGCGCAGGTGGCGCAGCCACGCCGCCCGGTCGCTGTCGTCTGCGAGAAAGTCGGCCGTGAAGCCGAGCAGCGTCGCGGCTTTCGGCGCCCGTGCGTCGGCCGAGCGCGCGGTGCCGATCAGCGCCTCCTCGCCGACGAAGTCTCCTTCGCGGGCCTGCCCGAGCGGCTGAGCGCCGACGGGGGTCTCGCAACCGAGCTGGAGGTGCCCCGACACCACGAGCGAGATCTCCGCCGAGGAATCTCCCGCTCGGTACAGATAGCTGCCGGCGGCGAGCCGCCGCAGCTCCCCGCCCGTGGCGGCCGCGAGCAGAGCGCGGTCGGGCAGGCCCGAGAGCGCCGGCATCTCGGCCAGGCGCCGCGCGCGGTCGAGCACGCCGTCCGCGGTCACACCCCGGGCGATCAGCGCGCGCACGAGCGCGGGCGTCCGGTCGGGCCAGGCGAGGCCGGGCGAGAGCGCGCTGGCGGCGGCCTGGAGGCGCGCGGAGGCCTCTCCGGCCGACTCCGGCCAGCCCGGGATCTCTTCCGGCGCGAGGGCCCGCGCGGCCTTGAGAAACCGCACGTCCGTCGCGTCGGGCAGTCCATCCGGCCGCAGCAGAGCGGCCTCGAGCAGGTCGCCGACCGCGTCGGCGAATCGCCGCTCCAGGAAAGCGAGCCGGCCGCGGGCGGAGGCCGTGCGGGGATCGAACGGGTTCGACCTCCGGGCCTCGTCCAGGAGCCGGCGGGCGGACTTGAAATCGTGCGACTCGAGCGCGAGCATGCCGAGCAGCACCGAGTCGTCGCTCTCCGTGGCCAGGGCGCGGGCCTCGTCGCTGCGCCCCGAGGCGAGCAGCACGCGCGCCAGCGACGACGCGGCCTCCGCGCGGTCGGCGAGATCGAGACTCGCGGCATGCTGATAGAGCAGGTCCGCCTCGGCGGTGAGCCCAGCGCCCTCGCAGCGGCGCGCCGCCTCGCGTGCGGCATCGGCCGGCGCCGCGCTCACGGGATTGGTCCTTTCTTGCGGCGAATCACGGAACAACCTCCCAAATCCGGACAGATTCTATTGGAGGCGATCCCAGCGCTCCCGGGCGCCGAACGCCCGGAGCCCTGCGCCTTGCGAATCTTGTGCTAATTTCCCGTTCCGCATGTCTGCCCCTGCCGGCGAAGCCGTCGCCTTGAAACGCACCCCTCTCTTCGATGTCCACCGCGAGCTCGGCGCGAAGCTGATCGACTTCGGCGGCTGGGAGATGCCGGTTCAGTATGCGGGGATCCTCGAGGAGCACCGCGCGGTGCGGGAGCGAGTGGGCCTCTTCGACGTCTCGCACATGGGCGAGCTCGAGGTGGCCGGGCCCGAGGCTCTCCGGGTCGTTCAGGGGCTCACCCCCAATGATGTCGGCAAGCTGCCGGACGGACGGATCCAATACTCGGCGTTCCTGACCGAGCGGGGAACGTTCGTGGACGATCTGCTCGTCTACCGCCGCGCGGCTGACTCCTATCTGCTGGTCGTCAACGCCTCGAATACCGGCAAGGACGTCGCGTGGGCGCGCGCTCACGCCGCGGGTGAGGCGCGCATTGAGGATCGTTCCGAGAGTTACGCTCTCATCGCCGTGCAGGGGCCGCTTTCGGCCCGGCTGGTCGCGCGGCTCTGCGAGCCCGATCCGTCGAGCCTGCCGTACTACGGCTTCCGGATGGCGAAAGTGCTCGGGGTCCCGACGCTCGTCTCCCGCACGGGCTACACGGGCGAGGACGGCTTCGAGCTGTACTTGCCTCCGGAGGCCTCGCCGGGAGTCTTCCGGGGGCTGCTCGAAGCGGGGCGCCCGGAGGGGGTCGCGCCCTGTGGCCTCGGCGCGCGGGACACGCTGCGGCTCGAGGCGAAGATGGCGCTCTACGGCAACGACATCGACGAGACCGTCACGCCCTGGGAGGCGGACCTCGGCTGGATCGTGCGGATGAACAAGGGGGACTTCGTCGGACGGGACGCGCTGGCCGACCAGAAAGCGAAAGGCGTGCCGCGCCGGCTCGTGGGGTTCGAGATGGTGGACCGGGGGATCGCGCGCCACGGCTACCCGGTCGCAACGGCGCAGGGCGCCGGCGTCGTGACCTCCGGCACGCACTCGCCCACGCTGGGCAGGCCCATCGGGCTGGCGCTCCTGCCGGCGGCGGCCGCCGTTGTCGGCGTCGAGCTCGAGATCGAGATCCGGGGCCGCACCGCGAAGGCGCGGGTGGTCGAGACGCCGTTCTACCGGAGGAAGAAGGAGGTGCCCTCGTGAATCCGGAGGATCTCCACTACACACAGAGCCACGAGTGGGTGAGGATCGATCGAGACATCGGGACGATCGGAATCACGGAGCACGCTCAGAAAGAGCTGGGCGAGATCGTCTACCTGGAGCTCCCGGAGGCCGGGCACGTCTTCAACGCGGACGAGGAATTTGGAACCGTCGAATCGGTCAAGGCGGTATCGGAGCTCTTCTCGCCCGTCTCGGGGGAGGTCATCGAGGTGAACAAGGCGGCGATCGCCGAGCCCGGCATCGTCAACGACGATCCCTTCGGCGATGGCTGGCTCGTGCGGATCAAGCTCTCGACAGACGAAGAAGTGAAGAAGCTGATGACGGCGGAGGATTACGCCGAGTACGTGAAGAGCGAAGAGAAGTGAAGTTTCTTCCCACCTCCGACGCCGACCGGGCGGCGATGCTGCAGGCGATCGGCGCGACGCGGATGGAGGATCTCTTCGCGTCGATCCCGCCCGAGGTCCGCGGGGACCCCGAACTGCCGCCCCCGATGTCGGAGATCGAGATCCGGCGTTTGCTCGGCGGCCTCTCGGCTAAGAACGCGAGCGCCCGCGACACGGCGTTTTTTCTCGGCGCCGGCCTCTACCATCACTACGTCTCGGCCATCGCCGATCAACTCCTCTATCGGGCCGAATGGCTCACGGCGTACACGCCGTACCAGCCTGAGGTTTCGCAGGGTACGCTTCAGTCGATCTTCGAATTCCAAACCCACATCTGCCTGCTGACGGGCCTCGACGTGGCCAACGCCTCCCTCTACGAGGGGGCGTCCGCGCTCGTCGAGGCGCTGCTGATGGCCGACCGCCTCGCGCGCGGGCGCCGCCGCGCGGTGCTTTCGGCCGGCATCCATCCGGAGTACCGCGAGACTGTCCGGACCTACTTTGCCAACCTCCACCTCGAAGTCGCGGAGGTGCCACTTTCCTCCGATGGAACGACCGACGTGGCGGCTCTCGACGCGGCCGTGGATGAGAAGACCTTCGCCGTCGCGGTCCAGTCGCCGAACTTCTACGGCCGCATCGAAGACTGGAAGACGCCGGCCCGAGCCGCGTCGCGACACGGCGCTCACGCGATCGCGGTCGTGGCCGAAGCGGCCTCGCTCGGCCTGCTCGCACCTCCCGGCCCGGCAGGCGTGGACATCGCTTGCGGAGAGGCCCAGTCGCTCGGCGTGCCGATGCAAAACGGGGGCCCCCTGCTCGGGTTTCTCGCCTGCCGTACGGCCCACCAGCGCCAGATTCCGGGGCGGCTGGTGGGGGAGACACGCGACGCGGAAGGGCGGCGGGCCTTCTGCCTGACCCTTTCGACCCGTGAGCAGCACATCCGCCGCGAGAAGGCGACCTCCAACATCTGCACGAATCAGGGGCTGATGGCGCTCGCCTCGAATGTCCATATGTCGCTGCTGGGCCGACAGGGGCTGCGCGAGGTGGCCACTCAGAGCCACGCGAAAGCGGAGTACCTGAAGGGACGAATCGCGAATCTGCCGGGCTACCGGATCCCGTATCCGGGCCCGACCTTCAACGAGTTCGTCGTCGAAGCGCCGGTGCCGGCAGAGCCGCTGCTCTCTCGGCTCGCGCGCAAGGGGATCCTCGGGGGTGTGCCCCTCTCCCGCTTCGAGTCGGGACGGCCGAACCGGTTCCTCGTGGCGGTCACGGAGATGAACACGCGCGAGGAGATGGACCGCCTCGCGACCGAGCTCGAGAAGGCGTCGTGAGGGCGGAGATCGAAGAAAAAGCGGCGGTGTCCGCCCGCGGAGATCGGCGGCACCCGGAGCCCCGCCCTGAGCCGCTCGTGTTCGAACGCTCGGGCCACGGAAAGGTCGGCTACTCGTTGCCGCCGCTCGACGTGCCCGAGGCGATGGCGATTCCCTCGGAGCTCACGCGCGCGGATATCGAGGGGGAGACGGAGATTACGGAGGTCGAGGTCGCGCGGCATTTCACTCGCCTCTCGCGCCTGAACTTCTCGATCGACCAGGGTGTGTATCCCCTGGGCTCCTGCACGATGAAGCACAACCCGCGCACCAACGAGGAGGTCGCGCGGCTGCCCGGCTTCGCGGCGTCGCACCCGCTGGCGCCCGAGGAAGTGAGCCAGGGAACGCTCGAGCTTGCGTGGCGCCTGGAGCGAATCCTGATCGAGCTGACCGGCCTTTCGCGCGTCACGCTACAGCCTTCGGCGGGCGCGCAGGGCGAGCTCGCCGGGATCCTCATGATTCGAGCGGCTCTGGCAAAGTCGGGCAACCCGCGCCAGACGGTCTTGATCCCCGACTCCGCGCACGGCACCAACCCGGCCTCCGCGCACTTCGCGGGCTACAAGGTCCGGGAGCTCAAGTCGAACGCCCGCGGCACCCTCGACCTGCACGTGCTCGAGGAGGCGATGACCGAGGAGGTCGCGGCCCTGATGCTGACCGTGCCCAACACGCTGGGCATCTTCGAGGAACGGATCACCGAGATCGCGGCGATCGTGCATGCCAAGGGAGGCCTTCTCTACTGCGACGGCGCCAACTTCAACTCCTTCGTGGGAGTCGCCAAACCGGGCCGGATGGGCATCGACGTGATGCACATGAACCTGCACAAGACCTTCTCGACGCCGCACGGCGGCGGCGGCCCGGGAGCGGGCCCGGTCGCGGTGGCGGAGAGGCTGGTTCCTTTCCTTCCGCGGCCCACGGTCGAACGGCGGAACGACGGCGTGTTCACGCTGGATTTCGACCGGCCCGAGTCGATCGGCCGCCTGAGGACGTTCCTCGGCAACTTCGGCATGTTCGTGCGGGCGCTCGCCTACATTGCCGCGTATGGCAACCGGATCGGCGAAGTCGCGCACGGCGCCGTTCTGAACGCCAACTACATCCGCGCGGGCCTTTCGGGCGTCTATCACCTGAAGTACGACGCGCCGACGCTGCACGAGGTCGTGTTCTCCGACAAACGGCAGGCCGAGCGCGGCGTTCACGCCGTCGACATCGGCAAGCGCCTGATGGACTACGGTTTTCATCCTCCGACGGTCTATTTCCCGCTGATCGTTCCGGGCGCGCTGAT
>JBGPCK010000063.1:0-16940 GCA_041481715.1 Thermoanaerobaculia bacterium | reverse complement strand
CCGGAGATCGAGATCGCGGCGACGCTCGAGCGGTGGGGCGTCCGCTCGGTCGGGGACTTCGCGAAGCTCCCGCCGGGAGAGGTGGAGAGCCGCCTGGGGGAGCTCGGCCGGCGGTTTCACGCCGCGGCGCGCGGCCTCGACCTGCGCCCCCTCGAGCCGCGCCTGCCGGCGCTTTCCCTCTCCGAGGGGATGGAGCTCGAGTGGCCGCTCGTGGCGCTCGAGCCTTTCCTCTTCGTCGGCAACGCAGCGCTCGAGAGGCTGTCTCGGCGTCTCGAAGCGCAGGGGCTCGCCTGCCGGCGCCTGGAGCTGATCCTGAAGCTCGATCCCGACGGCTGTGACGCGCGCGCGATCGCGCTTCCGGCCCCCACGCTCGAGGTGAAGACGCTCCTGACACTCGTGCGCCTGGAGCTCGAGGCGCGTCCTCCGGGCATGCCGGTCATGGGCTTCACCTTCGCCGCGCATCCCGACAAGCCGTGCCGCGCGCAGCTCTCTCTCTTCGGCCCGCCCGCGCTCTCGCCCGATCGGCTCGCGACGACGATCGCGCGCCTGGCGTCGCTTCTGGGCGCCGACCGCGTGTCGTCCCCGCGCGCCGTAAACGGCCACCGTCCCGAGCGTTTCGCCTCCGCCGCCTACGAGCCGCCGGCGCCTCCGGAAATCGCCCGTCCTCCGCGCGCCGGCCGCGGCCTTCTCGCCGTGCGCGTGCTGCGCCCGCCGGTGGAGTTGGAGGTGATTGTGGACGGTGGAGGGCGGGACCTACTCCCTCTCTCTCTGGGAGAGGGTCGGGGTGAGGGTCTTCTCGTCGCCCCCTTCCGCCTCCTCTCCCTCAAGTCCGCCGGCGCCAACGGCGCCTCCCTCGAGATCGCTGGCTCCGTCCGCATCGCCGCAGGTCCCTGGTCCATGGAGGAGGGGTGGTGGTCCGACGCCCCCGCCGCACGCGACTATTGGGACGTGGAGCTCACCGAAGGAGGTCTGTACCGTATCTACCGCGACCGGGCCTCCAACGCCTGGTTCGCGGACGGGATCTACGACTGAACGAAAGGAGAGTCGGTTGATCAAACTCGTCTACTGCATCACCCGCAAGCCTGGTTCGACGACCTGGAAGCGCTCCGTGCCGCGCGCACGTCGGACGCCTGGGCCACCTCCTCGGCCGATGAGCCGAACTTCATCGATCCCTCGAGAGTGGCGTACTTCCTGACGGAAGAGCATCGGATCGTGTGAGAGGCTATCCGTCGATCCGGGCGCTGGAGGTAACCATGCAATCCCAACCGGACTCCAAACGCAGCCTCCTTCGGCACACGGTCGCGACCCTCGCCTATCGCGGCGGCAAGGCCGTCCGGGGTGCGCCTCCGGAGTTCGCCGGATTTCGCGCCGGCAGCACCTCGCGCGCGCCGGCCGAGATCCTCGCGCACGTCGGCGACCTGCTCGACTGGGCACTGCATCTGTGTCGGGGAATGCACGTCTGGAAGGACTCCGCGACGCTCCCGTGGGACGCGGAGGTCGCGCGCTTCTTCGAGGCAGTGCGCGCGCTCGACGACCGGATCGCCTCTGAGGCCCCGCTCGAATGTCCCGAGGAAAAGCTCTTCCAGGGCCCGATCGCGGACGCGCTCACGCACGTGGGCCAGATCGCGATGCTGCGGCGCCTCTCGGGCTCGCCCCTGCGCGGTGAGAACTACTTCAAGGCCGACATCGTGGCGGGGCGCGTCGGGCCGGAACAGGCCGCCTCGATGATCGAGTTCGACTGACTTGCAAGGGCGAGCGAAAGGAACCGGCATGAGCACGCGGGCGACGGGCACCCTTGAGATCAAGGCCTGGATCTGCGGGCACGAGCAGCGCTACCCCGTGACGCTCGACGAGGATTTCGCGTGAGTTTTCTGGTGGAAACGACGCGGCTTTGCCTGCGTGAGCTCGTTCCCTCAGACCTCGACTTCGTCGCCGCGATGTTGGGCGACCCGGAGGTGATGCGCTTCTACCCGAAGCCGCTCGATCGGGAAGAGTCGCGGGAGTGGATCGAGCGGCAGCTCCGGCGCTATGCGGACCACGGCCACGGCCTCTGGCTCGTGGAGAGCCGCGAGAGCGGGGCGCCCATCGGGCAGGTGGGGCTGCTGCTTCAGGAGGTCGAGGGCGACTGGGAGCCGGAAATTGGCTACCTGATTCACCGGCCGTTCTGGCGCCGGGGATACGCGAGCGAAGCGGCTCTCGGAGTGCGCGACCACGCCTTCCGGGCTCGCGGCGAACGCCGCGTGATCTCGCTCATCCGGCCCGAGAACGTCCCGTCTCAGGGCGTGGCCGGGAAGCTCGGCATGGAGCCCGAGCGCGAGGTCCAGTTCCGGGGCTTCAAGCACATCGTTTTCGCCGTCCGGGCGGCGACACCGGCCAACGCTTGACTCGCCCGCTCTTCGTTTACGAGGCACTCACGGAGGGACCATGACGCCTGCGTTCGACCGCAGAAGATTCCTCGCGCTCTCCGCCGCCGCCGCGGCGAGCCTGGCCGGTGCGGCGCCGGCCTTCGGATGGCGCGGAGCAGCCGAAGCCACCGCGTCGGCGCCGGGTTTTCCCGGCTACGAGAAGGCGATCGTCATCGACGCGCTCGGCGGGCCGGGCAGCGCCAACCGGGAGAGCGACGAGGCTGCCCTGACCGCCGCCGAGATCGCCAACGTGCGCGCCTCCGGCGTGACCGCCACCAACGTGACCGTCGGCTCCGTGGGTGCCGTTTCGGGGGCCTTCGAGGAGACGGTCAAGCAGATTGCCTACTGGGAGCGCGAGATCGACGCACACGCGGACGTCCTCATGAAAGTGAAGTCCGCCGCCGACATCCAGACGGCCAAGTCCACGGGCCGCCTCGGCCTCATCTACGGCTTTCAGGACACGCTGGCGCTCGGAGACGACGTCGGCCGGCTCGAGACGTTCTCGGGTCTCGGCGTCCGCATCATTCAACTGACCTACAACCGGCGCAACCTGCTGGGCGACGGGTGCCTCGAGCCTGGCAACGGGGGCCTGAGCAGCCTCGGCCACCGGGTGATCGAGCGAATGAACGAGCTCGGCATTCTCGTGGACCTTTCCCACTGCGGTGAGCGTACGACCGCCGAGGGGATCGCGGCCTCGAAGAGACCCGTTGCGATCACGCATTCCGGCTGCGCCGCGCTCGCGGACCTTCCGCGCAACAAGACCGACGAGGATCTGCGGCGGCTTGCCGAGAAGGGCGGCGTCGTCGGAATCTACCTGATGCCCTTTCTCCGAACGAAGGGCCAGCCGATGGCCGAGGATGTGATCCGGCACATCGAGCACGCCGTGCAAGTCTGCGGCGAGGACCACGTCGGGATCGGCACCGACGGATCGATCTCCGCCGTGCAGCTCACGCCGGAATACCTGAAGAGGTTTCACGAGGACATCGCCGGCCGCCGGCGCCGCGGGATCTCGGCGCCGGGAGAAACCGAGGACGTGTATACGTTCGTTCCGGATCTCAACACACCGAGGCGCTTCGAGACCATCGCGGGGCAGTTGCGCGCGCGCGACCACTCGGAGGAGCGGGTGACGAAAATCTTGGGCGGTAACTTCGCCCGGCTGTTTGCGGAAGCCTGGCGCCCGGAAACACGGCGTTGACGGCGCCGGAAGGCCCCGGCTTGCTGCAAGAGAATCTGCGCGCCCTCGTCGCCGGCCTCGACCGCCTGGAGAAAGAGGAGTTCACGGAGCTGCAGGTCGCGTTCCGGCAGCTCCGGCGGGACCTCGCGCGGGGGCGCGGGCACGCGGGTGTCTAATCTCCGGTTGGGCCGTGATGAAGTCGCCGTCGTGACAGGGGTGGAGGAGCGGATGCAGAGGATTCGCGCAGCAGCAGTCGTCAGCCTCGGAGTTCTGGCCGCTGGATGCGCCACCGTTTCAAGAGTGGAGCGGGACAAGGAGGTTCTCCTGCGTGTCGACCGCGAGTGGGCGGCGGCTGCGGCTGAGGGCAAGGATGTTGAGCGCATTGTTTCGTTCTGGAGCGACGACGCGACGGTGTTCCCGGCAGGAGCGCCAGTTGTCCACGGGAAGTCGGCGATCCGGTCTTTCGTTCAGGGGAGTCTCGCCACACCGGGGTTCCATATCAGCTGGCGCTCGGACGAGGCGTCGGTGAGTGCCGACGGCACGTTGGGGTATACGACCGGAACAAACGCTCTCACGGTTCCTGGACCTGATGGGAAACTCATGACGGTCACGGGGCGGGGCATCGCCGTATGGCGCCGCCTTCCCGGTGGCGAATGGAAGTGCGTCATTGATATTTGGAACTCTGGGCCGTAGCTCGGCAGAGCTGGCGCGGCTCTAGCCCGCGGGCGAAGCTGGCCGGGTGGGAAGGCAATCAACTCGTGCTCGGCGAAGGGAGACGGCCTTGATCATCGGTGCGCACTCGATCATCTCGAGCACGAATCCCGATGCCGACCGCGCCTTCCTGCGCGACGTGCTCGGGCTGACCCACGTCGATGTGGGCGGCGGATGGCTGATCTTCGGCTTGCCGCCGGCGGAAGTCGCCGTGCATCCGTCTAACGAGAATGGCGTGCACCAGTTCTATCTGATGTGTGACGATGTCGAGGCGCTCATCGCGAAGCTGAAGAAGAGCAACATCGACTGCGACCCGGTGCAGAACCAGGGCTGGGGGTTGCTCACGCATGTGAGCCTGCCGGGCGGGGGCAAGCTCGGTATCTATGAGCCCCGGCACGCGCGGCCGAGATCAATGCGCTCGGGGAAGGCGCCGAAGAAGCCCGCGCCGCGCGCGACGAAGACGCCCGCGAAAAAGACTGGCGGGCAGAAGCCGAAGAAGCGGCGCCCGTCGCGGCGGACTCGCTCCGGTCGCCCGTGAACGCGGATCGCTCGGCTCCTCCCGGCCTCCGAATTCGGGCGGCGGAACCGTCAGACCGGTCTTTCGTGCTGGACGCGGCACGCCGGCTGGCGGACTTCGGGCCGCCACCATGGCGAAGCGCGGAGGAGGTGATCGAAGGGGAGGCGCGAACGCTTCGCGCTTTTTTCGCGACGCCGCCTCCGGGTTCGGCTCTTCTGATCGCCGAGGCGCCGCCGCAGTCCCCGCTCGGATTCCTGTATCTCGAGACGCTGCGCGACTACTTCACCCTCGAGGAGCACGGCCACATCGGGATCTTCGCCGTGTCGAAGGAAGGTGAAGGCAAGGGGATCGGCGGCTCGCTCTTGCGGGCGGCCGAGGACTGGGCTCGGGGGCGCGGCTACCGAAAGATCACGCTGGCCGTCTTCGAGGAGAACCGTCACGCCCGCTCGGTCTACGAGCACCTGGGCTACGCGCCCGAGGTGCGTCGGTACGTCAAGGTGTTTCCGGCGCCATGAGCCGATCGGGCGGCGCCCTCGCGGCGGCTCTCGCGGAGCACCGCGCGGCTCTCGCCGCCTTCGTTGAGCGCGCCCGGCGGGTTCCGCCGGCACAGTGGGAGCGGCCGGCGGCGCCCGGAAAGTGGTCGGCTGGAGAGATCACCGAGCATCTGCGCCTGGCGCTCGAGGCGCTCGATCGCGAGCTTCGGGGCGATTCGGCGATGCGGCGTGTCTTGCCGTGGTGGAAACGAATTCTCCTACGCCGCACGGTATTGCCCCGAATTCTCCGAACGGGCCGATTCCCGAAGGGAGTCGCGCCCCGCGAGGTCCGCCCGTCCGCGCCTGGCATCGGGCAGGCCGAGGCCCTGCGTCGGCTGACGGAGGCGCTCGGACGGTTCGAGGCCGCGTGCGGGAATCGGTCCGCTTTTGGTCGCCGGCTGACGCATCCCTATTTCGGCGGGCTCGCTCTGCCGCGGTACTACCGCTTGCTCGCGCTACACACCCTGCACCACCGCGAGCAACTTCCGCGAGGGCCATGGAAGGATTGAGCGGGTGGACCGATCGCGCAGGCTTGGTTTCCGCGTCGAAGTGACGGATCCGAGAGGAGACGAAGCATGACTTTGTGGCTGGTATCCGTTCTTCTGGGATTGAGCGGGACGAGCGACGCGCAGATCCATTGGAGCCCGCCCGGCGTGATCGTCGTCAACGTGGTCAATCGGGACCTCTCGCCGGTGCCGGGAGCGGCCGTCACCGTGTACCGGACCGACGCCTCGAGCGGGGAGCCTTTGAAGTCGGCCGCCGCGAATGCCGGCGGACACGTCGAGTTTCGCGGTCTCGCCGCCGGCTCCTACCTCGTCCGGGTCAAGCGTTCGGGATCATTGGAAATGTCCGTCGGCCCCATCCCCGTCGAGGAGAAGACTCCGGCGAGCACGCGCATCCCCGAGATCCTCGCCGTGCTCAATCCGGTGTTGACGTTTTAGTGTCTGTAACCGAAGACTTGAGGCACGTCGGCTCCGTAGGGGCGGCCCTTGCGGCCGCCCGCGGGCGGGGACAAGCCCCGCCCCTTGTATCTTCAGTTCTTGGTAACGGGTTCCTTCGGCGGGAAGGCCGTCCCCGCCCCGAGGCTTCGAGCCTGAAGGTAGATCGGCCCCCCGCCCTCTTCTCCAATGCCGAGGAGAATCTGAGGCCTTTTGAGCCTGCATTTGCAAGGTCGGCAGGAGACGGTGCAGGGTCGGGGAGCCGAAGGGACATCGTAGCCAAGGGAGGTTGTGATGCTCAAGGTTGATTCTGGTGGGATCGACGTCAGTGCCGAGGAGTTGACGGTGGTTCTTCGGCGCGACGGCCAACGACAAGCTCCACGGAGCTTTCCCAACACGCCCGAGGGTCATCGGGCTATCTGCCGTTACTTGACCAAGCCCGGTCGTCTCGTGCGCGTTTGCTTGGAGTCGACAGGTCTCTACGGCCTGGACCTGGCTCTGGCGTTGAGCGCCTGCCAAGGCATTGAAGTGATGGTGGCCAATCCTCGAGCGGTTCGCCGGTTCGCTGAGGCGCTGGGCAACAGGAGCAAGAACGACCGGATTGATGCGGCGATGCTGGAAGACTTCGCTGCTCGCATGCCCTTTGAGCCCTGGCAACCCCCAAGTGAGACCGCCCTGGAGCTGCGGGCCATCGCTCGGCGCATCAAAGCCCTGACCACAGCCTGCACGGCCGAGAAGAACCGCCTCCATGCCGCTCTCTCCTCGCAGACCACACCCAGGATCGTCCGCCGCGACCTGCAGGACAGCATCCGACACCATCAGCAGAGCATCCTGCGCCTAAGGAAGGAAGCCCTACGGGTCATCGCCCTGCATCGGCAGCTCAAGAGCCAGTTCGATCTGCTCATGACCGCTCCCGGTATAGCCTCCGCCAGCGCCATCCTGATCCTTGGCGAGATCGCCGTCCTCTCCCAAGATCTCGATGCCCGCCAGTGGGTCGCTCACGCCGGCCTGGATCCTCGACACGAAAGCTCGGGCACCTCGGTCAATAAACCCGGTCACATCAGCAAGACCGGCAACAAGTACCTGCGCTCGGCCCTCTACATGCCCGCTCTGGTCGCCCGCCGATGGCAACCCAACCTGAAAGCGTTCGCACTCCACCTCCTCGCCAAAGGCAAGAAACCCATCCAAGCTCTCGTCGCCGTCATGCGAAAACTCCTCGTCGCTATCTACAACATGCTCAGGCGCAACCAGGCCTTCGACGGCTCCAGGCTCTACAGACTGCCTGACACTCCCAACGCCACCGCAACTCCGGAGGCCGCTTGAAAAACAATCCCCCCTGCGCCCCCCTCGACACCCAAGAGAGAATCTACGACCAACGCCGATATCGGGACTCCCGTAACACAACACGAGCGACTCTGTGCCCCGCGGGGCGCGCCGCGCACCCGCGCTATTGAAAGTAGCCGAAGACGTCGAGAATGACCTGGGTCGAGCCGGACAGCATGTCGCAGCGCACCGTAATGTTTCCACCCGTTCCGAAGAAAACCACGGCGTTGTTCGCTCGTGTCTGCCCGGAGGACCAGTTGATCGCGCTCGTCTTCGGCGGTGCGATCCCCGAAGGATAGAGTCGAAGGTCCCCGGATCCCAGGGTTCCGGCCACGGTGACGTTCAACGCGGTGGCCTTGGCGGTCGCGGGAATGCCGCAGGTTCCACGAACCGGAAAGTCGCGCGTCGTCTGGGCGCCGACCGACGGCCCGCCCAGGATGCCGTTCGCTCGTCGCGTGTCCACGACGCGACACGGCGGGAGCGTGTAGAAGGCGAGGGGAACGGGAGCGCAGGAGGGCGTGCCCGGAACCACGCCCAGCCGGAACGGGTTTTGCCGAAACATCCCCCAGGGGGGCGTGCTCGGCGCCTTGGGGGTCCAGACGAAGACCTTGCTGTTGGTCGCAGAGGGAAAAGGAGTCCCGGAGACGGCGACGACCTCGATCGCGACGCCGTCCGACTCGAAGTCTGCCACAGCGGCGCCGGTGATGGCGCCGTCGGCGACGAAGGAAAAAGAGCCCGGGGCGTGCGAACCGTTGTCGGTCAGCTGCACACCGCTCTTCGACAGCACGCACAGCTCGCCATTGGTGGAAACGATCACCTCGGGGTCTCCGTTTCCAAGAATGTCGGCCACGACGGGACTGCCGGCGGAGAGCGTGCTTCCGAAGAAGTCCTTCGGAACGGTCTTCCAGAGCTGAGTTCCGTTCCCCTTGAACGCGTACACGTGATACGTCGTCGAGGGGGACGAGTTGTCGTCGGTCGCGACGACGTCCAGGACGCCGTCTCCATCCAGATCCGCGAGGGCGGGCGACGTGAACACCTGGCCGTCGACCGACACGGGCCAGCCCGGAACCGCGTTGCCGTCACAGGTGAAGGCATACAGCTTGTGCGCTCGGCCGGGGAAGAACGTTCCGGTGCCGACGACGATCTCCGGCTTCCCGTCACCGTTGATGTCGCCCACGGCCGGCGAGCTGCTGACCACCTGGTCGAGGCAAATGGGGAAGCCCGGCAGCTCCGTGTCGTCGTAGCGCAGGGCATGGAGGCATCCGCCGTCGGGCGTGTTGAAGGGAGGGCCTTCGAGGTGGGCGTCCGATCCGATGATGACCTCGAGCTTGCCGTCTCCGTCCAGGTCGGCGAGCGCCGGAGACGAGAAAATGGTGTCGCGCGTGAAGTGGGGCCAGCCCGGCTTGTTTACGCCGTCCGCGCCCCTCACGAGGTACACATGCGCGTCGAGTGAGCCCCAGGCCACCTCCGGCAAGCCATCGCCGTCCACGTCGCCGATGGCGGGGGTCGACATCACGGGCTCCGGCTGGCCGTCGCCGCTGAAGTCGCTCGAGACCCTCTCCCACATCAGCGTGCCGTTACGTCGATACGCGCGCACGCCGCCGACGCTGCTCCCGGTGGCCGCCGCCTCGATCGTCGACCCGTACCCGACGACGATCTCCGGAATCCCGTCGTTGTCGAGGTCTCCCACGGCGGGACTGCTATAGACGTCGCCGGGAAGCGTCACGGGAAACCCCGGCGCGACCGCGCCGGTCCAGAGCACGACGTAGAGCTTGCGCGCGTAGGTCCCGAAGACGATCGACTTGTGACCCGGCGTCAGACCGAGATCGGCGACGACGGGCTCGCCGTGGGCGGCCTGCCCTCCGGAAAAAGTCGCGGGAAAGCCCGCCTTGCTCCCCCCGGGGGGCGCCTTTGGCTGCTGAGCGAATAGGCTACCCGCGAGGACGATCCCGAGGATCGCCCCCACAGGCGCCGGGGTCGGCCGCACGGCTTACTGGAAGTAGCCGGTGACGTCGATGACCAGATTCGTGGTCGGCGTCGCAGTCGTCGCCACGTATTGAACCGAGATCTGCAGACTCGGGTCGGCCGCCAGCGGCACGATCGCGCCATTGGCGATCGCCGGCTCGCCGGCCGCGGCGTTGACGGTCGACACGTTCGGCATGGTTGAACCGAACGGCCAGATCGAGATGTGGCCGGCGGCGGTCGGGCCGACGAAGGTCACATTCAGGACGGCTGCCGTGGCGGTCGTGGGAATTCCGCACTGCCCCCGGATCGGAAAGTTTCGGGGCGCGGGCGGTAAGCTCGGCGGGACCGAGACGAGACTCGGCGGTCCAAACAATCCCGTGAACCCGTTGCCGCGCGTGTCCACGATGCGGCACGGCGGCACCGAGAAGAACTGATAGGGGCCGGCCGCGAGCGCCGCGGAAGCCGGCAAGAGGCTCGCCGCGGCCCCCAGCAGGAGAAGACGAACCGCTTTCTTGGTGATCATGACTCTCCCCTCTATTGGTAGTAGCCGTTAACGTCAATTATAAGCTGAACAGTCCCGCTGGGTTGATCGCAACGCACTGTGACAGCGCCTCCCGCGCTCGGGGACACCGTCGCGTTATTCGCGCGGGTCACCCCGGCCCGATAGTTGATGGTGGTCGCCGCGGTCAGGGAGCCTCCCGCGGCGTAGATCCGCAGGTCCCCGGTCGCGGCCACCTGGGCGACCGTCACGTTGACGGAGAGTGCCCGGGCGCTCGATGGCACGCCGCACTGGCCCACGACAGTGAAATTTCGACTCGCATTGGCGGTCAGGGCGGGCCCGCCCAGGGTTCCGTTGGGATTGCGCGTGTCCAGGATGCGGCACGGCGGAAGGGTGTAGAAGCTCGAGGTGTCTTGGTAGGTGAAGGACGACAGCAGAGTCGCGGTCTGCGCGTCCGGATTGGTGACCACGACGGCGACGGTGCCCGTGCCCGCGGGGGTGAACGCCGTCAGCGTCGTTGAATTGACGAAGGCCACCCCCGTCGCGGCCGCCCCGCCGATCGTGACCGTGGCGCCGTTCTGGAAGTTCGTGCCGGTGATCGTCACGGGCGTGCCGCCGGAAAGCGGACCGAAGGGGGGAGTCACGCCCGAGATCGTCGGCGTGCTGCTCGTGCAATGGTTCCCGCCGTCTCCGTAGAGCCAGCGGATGGCGTCCTGGTCGTCGGTGCCGAGCGTGGTGCGATTCTGCGCGACCGAGCGCATGATCGCCGCATTTTCGTCACCAAGGCAAACGTCGTGAGGAGAGGCGGTCTGGTCCGGGTGCGCGAGGCCGAGCGTGTGGCCGAGCTCATGCGTCAGAAATGACTGTGTCAGGACCGAACCGAAGGCGTTGGCGGTCGCGTAGCAGCGCAGCCACACCGTTCCGCTAGTGATCGTGGTGTAGCTCTCGCCCCGCCAACTGTTGCTCCCGCCGCCCGAAGGCCCGCCGCAGCCGACGACGCCGCCGCTCGACGTCACGCACGTGCTCCAGCCGCAGGGAGAGCTCGCCGCGCTCAACTGGATCTGATTCGAGGCGCTCGAGTTCAACGTGTAGTTGATCGTGGAGTTGGGGTCGGTGGTCCACGTGGCGAGGGCGTTGGTCGCTTCGGCCACGCCGCCGCCCGTCATGTTCGCCGTTCCGACGAGCTGCCAGCCGGCCGTGGCGCCGTTGTTGTAGCGCCAAAGGGAGCCGTTGATGTTGCCCCACTGGGGCGTCAGGCCGGAGCGCTCGGTCTCGTGCACGACCGCCTCGAGCGGACCCACGGGCTCGGCCGACTCCTCGAGCGGAGCGCCGCCGCCCGCGTCGAGAAAATCGAGGAACCCCGCGAGATCGCGCGGCGAAGCGTTCCACTCCTCCCAAGTCTGAACCGGGCGCCGAGGGCCGGGAAGGAACCGTGCCGCGGGAAACTCCTCGCGTGCGGATTCGGCCTGTGGGTCTTGCCCGGCGGCGGGAAGACGCTCGATCGCCACTTCCGCGTGCGGACCCTCCGCGAGCGAAGGCACGGCGAAGAGCCGGCCGGTTTGGTCGCGCTCGACCTCGAACTTGCCGAGCAGCATCTCGGCGGTCTGATAGTCCCCCTCGGCGCGGGCGATGGCGAACACGACCACTTCATGGCCCGGGGTGTACTCGGGCCGGCCCCACAGCTTGAAGAACCGGCCATCGGACAGCATGCCGCCCGCCTGGTGAAGCGTCAGGTCTCCCCCGAGCCAGCCCTTGACGACGCGAGCGGGTCGAATCGTCGTCACGGTCTCGGGCCAGCCCCGCGCGTCCTCGGCGGTTTCGCTCGACACCACGACTCCATAGACGACCAAGTCGGCCCGGCGGTATAGCTCCGAATCGGCAATCGGGATGACGGACGTGGCCCGGACTGCCCCGCCGAGGCCGAGCATCAGACCGACTACCGCGCACAAGACGCGCGCGTTGTTCAAGATTCGTTCAGTCCGCCGGGGTCGGTCGGGGCAGAGCACCGAACGAGCTTCGTGGTGGGTAGAAAAAAACGTCGCGAATCCGTTCGCGGCGCTCTTCTCTTCCCGCCACCAGTTGGCGGCGAGCTTCATATGTTCAGAAAGCGAGCGTAGCCGCAAACGGGCAAGCCCACAATCCTGTCCGGGCGGACAGTGCCGATCCGGGTCTCGAGAGAGCATCTTCGCTCCGATGTAGCCGAAATCAGACGAGGAAGGCGTTGTCGAAACTAGTCCTCTCCCGTCCATCCTCGAAGAGACGCAAGATCTGTACCCGAGAGCCGCCAAGTCAAGCCCTTGAGGCGAAATGACCTTGGGAGGCGGCGGGCAGCCCTCGGGCGGCAAGAACCGACGTTTTCCAGAGCCCGCGCTGACAAACCGGGTCAGCCGGGCAAGTCCTCCCCGGCCGCGAGCGGAGCGGCTGCTACGTCACCGATCTCGGGCTCACTCGAAGTACCCGTTCACGTCGATGACCAGCTGCACGGACGTGCCGGCAGGCTGGTTGCTAAAGACCGACAGGTCCCCGGACGCCCCGAGTCCGATCATGGCGTTGTTGGCCCGCGTCTGGCCGACGCTGAAGTTGATCATCGACACCCCGGTCGGCACCGGCAGTCCTCCCGGGAAGAACACCAGGTATCCCGCTCCGGTCGCGCCCACGACGGTGACGTTGATGGAAACCGCCTTCGCTCCCGCCGGAATCCCGCACAGCCCGACCAGGCCGAACGTCCGGATGGCGCCGGCGGCCAACGGCGGCGGGTCGGTCGAGCGCGTGTCGACGAGACGGCACGGCGACAAGGTGAAGAAGGTCGCCAGCAACGTCGGCGTCGAGGTCCGTGTCGGCGTCGGCGTTATCGTCGGTGTCGGCGTGATGGTCGGCGTGAACGTCGGCGTCGGCGTCACGAGCGGCGTCACCGTCGGCGTCTGAGTCCGCGTCGGCGTGGGCGTCCGCGTCGGTGTAGGCGTCGAGGTGGCGGTCCGGGTCGACGTCGGCGTCCGCGTCGAAGTCAGGGACGGAGTCAGCGTCGGCGTCCGAGTCGGCGTCGCGGTCCGGGTCGGCGTCGGCGTCCGGGTCGGCGTGCGAGTCAAGGTCTGAGTCCCCGTCGGCGTGAAGGACGGAACGAGCGTCGCCGTCCGGGTCGGCGTCACGCTCGCGGTTGGGGTCACGGTCGGGCTCAACGTCGGAGTCCGCGTGACGGTTGGGGTCGGGCTCGACGTCGCCGTGCGCGTGGGCGTCAGCGTGGGCGTCGCCGTGCGGGTCGCGGTCTGGGTCGCCGTCGAGGTGAACGACGGCACCAGCGTCGCCGTCCGCGTGGACGTCGCGGTCGGCGTGTTCGACGGCGTCAACGTCGAGGTCCGCGTCGGCGTCGAAGTGGACGTCGAAGTGAGCGTCGGCGTATTCGACGGCGTCGGGCTCAACGTCGGGCTCCGCGTGCCGGTGGTCGTCCGCGTCGGCGTCTGCGTGATGGTCGGCGTCGCCGTCCGCGTGGACGTCCGAGTCGACGTAGCTGTTCTCGTCGCGGTCTGGGTCGGCGTCGATGTGGACGTTGGAACCAGCGTCGCCGTCCGGGTCGCCGTCGGCGTCGAGGTCGCGGTCGCGGTCCGTGTCGGCGTCCGAGTCGCCGTAGCCGTTCGCGTCGAGGTGAACGTCGGAACGAGGGTTGCCGTCCGCGTCGATGTCGGTGTCTGCGTCGCGGTCCGCGTCGGCGTCGAGGTGGAGGTCGAAGTGATCGTCGGCGTGTTCGACGGGGTCGGGCTCAACGTAGGGCTCCGCGTGCCGGTGGGGGTACGTGTCGGCGTCTGAGTGATGGTCGGCGTCGCCGTCCGCGTCGCCGTCCGCGTCGAGGTTTGCGTCGGCGTCGACGTGGACGTCGGAACCAGCGTCGCCGTCCGGGTCGCCGTCGGCGTCGAAGTCGGCGGAACCGGCGTCGCTGTTCGCGTGGACGTAGACGTGGAGGTCGCCGTGCGCGTCGGGGTCGAGGTCGAGGTCGCCGTCCGCGTCGGGGTCGAAGTCCCGGTCGGCGTTTGGGAAGGCGTCCGCGTGGCCGTCCGAGTGAAGGTCGGGGTGTTCGAGGCCGTCAAGGTCGGCGTCCGGGTCGCGGTCGGGGTCTGAGAAGGCGTCAGCGTGGCTGTCCGAGTGAAGGTCGGCGTGAACGACGGCACGAGCGTCGCCGTCCGCGTGGACGTCGGGGTGTGAGAAGGCGTCAGTGTCGCCGTTCGCGTCGAAGTCTGCGTCGCCGTTCGGGTCGGCGTCACGGTGGCGGTCGGAGTCCGCGTCGCCGTCGGCGTCGCCGTCGAGGTCGGAGGAACCGGGGTCGCCGTCCGCGTGGGCGTTGACGTGGAGGTCGCCGTGCGCGTCGCCGTCTGCGTCGGCGTCGAAGTGCGGGTCGCCGTGGAGGTCCGGGAAGGAGTCAGGGTCACCGTCCGAGTGGGTGTCGGGGTTACGGTCGGAGGAATACCCGCGCAGGTGCCGTAGACCACGCAGGGCTGGCAAACGCCATCGACGTCGAGTTCGTAGTTCACGCCGACGCCGAGACCTGGATCGATCTCATTAACGACGATGACGAACGTGGCACCCCCTGCGACGTTGAACGAGAGGTCTGTATTGCTTGTGCCCGCATCGGCGGCGTAGTTCGTGTCGATATTGGCCGGGTCGAAGGAGGGTGAGTAGGCCGCGACGAAGATCGGGAAGAAGATGTCGGTCCCGCCCGAGTTGTAGGTCAGCTTCGCCGTGACGCAGACCGTGCTCGAGTTGCAGTTGGTGAACGTGTAGGCGTCGTACCGGTGGGCCTGACCAAAGGTGCCTGCGTTGAAGCCGGGGAACGTATGCGGCGCGGCGCAACTGCTCGGCGTGCCGCGGAATATGCGGCTCGTCTGCGTTCCCGTCGCCGAGGCCGCGCCCGGCACCGTCGGCGGCGCCGTCGTATCGAGGGTCGTCGTGACTGTCCACGGGGGCACTCCCGCGCGGACGTCGATGTGAAAGATCTGAGGACTCGTGCCGCCGGTGAAACTCACCGTCAGAGTGAAGGCGATCGTCAAAGGACAGACAGCGCCGTGGGCGATCGTGAAGGTCAAGGGCGTCGTGTTGCCAGAGTTCGCGAGGGCGGCGAGGTCGGGATAAGTCGAGCTTCCGTTCAGGATCGTGACCCCGGGCGTCGACGTCGTGAGATTCGCGGAGATGGCGGTCGCACCGACCGTCGCGCTGCCGTTGATCAGCTGCACGATCAGCGTGCCGCACTCGCCGGGCTCGAGGGATCCATTGCCGTTTCCAGGGAATTCAAACGCCCCCGTCACTCCCAGCAGGAAGAAGGCCTGTGGCGAGCCGGCGACGGACTGGACTGCATTGAACGCGTCGAGAATCCCGACCCCGCTGTCCCGATCGACGCCCGCCGCCATGATGTCGATCGCGGTGGAGGTGAGAACGGTCGCCACCTGAGTCGCCGTGAGGCCGGACGCTGCCGACTTGACCAGCGCGGCGATCGCGCCGGCGTGCGGAGCGGCGGCCGAGGTGCCGGAGAAGGGATCGAAGCCGGGGGCCTCGCAGGTGACACCGTCAGCCGCCGTGATGTCCGGCTTGTTGAACACGACGCCGCCCGTGGAGGAGAAGTTGCCGGGGGTCAGAGCCGAGGAGTCCGAATTGAAGAAGTAGCGCCGGGGCCCATCGGAGCTGAAGGTCTCGACCACGTTGCTCGAGCTGAATGGGGACGGGTAGGGGCCCCCCAGGTCGGCTCTGGCCGGCGTCGCGGCCACGCCGAAGGCATTTGGCCAGGGCGGCGCGTTGTGGCCGTGGGTCGAGCCGGCCGTCGAAAACGCGAGCCGTCCCCCACCGACTTCCAGGTGCAGGAACCGGTTCGCCGCCCCGGTTCGTTTGACGACGACGAGGCGATCGTTGACGGCGCCATCGGGTAGGGAGGTGGAAAGCCCCTCAAAAGGATCCTGGGTACCGGTCTGCGGGTTTGTGGAGGCCGCGACGACCGTCGTTCCGGTAGGGTCGAGCTCGAAGAGATCGTAGTCGTTCGAGGAGCCGGCCAGCGGATCGGACCAGAACAGAACCGGCGACCCTCCGCTCATTGTGATCGTGTCGAAGGTCGAAACGGCGACGCTCGGGTCGAAGTCGTGAAAGTTGCCGGTGCCGGTGATGGGCGACGCCACGGCGCCGCCGTCAGCGAAGTCGCCTTCCCAGGTGCCAGACGTGCCGGAATCCTCGTTGCCCGAGTTGGCGGCCGAGGAGAAATACAGGGCGCCGGCCGCCGTCACCGTCTTGACCGCCTCGTTGAGAAGGCCGCCATTGGTGTTCGAGAGGACGCTCGGAGCTTGCCCCTTCTGAAACGGGCTCTCCACAGAAAAGCCGACGTCGTCGATGATGACGTCGCAGCCGGCCGTGCGTAGGTCCTTGATGTTCTGGGCCATGTTTGCCAGGGTGCCGGTCCCCGTCGCGAAGTAGAGCGTCGCGTTGGGAGCGAGGTCGTACACGATCTCGAGCATCGCCGAGCCCTCGTCGCCGGAGCCGGCCTGCCCGGGCAGCACGTTGACGACGGAGGGCAGGTCGCCGGTGGTCTGGAGAGCCGCGAGCGAATCGACGCCGTTGGAGAGGACCCCCACTGTGATTCCGACGCCCGAAACCCCGAAATTCGATCGCGCGAGGTTCGCCCGGTGCGTGACGTCCCCTTCCGAGACGTTGACTACGTTGGTCGCGAACGGTTTCGCCGAGAGGGCCGCGGAAAGGTTGGCGCGCAAGCGGGCCGAGCGTTCGGCAAAGCCCGGCGGGAGCCTTGGCGCCGGACGCGGGCTGGCGCCGGTCTGAGCATTTTCGGAGACCACCTGCGGCGGCGACGAGGCTCCCCAGACGGTGAACTCCTGCTTGGGCTGGACGAAGAT
>JBGPCK010000062.1:0-17033 GCA_041481715.1 Thermoanaerobaculia bacterium | reverse complement strand
TGCTCGACGTCGTTGAACCAGCCATAGGTCGCGCCGACCCCGAACTGCTGAGCCAGCGCCGGGGACCCGAGAGAAAGGGCCAGCAGACCGAGAGAAAGACCCCTTATGCGAATGGACACCGGCACCTCCGCGGGAAGTTTAACCCGCATTATTCTTGCTCGACCGCGGGTTGCCCAGACGCTCGTGCTCGCGCTTAGAATCCCTCCTTGCCGTGCTTACGGAGACGAGCCGCGAAACGTCCGGGCCCGCGCGAGGGGCAGCCCTCGCGCTCGCGCGTTTCTTCTTTCCGTCCCGCTGCCTCGCATGCAGGCAGCGCCGCCTCGAGCGCCTCTGGCAGGGCGGCGTCTGTCCCGACTGCTGGAATGGCGTGGCTCTTCCGCCCTTGCACCGATGCTCGATCTGCGACGAATTTCTCTCGGACGAAGCGGAGCAAGTCTGCGGACGATGCCTGCTGGAGCCTCCGTCCTTTTCGGCGCTGCGCGCCGCGGCTCCGTACCAGGGAGCCGCACGAGAGATCCTTCTCGCTTTCAAGTTCCGCGGCGCGGACTACCTGGCCCGTCACCTTGCGGCCCTCATGATCCGCCGTCTGCCGCCCCCCGAAGAGGTTCAGGAGGTCCTCGCAGTGCCTTCGACGCGGCGGGCGCGCCGCAGAAGTGACCACGCGGCGGAGTTGCTCGGCTCGGCCGTGGCCGCGCGGCTGCGGCTCCCCTTCAGAGTGCGGCGGCTCGAGAAGTCGCGAGAGACCGAGCGGCAGAGCCGGCTACCGGTTTCCCGACGCGAGGCGAACGTGCGCGGCGCTTTCCGGGCGCGTGGCGCCTTCCGCGGCGAGGTCCTTCTCGTGGACGACGTGGCCACATCGGGAGCGACGGTCCGCGAATGTGCCCGCCGGCTCCGCGCCGCGGGCGCGGGCAACGTGCTCGTGTGGTGTTTCGCGCGCGCCTCGCGCCAGGACGTGGACCTGGAACCGGGCGAGCCGACAGACGGCAGTCCGTAACGGGAGGAAAAGGGGATTGCCGACGACCGCGCGCCGGCCGCGCGCAGAAGGTTTTCCGGGCGGGCGGGAACAGGCCGAAGTGCTTCCGGACCGCCCCCCTGCCGCCCCCGGGCCCGATCCACCGGCCAGGGGTCGAAACCTGTCCAATGGGCCGGCCCCGAAATGGCATTTGACATCCGGGCGTTCTATACTCCGCACTGGACCCTTAGGTCCGCCTATGAAGAGGAGCCGAACCCTTTCGCTCGCGGCCAGCGTGGCGCTGCTCGCCACCGCCGCTCTCGGGGCACCCCCCGGTCCCCCGCTGCCCCTGGCGAGCACGATGGCGCCGCCGATCTCGGGGATCGTACGCACCGTGCAGAGCCCGGTCGCGGGCGCGCTGGTCGTGCTCTACAACGTTGCCGAGACCTCGCTCGCCCGGTTGCGCACCGCGACCGACGGGACCTTCGTCGTCGCCTCGGCGCCGGTGGGGGTCTACGACTTGATCGCCTACAAGAAGGGGTTCCAGCCGGCGCTCGTCCGCATCCTCCACCAGGCGACGCCGCAAAGCGTCAGCTCCGTCAACATCCAGCTCGCAAGCTCCTCGCCGCAGACCGCCTCGACTCCCTCGCGCTCCTCGATCTGGGAGCTGGCCGACCGGCTGCCGGCGGACGTGCTGCGAGAGCTCGATCTCGACTCGGAAGACCCGCCTGCCGGCCCGGCCAATCGCGTCGCGATCAACCGTCTGATGGGGGGCGAAGTCGCCACGGTCGCCGGCTCCGGTTCCGGCGACGCGGCCGTCCTACACACCTCGGCCGCACTGAACGGCGGCCTTCCCAACGGCTGGCGCTACAACGTCATCGGCGACTACAACTCGCTCGCTCCGGATTCGGATCCCGGAATGACCAGCGGCAACAGCGCGGGCCTCGCTCTGGCCGTGTCGCCGTCCTCCGCCGAGCAGGTCCAGCTCACGGCGCGGCGCAACTCGGTGAGCTTCGGTGACGACCATCCTGCGAGTCTGCAGGCGAACACCGTGAGTTGGAGCCGCGGAAACGAAACGGGCACGGTGCAGTCGGTCGCGGCTCGGTACCTCGAAGAAACGAACCTCTACAGGGCCTCCGCTCCGGGCACGACGTTCTTTCCGATCGCCTCGCGCACGTGGGAGGTCCAGGGCAACTACGCGCGGCCCGCCTCGGACGACCCGGGGATCGCCGTCGGGATGACCTACCGGCACCGCGAAGCGGCAGTTGGCCCTTCCGGCGTCGGCTCTCAGGGTGCCTTCATCGCTTCGTCCCCCGACGCGGACCTCGCCGCCTCGGCGGCGCTGCGGCTTTCCCCGCGCGCGCAGGTTCAGGGCGGCGTCGTGGCTCGCTACGTGGCGGGGGGTTACGGTATCGCGCCCCGCGTGGTCGCCCGCTACGACATCGGCGAGGGGACCTTCGTCTTCGTCAGCGGCCTCTACCGCGTGGTGGAGTCCGGAATCGGTTCGGGAACCGCCATGCCGCGGGTCGCCTCCCTCGAAGACGACATCTCCGCGGCCGCGAGCCGGAGCTACTCGATCGGTATCGAGCGGTCGGTCGGAGAAGCATCCGCTTTCCGGGTCGAAGCCTCTGAGCAGCAGGTCAGCGAGGTCGTTCGCGCCTTTTTCGAAGGGGACTTTCTGACGAACCTCGACAGCGTTTACCTCCTGGACGGCAATACCGTCCGCCAATACCAGGCGACGGCCCGGCACCGCCTTTCGCAGACGCTGGCCGCGACGTTGTCCGCGCGCTACGGCGAGATCGACGGCGCCGTCGCGCCGGGTACGACCGCCTCCTACGGGGTGTCGGATTCCCGCGGCCGGTTCTGGTCGGCCAAGGCGGGGATCGAAGTGCTCCCGACGCGGACCGGTGTCGCCATACTCCTGCATGGAGTGCGGCAGTCTCTGACGACGCCTTCGACGGTCATCGCCAACGACTCCGACAAGATCGCGCTCTCCGTTTCCCAGGATCTTTCGGTTCTGGGGCTCACGCCGTTCGGGTCGGTCTGCAAGCTTCTTCTCGCGGTCGAGTCCAACCGGCCCAACGCCTCGTCGGACAACGAAGACGCGCCGAAGAACAACCGGTTCATGGGAGGCGTGGCGCTTTCCTTCTGACCGAGCTCATATCCACATCCACGGTCTTCCGACTCCACTAACCTCGAGGCTTGAACTCTGGCGCTCCGATTTTTCGGATCGGCACGTCCAAAACTCCTCAAAATGTATCCAAATTTTCGGATTACACTCCGATATGAGCCTTCGGCCCGTGACCTCAATCCATTGATTAGAAGTGACTTTGTCGAACCGCGCGGTTCCAAATCGATGGCATTCGCTTTGCTGGATCATTGACGTGGGGCGACTCGGCCGATTTCTCCTCGGATCTCTGGCTGTGCTCACGGCCGGCGGCGCCGTTCTGCTCGCGTTTCTCTCCTTTACTCGAAAGGTGGAGACCTTCACGCGGGCGGGGTTCCTTTACGAGCGGTCTCGCGGCGAGTTGATCGTCACCGGCATCGAGCCCGGCGGTGCCGCAGCGGTCTCAGGACTGGCTCCCGGAGACCGGATCCTGCTCGCCGATGGGCAGAGGGCCGTCTCCCTGGACCGCCCGGAGTGGAGCCTGGCCCGCAAGCCCTTCCCGCACTTGCTCGTCGTTCGCCGCGGAGACCTGGACATCCACGAAGTCCGTCTGGGCAAGCCCGCGGCCCTGATCGACAAGCTCTACCTCTTCCTCGCGTTCGTCGGTTTCCTGTATCTGCTCATCGGGCTCTTCACCCTCGGTCGCACCCGCTCGCGGGCGGCCTGGGTCTTCCTCGCCCTGTGCCTGACGTCGTTTGGCGTCTACGTCATCACGCCCTCCGGACCTCCCGACCTGCTCTATCGCGCCTCCTGGTTCGGCGATGCGTTCTTCCGAGCGCTTCTGCCGGCGTTGCTGCTCCACTTCTTCCTGATCTTTCCCCGAACCGCCGCGCCGCGATGGCTGCTGGCCCTGCTCTACCTGCCCGCGGGGGCGTACCTCGCAGGCCACCTGACGCTGCTCGGCGCCCAGCGCCCGGCAAATCTGCTCGCCGGCCTCGAGCGACTGACCGAGCTCTGGTACGCCTACTTCGCAATCTACGGCCTGGCGGTGCTGGCGCGGCTGGCCGGGCTGCTGCGCCGCCGGACGGATGCCGAGTCCGAGAAGCAGGTGCAGTGGATAGGCCTGGGCGTCGCCGTGGGCCTGGCGCCCTTTCTGCTGCTCTCGGTGATTCCACGGGCGTTCGGCCTCTCCTCCCCGCTGCTCTCGACGCTGGCGGTGGTTTCACTCGTGTTCATCCCGCTCGCCTTCTCGTACGCGATCCTAAAGTGGCGGCTCTGGGACGTCGAGATCTTCGTCCGCGAAGCGCTGGCGACCACCGCAGCGGTCGTGCTCGGCGGCATGACGTTCGTGCTCCTGAACACATTGCTCGACCGCACCTTCGAAGGAATGGCGGAGGCGGGCAAGAACGTCATAGCCTTCGGATCCGGGCTCGTGCTCGCCTCGCTGCTCGTGCCCGTCAAGAAGCGCATCACCGGCGTGCTGGAGCGGATCCAGTACCACGACACGTATCGGTCCCGCCGCGCGCTCTACGACATCGCGCGCGATTTCGCGACGCCTCGCACGAGATCGGAGCTCGCGAGCGCGATCGTCAAACGGGTCGAGGAAGGGCTCCATGTCGTGCCCGGCACGCTCTTTCTGTTCGAGGCCCCGGAGCTGCCGGCGGATGAGCGCGCTCTGCTCTCGCAGCGGCTGGAAGGGGCGGAGGTCTGGCACCTTCGCGGCGCCGCCCTCGGAGAGACCGAGCCTCCGGGGCTGTCCCGGCTGCACGCGCGGGGATACCGCAGCTTCTTCGCGCTGCGATGCGGCGGCACCCTCGTCGGAGCGCTCGGAGTCGGACACAAGGACGGCCGCGTCCCCCTTTCGACCGAGGACGAGGCGCTTCTAACGGCGGTGATGGCGCAGGCGGGGCTTGCCTACGAGAACGCGCGCCTCTACGGGGCGCTGGCCGAGCGCCTGGAGGAGATCCGCACCCTCCAGCAGTACCAGGAGAGCGTAATCCGCTCCTCTTCTTCCGGCATCCTCGTGCTCGACGGCCAGGACCGCGTGCACTCGGCCAACCCGGCCTTCGCCTCTCTGGTGGGCGCGAGCGAGTCCGAGCTGCTCGGCCGCCGCTTCGGAGAGATCCTGCGCGGCGTCGAGACGGGCGCACTCGATCGCGCGAGCCCCGAGCAGACGTTCGAGGCGAAATGGACCAATCCGGCCCAGGAAGAGCGGGACCTGCGCCTGTCCATCTCCGCCTTCCAGGGGGACCCGGAGCGCAAGGTCGTCCTCGTCGACGACGTCACCGACCGGCTGCGGGCGGAGCGGGCGCTCGCCGAGCGTGAGCGTCTCGCGGCCCTGGGCGTTTTGGCCGCCGGCGTCGCGCATGAGGTGAACACGCCGATCGCCGGCCTTTCCTCCTATGCGCAGCTGTTGCTCGCCGACACGGCGCCCGCGGACCCACGCTACGCAATCTTGAAGAAGATGGAGCGCCAAACGTTCCGCGCCGCTCACCTGGTCAACAACCTGCTCGAGTTCGCCCGGCCGCGGGCGCGCGCCTCCGTGCGGACCGACCTGCGTGAGGTGATTGCCAACGCGGCGGAGTCCGTCGAGACCGCGTTCGGCGCTCGGGGAGTAAGACTCGAGACCTCCGCCGGGACTGCGGCCGTCTGGGTCGATGGAGACCCCCGCGACCTCGAACAGGTGTTCGTCAATCTGCTGACCAACGCGCGCGACGCCTCGCCCGATGGGGGACTCGTCTGCTGGCGCCTCGGCGTTGACGGCGATCGGGCCCGGGTCACCGTCTCCGACCGGGGCCCCGGTGTGACGCCCGAGGCGGGCGAGAGGCTCTTCCAACCCTTCTTCACGACGAAGAAGTCCGGGGGGACGGGATTGGGCCTGGCGATCTCGCGGGAGATCGTGCGTCGTCACCGCGGCGAGATCGGCCTCTGCGCACGAGAAGGCGGAGGCACCGACGCCTGGATCGAGCTGCCCCTCTCTCGGGAAACGGCCCTATGAGCGGCCCGCTGCGGATCCTCGTCGTCGACGATGAGGAGGTCATCCGCGACGTCCTGGAGAGCCTGCTCGAGCGCGAGGGTTGGACCGTCACGGCCGCGGAAAATGCCACGGAGGCTCTGGAGCTCTTCGAGAACGACCCGCACGACGTCGTCCTGCTCGATCTGATGCTTCCCGACCGGCCGGGGCTCGAGGTGCTGCGCGAGATGCGGCGCCGCGACCCCGACGCCGTGGTCGTCATCGTGACCGCGTACTCGTCGATCGAGGGCGCGATTCAGGCGATGCGCGAAGGCGCCTTCCACTACATCCCGAAGCCTTTCCAGAATCAGGAAGTGCTGATGACCGTCCGCAAGGGCGCGGAGGCTCGCCGGCTGACGGAAGAGAACCGCCGCCTCAAGCAGGAGCTGTCCAAGCAGTACGGCCTCGGGAGGATCGTCGGCAAGTCCGAGGGGATGCGCAAGGTGTTCGACCTGGTGCGCCTGGCCGGGCCCTCACGCTCCACCATTCTCGTCGAGGGGGAAAGCGGCACCGGGAAGGAGTTGGTGGCGCGGGCGATCCACACGCATTCCCCGCGCTCGGGCGCGCCCTTCGTCACGGTGAACTCAGGCTCGATGCCCACGGACCTGCTCGAATCGAACCTCTTCGGCCACGTGCGCGGAGCCTTCACCGGCGCCGTGGCCAACAAGAAGGGGCTCTTCGAGACCGCCGAGGGCGGATCCATCTTTTTCGACGAGATCGGCACGGTCAGTCTCGAGACGCAGGCGAAGCTCCTCCGCTTGATCCAGGAGAAGGAGTACATGCGCGTGGGCTCCGTCGAGACGCAGAAGGCCGACGTGCGCATCATCGCGGCGACCAACGTGGACTTGAAGAAGATGGTCACCGAGGGCCGCTTTCGCGACGACCTCTACTATCGCCTTTGCGTCATCACGGTCTCGATCCCGCCGCTGCGCGAGCGGCGGGAGGACATCCCGCTTCTGGCCGAGCACTTCATGCGCCTCTACGCCTCCGAGAACAACAAGGCGATCACCGGCATCGCACCCGAGGCGATGCGCGCCCTGCTCGACCACGACTGGCCGGGCAACGTGCGGGAACTGGAGAACGCCCTCGAGCGCGCCGTTGTGCTTTGTCCCGGCGGCCCGATCGGACTGGATCTGCTGCCGGACAACGTGCTTTCGCCCGACCGCACCGACGTCGCCGTGCGGCTTCCCGAGAACGGCTCGACCTACAAGGAATTGGTCGAGGAGTACGAGCGGCGGCTCGTGCGGACCGCCCTGCGGCGGACGGGCGGGGTCCAGAAGCGCGCGGCGGACCTGCTGCGCGTCAAGCCGACGACGCTGCACGAGATCATCAAGCGGCTGGATATTCGGGAACCCTGAATGGGGAATCGTCAAACGAAATCGATTCTCGAATTTCGATTCACGACCTTCCCATCCGCCTTTTCAACTTCTTGACGGCGGCTCGAACCTCGTCGGCGGGCGGTTTCAGACCACCGACGGCCGTGTCGCCCGCGCGGTAGCGCACCACGCCGTCCACGACGGTCGCGAAGACGTTTTCGCGCCCCATCGAATAGACGATCGCGGTATAAGGCTGCGCGTCCCATCCCTCCGGCAGCGACCATCCGGCCTCCGGGTCGAGCAGAACGAAGTCGGCCCGGCCGCCGGGCGCCAGGCCATCCAGGCCCGGCAGCCCCAGAGCGGTGACCCCCTGCGCGGTGGCCATTCGGAGCACGTCGAAAGCCGGGAGGCTCTCGGGCGGCTGCCGCGTGCGCGGCAAGAAGGCCGCCAGCCGCATCTCACGGAACGGGTCGAGGCGGTCGTTGCAGGCCGCCGAGTCGGAGCCGAGGGCCATCCGCACCCCGGCGCGCCTGAGCCCCACGACGGGGCAGACCCCCGAAGCGAGGCGCAGATTCGAAGAAGGGCAATGCGCGACCGACGTCCCGCGCTCCGCCAGCCGGCGCCACTCGCGCTCCTCCGTCTGCACGGCGTGGGCGAGGCAGGTCCGCGGGGTCAGCAGCCCCACCGCATCGAGGTACGCGACGTTCTCGAGGCCCGTGCGCTCGAGCACGAGGCCGCACTCGGCGCGGCTCTCGCTCGCATGCGTGTGGATGATGAGTTCCTTTTCCGCGGCGAGCTCCGCGGCCTTTCGCAACAACCCGTCCGTGCACGCCACCGCGAAGCGCGGTTGAACCGAAACTCGCAAGCGGCCCCGCTCGCGCCCGTGCCAGTCCGCACAGAGACGCTCCGTCTCGGCGAGCCCCTGCCGCGCCGCCACGCACAGATCCTCGGGCGTGGTCCGCGGGTCGTCCATGAGGACGTTGCCCCCCGTGTAGCGCACACCCGCCCGGGCGGCCGCGCGGAAGAGAGCGTCGGAATGGCGCACGGTCCCCATGTCGAGAATCGCCGTGACGCCCGAGGCCAGGCATTCCGACAGGCCAAGCCGCGCCGAGACCGAGAGCGTGTCCGGGTCGTGCGCGGCCTCGCCCGGCCACACGTGTGAGGTCAGCCAGGGAAGCAGCTCCAGGTCCTCCGGCCCGTTTCGCAGGAGGGTCTGGCAAAGGTGTAGATGCGCCTGCACGAAGCCCGGCAGTACCCACTTTCCTCGCGCATCGAGCCGCTCCACCGGTTCGCCCCTCCGGGCGGGAGGCCGCCGCGCCTCTTCCCCAAGCGCCGTGATCGTGCCGTCTTCGGCGTAGAGGTCCGTAGCCGGCCGGATGTCGCCGCGGTCCGCGAGGCCGATGAGGGTGCCGCCCTCCAGGAAGAGTCGGCTCACGGCTCGAGAGGACACAGAAGGCCGGCCGATGGACGTGGGGAGGGCACGACCTCTTCCCTTCGTCCTGCCACCTTCGTCCTACCACTCCTCCCGGCTCAGAGGGGCAGCCGGCGGATCATCACCAGGGTCCGGTCGTCGGCGAAGGGCTCGCCCGCGGCGTGCTCCTCGAGAACCCGCGAGAGCCGGGCATCGATCTCGGCAACTTCGGCGTCCCCCTGCCCCGCCAGGAAATCCTTCAGCCTCGGCATGCCGAACTCCTCGCCCTTCGGGTCGTTGGCTTCCGTCACGCCGTCGGTGTAGAGACAAAGGATGTCCCCAGGCTCGAGCACGAGGCGCGAGGACCCGTACGGCTTGCCCGGAAAAAGCGCGAGGGGCAATCCGTGGGAGGCGAGCTCCTCGACCGACCCGTCGCGTCGGCGCAGAAGGCCCGGATTGTGCCCGGCATTGGTGTACTCGATCTCGCCCGTGCCGGGGTCCAACAGAACCAGAAAAGACGTGATGAAGCGATCGGGGCCCGTGCGCCGGGAGATCGCCTCCGAGAGGCGGCCCGTCATCTCGGGGACCCCGACGCTCTCGTCCGCCCACGCGTGGAAGGACGCCTGGAGCGAGGCCATCAGGAGCGCCGGGCCGACTCCCTTGCCGCAGACGTCGGCGATCGTGGCGTACGTTTTCCCGTCGGATCGGGTGCGGAAGTCGAAGTAGTCGCCGGAGACCTGCCGGGACGGAATGTTGGAGCCGTAGAGCTCGTAGCCCGGGATCTCGGGCGGGTTCTCCGGGAGGAGACGCTGCTGGATCTCGCGCGCCAGGGCGAACTCCCGGTCCATCTGCTTCTTCTCGGCGGCCTCGGCCATCAGGCGAGCGTTCTGGATCTTGGCCGCCGCGACGTTGGCGAGCGAGGTCAGCAGGCGCAGGTCCGCCTCCTCGAAGGATCGGTGCCCCATCCGGCAGTCCACGTAGATCAGCCCCACGACCTGGCCGTCGTTCTCGAGCGGCGCAGCCAGGACCGACTTGATGCCCGACAGCCGGATCGAGTCGGCCAGGGACACGTCGTTGCTCGTCGAGGTGTCCATGAGAAGCAGGCCATTGCGCTTCTCGACGACGGCGGCGACGAGAGTGCGCGAGAGCCGGATCTCGTCCGCGGAGATTCCGTCGGCGACCCGGATGATCGCGGGGATCAACTCGTTGGTGACGCTGTGGCGCAGCATGACGACGCAGCGGTCCGGATTGAGCGTCTCGAAGACCTTGTCCATGAGGAACTTCAGAAGCTCGTCCACCGACACATCGCGCAAGAGCTCGATCGTCAGCTCGTTGACGACGCGAAGCGATTCGACGAGCTTCGAGAGTTGCTCCGCCGGCAGCCGGGGATCGGTCTCGGTGTGCTTGCGCAGCAGCTCGGCCGAGGCCTTCAGAATCGTGTTGTCCAGCGCCTCTTCCTCTTGCGCGTCGATCCGGACGCGGGTGGTCGACTCCGATTCGACCTTGAGCGTCACGCCGCCCACCGTGATCCGGTCGCCCGGCTTCAAGGGCTGGATCGACATCAGGCGCTCGCCGTTCAAGAAGGTGCCGTTGCGCGAGCCCAGGTCCTCGACCGAGAGGCCGCCGTTGTTGTCCCGGACGATGCGCGCGTGCTGGCGGGAAAGCATCTTGTCGGCGACCGGCAGGTCGTTCATCGAGGAACGGCCGATGGAAATGACCGGCTTGTCCAGAAGGAACTTCTGGGCCGGCATGCCGGGGGCGGTGACGTAAAGGTAGAACAACCGTGCGCGCTCTCGGGACGGATTCTAATCCGGGTTGGATGAGGCTTCCGCCGGGGGCTTGCGCGCGGGCCGGGCTCCCCATAGAATGGGCGGTTCCATGAAAGAGAAACTGCACCCCGAATACCATGAGGTCATGGTCCATTGCGCCTGCGGAGAGACCTGGACGACCCGCTCCACCAAGAAGGAGCTGCGTCTGGAGATCTGCAGCAAGTGCCACCCCTTCTTTACCGGCAAACAGAAGCTCGTCGACTCGGCCGGCCGGGTGGAGCGCTTCCGGAAACGGTACGAGAAGAAGGCGAGCGGCGCCTCGGCCTAGGGGCATGTCTCCGGGCTCCGGCCCTCCCTTCTCCCCCCTTTTCACCGCGCTGTAGCGGTTTCGGGAAACCTCTGTTTGGCTGTCCGCCGAGGGTGGACCGCCGAAAGCCACACGCACCATGCTCGACAAGCTTGAAGAGATCCGCCAGAAGTACGAACAGATCCGCGCCCGGCTGGCGGACCCGGCCTTCGTGCAAGACCACCGCGCCGTTTCCGAGGCGCAGAAGACGCTCGCCGAGTTCGAGCCGATCATCGCGAAGACCGAGGAGCATCGCCGCCTCCAGAAGGAGCTCGAGGGCGCCCGGGAGCTGACCGAATCCCTCGCGCCGGGTGACGAGCTCCACCAGATGGCCACGGCCGAACGAGCCGCGCTCACGGCGCGCCTGACGCAAGTCGAGCAGGAGTTGAAGCTTCTGCTCGTGCCAAAGGACCCGAACGACTCGCGCAGCGTCATCCTCGAAATCCGGGCGGGCACCGGGGGCGACGAGGCGGCGCTCTTCGCCGCCGAGCTCTTCCGGATGTATCAGCGCTATGCCGAGCGTCGCCGCTGGAAGGTCGAGATCGTAGACCGCGACGACACGGGTGTCGGAGGCCTGAAGGCCGTCACCACGCTCATCGAAGGCGAAGGCGCTTACTCGCGGCTCAAGTACGAGGGGGGCGTGCACCGCGTCCAGCGGGTGCCGCAGACCGAAGCCTCAGGCCGCATCCACACGTCCGCGGCGACGGTCGCCGTGTTGCCCGAGGCGGAAGACGTGGACATCAAGGTCGAGGAGAAGGACATCCGCGTCGACCGTTTCTGCGCCTCCGGTCCCGGCGGGCAGGGAGTCAACACGACCTACTCGGCCGTCCGCCTGACGCACCTGCCGACGGGCCTCGTCGTCCAGTGCCAGGACGAGCGCAGCCAGATCAAGAACAAAGCCAAGGCCATGCGGGTCTTGAAGGCGCGGCTGCTCGAAATCGAGCGGGAGAAGCAGGAAGGCGCCATCGCCGCCGAGCGCAAGAAAATGGTGGGCTCCGGCGACCGGTCCGAGAAGATCCGCACCTACAACTTTCCCCAGAGCCGGATCACCGACCACCGGATCGGCTTCACGACCCACCGCATGGCCGATGTCCTCGACGGCAACCTGGATGAGCTGATCGAGCCCCTTTCCGGTCACTTTCAGGCGGAGAGGCTGAGGGAAGAGCTGGCGAAAGCGTGAAGCTGTCAGCTGTGAGCCGTCAGCCGTCAGCTATCAGCTATCAGCTGGAGACGCGAGCCATTCTGGCTGAAAGCTGAGAGCTGACAGCTAGATCAATGACCATCAAGGAGCTCCTCGACAAAGCGGCCCTCGAAGCTCGCGAGCTCCGCGCCGACGCCACGACCTGGGACGCGCGCCTGCTGCTGGCGCACGTGCTCGAGGGCCGCAACCCGCTGGGGCTCGACCTGCGGGCCGCGCTCGATCCCGTTGCGGCGGGCCGCTTCGAGCAGCTCTGGACGCGGCGTCTCTCCGGGGTGCCCGTGCAACACCTCATCGGCGAATGGGATTTCTTCGGCCGGACGTTTCGCATCGACGGCCGCGCGCTCGTGCCGCGGCCGGAGACGGAGATCCTGCTCGTGCAGGCCCTCGCCGAGGCTCCGACCGCCCGACGCGTCCTGGACGCCGGCACGGGCAGCGGGATCATCGCCATTTCGTATCTGCTCGAGCGGCCCGAGGCCCGCGCCGTCGCCCTCGACATCTCGACGGATGCCCTCGCCCTGACCCGCGAGAACGCAAGGCGGCACGGCGTTCTCGCGAGGCTTCAACTTCTCGCTTCGGACTGGCTCACGGCGCTGACGCCGGTCGCCTTCGATGCCGTCCTGTCCAATCCCCCTTACCTCGCGCTTGGCGAGGCGCCGCATCTGCCGCCGACGGTGCGCGAGCACGACCCGCGGCGGGCGCTCTTTGCCGGAGACGACGGTCTGGTCGCGATCCGGACGCTGCTCGAGACGACGCCCGGCTTTCTCGCGCCCGGCGGGTTGCTCGTCTTCGAGATCGGCTTCGGTCAGGCGGCCGCGGTCGAGCGCGAGGTTCGGAGCCGGCCCGTCTGGTCCTTCCTGCGCATCGAGCCCGACCTCGAAGGCATCCCGCGCATCGCCCTGGCGCGGCGCGCGGGCTCTTCCGTCTCGGGCGCGTAGAATCGCGCCCGTTGGATAAATTCCGGATCGAGGGGCCGACGCGCCTGGCCGGTGAAGTGCTCACCTCGGGGGCCAAGAATTCCGCGCTACCCTGCCTTGCGGCGGCGCTCCTGACGGCCGAGCCCGTCGTCCTGACCAACGTGCCGCTCGTGCGTGACATCCGCACGATGCGCCGGCTCCTTCAGCACATCGGCGCGCGCACGGCCGAGGAGGGGGACGGCACCGTGACGATCGAGACCCGGCAGGTCGGCTCGGCCGACGCCCCGTACGAGCTGGTCAAGACGATGCGCGCCTCGGTGCTCGTGCTGGGGCCGCTCCTCGCCCGCAGCGGCTATGTCCGCGTGTCGCTGCCCGGCGGCTGCGCCATCGGCGTGCGGCCGATCGACCTGCACTTGGCCGCGTTTCGCAAGTTGGGAGCCGAAGTGACGCTCGAGCACGGCTACGTCGAGGCGAAGGCGCCGAGGCTGTCGGGAGCCGAGATTGCCTTCGAGACGGTCACCGTGACCGGCACCGAGAACGCCATGCTCGCCGCGACGCTGGCGCGCGGCACGACGGTTCTGCGCAACGCCGCGCGAGAGCCCGAGATCCGCGACCTGGCGGATCTGCTCCGAGGGATGGGCGCCCGGATCTCCGGCGACGGCACCGAGACGATCACGATCGAAGGGGTCGAGACCCTCCACGGCGCTCGGCATGCGATCGCGCCCGACCGGATCGAGGCGGGCACATACGCCCTCGCGGCCGCTCTGACGCGCGGCGACGTCACCGTCGCACGGTGCGTCCCGGGGCACCTGACGGCGCTGACGACGCGCCTGGCGGCCGCCGGTGTCTCGATCGAGGCCGCAAGCGGCTCTCTGCGCGTCCGGGCCGCGGGACGCCTCCAGGCCCACGACGTCGCGACCGCTCCCTATCCGGGCTTTCCAACCGATCTTCAGGCGCAGTGGATGGCGCTGGCGTCGAGCCTGGAAGGAGTCTCGACCATCACGGAAACGGTCTTCGAGAACCGCTTTCAGCATGTGCCGGAGCTGGTCCGAATGGGCGCGAAGATTCGCCTGGAGGGGCGCTGGGCGGTCGTCGAAGGCCCCGGGCGGCTGACCGGAGCCAACGTCATGGCGAGCGACCTGCGCGCTTCCGCCGCGCTGGTCTTAGCCGGTGTCGCCGCCGAGGGAGAAACGATCGTCGAGCGCGTCTATCACCTGGATCGCGGCTACGATCGCATGGAGGAGAAGCTCGCAACGCTCGGGGCGAGCGTCGAGAGGGTCAAGGGAGGTTGAGATGAGCGACTGCCTCTTCTGCAAGATCGCCAAGCGCGAGATCCCGTCGAAGACGGTCTACGAGGACGACCGGATCTACGCCTTCGAGGACATCGCCCCGAAAGCGCCCACACACGTCCTCGTGATCCCGAAGAAGCACATCCCCCGCCTCGCGGACGCCGGCGTCGAGGACGCTCCCCTGATCGGCGAGACCGCCGCACGGGCGGCCGTCATCGCCCGGGAGAAAGGACTCGTCCATTACCGCCTGGTCTTGAACAACGGCGAAGGGGCCGGGCAATCGGTGTTTCACCTGCATTTTCACCTTCTGGGCGGGCGTCCCTTCACCTGGCCGCCGGGCTGAGAATCAGTTCGCCGGCGCCGGCGTGCGCGCCGCCGCCGGCGCCGTGGCGATCACGACGGGCGCGCTCTGCCCGGTTGGAGCCGTCGGCGTCGGGTAAATCGCGATCTTCGCCTTTTCCCGCAGCTCCTTGACCCACTTCTCGACCTCCTCGTCGAAGGCGCGTTCACGGGCGCGCGCACGCATGTCTTCGGAGACCTGCTCGAAGGCAGGCACGGGAAGCCCCGCGGCACGGCGCTCGGGCGCATAGCGCTCGTCGTATTCCGCGCGGGCTCGCTCCTCGTCGGCGAGAGAGATCGGCCGGAACCGCTCGCGGAGGTATCGCTGCACGATGAGCTGCCGCTCGACGGAGGCCCGCACGTCGTCGGCCGTCATTCCGGCCCGGCTGAACTCCGCCGACGGGTCTTTGCCCTCCTCCGCCAGGCGCGCGCGCAGCTTCGCCACGGCGCCCTCGATCTCCGCGGCGTCGGGAGAAGCCGGCCCGAAGCGCAGGGCGTCCTCATACTGGAGGTTTTGATCGATCAGCGCGTCGAGCACGCGGGCGCGGAACGCTTCCGGACTCTCTCCGGCCTGGCGCTCGAGGGGGGAGAGGACCATCGCCCGCCGCAGGGCGCTTTCGGGAATCGCGATGCCGTTGACGCTCGCCGCCACGCGGTCCACGACCGCCGTCTGCGCCAGCGACGCCGCGGCCGCCAGTAGAAACGGCAGGAATCGGGAGAGCCGCGCGCTCATCGCCGCATGATAGACCGGCGGCCCAGGCCGCTTCTTTCCGCCGTGCTATTTTGGCCGCCCATGGCCACAGCCGGCAAGCGCGGAGAATTGCGGCTCGTCGGAACGCCGATCGGAAATCTCGATGACCTATCGCCGCGGGCGCTCGCGGCCTTGCGCGAGGCCGACGCGATCTTCTGCGAAGACACCCGCGTGACGGCCAAGCTCGCTGCCCGATTCGGCCTCTCCGCGCCGCGCATCTCCTGCCCCGCTCCCCGCGAGCGCTCGCGGGTCGGGCAGCTTCTGCGCCGGCTCGCGGACGGTCAGACGATTGCCCTCGTCTCCGACGCCGGCATGCCCCTGCTCTCCGACCCGGGTGAGCAGCTCGTCACGGCCGCGGCGACCGCGGGGTATCCAGTCCGTGTCGTCCCGGGCCCCTCCGCGGGAACGGCCGCCCTGGCGGTGTCGGGCCTGCCCGCCGTGCCGCACCTCTTCCTGGGGTTCCTTCCCGCGCGTGGAGGTGAGCGCCGCCGTTTCCTCGAAAACATCCGGCTCCGCGCCGAGACCCTCATCTGGTTCGAGACCCCGCACCGGCTGGCCGATTCGCTCGATGATGCCGCCGGCGTGCTCGGGCCGCGCCGCGCCTGCGTCGCGCGCGAGTTGACGAAGCTCCATGAGGAAGCGGCGCGGGGCAGTCTGACCGAGCTCGCCCGGGAGTTCCGTGGCCGCGCAGCGGTACGGGGCGAAGCCACGGTCGTGGTGGAAGGCTGCCGGAACGAAGCGGCACCCCCGGCCGCGGAATCCCTGGACCGGCAGATCGAGGCCGCGCTCGAGGCCGGCCGGGACAAGCGGACTCTGGCCCGCGAGCTCGCGCGATCGACGGGTCTCCCCTCGCGGGAGATCTACGCGCGGGCGGTCGAGCTCGCGGGGCGCCACGCGGAAGCCGAAAGGCGGGAGCCGAAGGGCCGGTGAGCTCCGCGGCGGTCCAGGTCTCGAGTCTCACCAAGATCTTCCGCGCGTACCGGCGCAAGGAGGGGCTGGCCGCGGCACTGAAGTCGCTCGTCCGGCGCGTCCCCACCGAGATGGCCGCGGTCTCCGATGTGACCTTCGCGATCGAGCCGGGCGAGATGGTGGGCTACATCGGAGCCAACGGGGCCGGAAAGTCCACGACGATCAAGATGCTGACCGGAATCCTGACGCCCACTTCCGGTCAGATCCAGTGCAACGGCTTCGTGCCCTGGCGCGACCGCACCCGCTACGTCGCCACGATCGGCGTCGTTTTCGGCCAGCGCACGCAACTCTGGTGGGACATCGCCGTCGTCGAGTCCTTCAAGCTCCTGAAGGAAATCTACGGCCTTGGGGAGGCGGACTACCGGGAGCGCATGACGCTCTTCGACCGCGTGCTGGGCCTCTCCGCCTATCTCCACCAGCCCGTGCGCAAACTGTCGCTCGGCGAGAGGATGCGATGCGACCTCGCCGCCTCGCTGCTGCACCGGCCGCCGCTCCTTTTCCTGGATGAGCCGACAATCGGCCTGGACATCGTCGCCAAGGCGAGCGTGCGCGAGTTCCTTCAGGAGATCAACCGCCGGGAAGGCACGACGGTGCTCCTGACGACGCACGACCTCTCGGACATCGAGACCCTTTGCCCCCGCGTGATCGTGATCGAC
>JBGPCK010000061.1:0-17444 GCA_041481715.1 Thermoanaerobaculia bacterium | reverse complement strand
AGGCCCAACGATCGCGATCATGACCAGGGACAGGCACAGATTCACGAGCCGGTCGCGATTCAGGGTCGCCGCAACCTGTATCTGAGCGGAGCCGCGGGCAGAGAGCGGTCGCGGGCGCGGCCGCCCATTTCGGCGCGGGCGGACCCGAGGATGCATTGGGGCTACTCGGTGGAGGCTACCACAGGCTTGTTCTGTGGCAGGGCCTTTCCTTTGCCCCCTATTTCAGGCGCGTCGTGACCTAGGTGCCCGAGCGAGTGCCAGGCACGCACTCATGCACTCTTGAGGCGAGAGTGCACGGTGGCCGTGCCTGACCCCTCAACCCTCCCGGGCGAAGGGCCGCGCGTGCTCGACCACGAGGTCGGAGGGCGGCGCGGCTTCCGCGGTCCCTGACTCGGTCTTCCGGCTCCCGTTGGCCAGCCACCAGCGCCGCGCTTGCTCCTGGTCCCAGCGCTCCGGCAGCGGCACGGCGCGCAGGAGCCCGACGAGATCCTGCGTCGTTTGCGGCCGGTTGTTCGGGTCCTTTTCCAGGCAGGAGAGGATCACCCGATCGAGCTCGGGCGGAAGGAGCGATTCGATCCGGCGGGAAGGCGCAAGGGGCTCCTTCTGGATGTGGTCCATCAGAATCTGCATCGGCGGGCCCTCTTCGAAGACGCGGTGGCCGGTGACCATCCAGTAGGCAACGCACCCCAGGGCGTAGATGTCGGTGCGCCAGTCCACGTCGGGGGAGCCCAGGCCCATCTCCGGCGACATGTACCCGGGCGTTCCGGCGATCACTCCGGCGACGGTGACCTGGCCGCGGCCGTCGGCCACCGGATTCTTGACCAGGCCGAAGTCGAGCAGCTTCACGAAGTCCCAGTCGATGCCGTAGCGGCAGACGTAGATGTTCGCCGGCTTCACGTCGCGGTGGATCAGGCCCCCTTCGTGTGCCTCGGCGAGCGAGTGGCAGGCCTGCTCGAGCAGGAAAACGGCGCGCCCGGGAGGGAGCGGCCCGAATCGGTTGACGAGGGTCTCCAGGTCGAACCCCTCGAGCAGCTCCATCACGTAGTAGAAGGTGCCGTCCTCCGTCGTGCCGTAGTCATAGACATCGACCGTGTGCGGCGATCGCAGCGCGGCCGTCGCCTGAGCTTCCCGTTCGAAACGGCGCAGTAGCTCGCGCGAGTCGGTGCCCGGCTCGATCCGGATCAGCTTGACGGCCGCCGACCGCGCGAGCAGGCGGTGGCTGGCCCGCCAGACCTCTCCCATGCCGCCCCGCCCGAGCAGCTCCTCGAGCCGGTAGCTCCCCATCTCCTGCCCCTTGCCCGCGGCAACGGCAAGCTCGTAGACGATCCGCGAAATCACGAGCGCCACACACCCTGCGACCATGGTTGGTAGGAACAGCAGGAGACAGACCAGCGGGCTCGGCCGGGGATTCCCGACCATGACGTTCAGAAAGAGGGCCACGGGGTCCATCAGGGCGGCGGCTGCCGTGGCGAGAAGCGTCTTGCGCCACGTGTTGGGGACGACCAGCGGGAAAGCCAGGATCCAGACCGCAACGGCCGTCCAGCCGCGGGGCATGACGTCCGGCCGCAGGGACATCGAGTGGAACATGATGCCCAGACAAAGCGCCTCCGCGACCTCGTACAGGAGCCCGAGGTCGAGAAGTCTCTCGGGCGAAAGCATCTCTCGATAGGCGATCCAGGCGACCGAGAGAGACAGGCCGAGGCTGCCCAAGACCGCGAAGAGCCAAAGCACCGTGCCGGCGGAACGCGGATCGAACGGAACGACGAGCCGATCGACGACGGCGAAGAGAGTCGAAGCCGCCGCCGCGAGCAGCGCGATGATCGCGAGGCGTCTGGACCCCGCGGCGAGCAAGTCCGGGCGCAGGGAGCCCGTGGAGGGGGGGCCGGAGTCCGTTCTCGGAGCACCGGAGGGAGCGGGGGTCTGTTTGCGGATTCGGAGGGTCATTGTGCGCGCCGGTCGATTCTAGACCGTGGAGGTCGGCCGGCGAGAAAAGGAGCTCGGCTGGACCTCCACGGATTCGACGGGCATTCCGGCGGTGGCATCAACTCGGGAGCTTCAACCCCTTCGTCGGCTTGACGCAGTTCGTTCCGCTGCGCAGGACGCAGAGCCGGTAGACCACCTCGTCGGTCCAGAAGTCCAGGCTGTGCTTCACGTCTCCCCAGGAACTGAGGTATTCCGAATTGACCGCCTTGCCCGCCACGATCGTGTCCGCGCCGACTCTCCGGTCCGCGCCGGCCGCGAGCAGGTCTCCCGTTTCGGCATCCTTGACCATGAATTCGATCGAGGCTTCTCCGACGAACGGGGGCTTGCCCGTGATAAACGTCCAAAGATACTTCCCGGCGCTGCCGTACGGAACGCCGATCGAAGCGACCTTGAGGATGGTGTCCGCCTGTTTGCCGCCCGTGAGCGCAACCTGAATGTGCAGGACGCCGGGGCCTCCCTGGTCGGCCATCTCGTAATCCCCCGCGAGCTTCTGGCGGAGCGTGGCCTGGAAGCTGTCGACGAGTCTCTGCAGGTCCTTGTATTGGTCGTTGGAGAGCTTCCACTTCGGATCGCTCCAGATCGTCACGGGCTCGAGCAAGACCTTCTTGTAGTCGGCCCACTTCGCATCGGAGTTTTTGTAGATGAGCAGCTCTTCCTCTCCCGACTTGCCGGGCTTGAGCAGAGGCCGGTAGTCCCCGAGGAAGCCTGAAGGCACCACCTTCCTCGCCTGGCTGCTGGTGGCGCAGCCGGCGAGCGACGCAGCGGTGGCGAGAAGGATGACGGAAGGCCACTTCATAGGCGCGCTCCTTTCGGTGCGGTCGAAACCAGGGGCCGAGTCCGAGTGGGTACGTTTGCGATCTCGAGCTTACTTCCTTACCTCGTCCTCGGCGCCGTCCAATCCCGCCCGGCGTCGTGCCCGGTGTGTTCGTTTTTCGTGTGATTGGCTCGTCGCGCGGGACTCCGTTGGAAGTAGACTGGATGTCGCCAGACGGGGGAGCCTACTCCGCCTTCGCCTCGGGAGGCTTGCGCGGAAGGCTGAGAGTCCGACGGACGCATGTGGCCGAGTCGGAGACCCCACAGGACCTGATGCGGGTAATGCCGCCGTAGGGAGGTCGAGATGAGCGTTCGCCAGGATTCCCTTCCTTCCAACCGGATCGCCAACCGGGAGCCTCTGCCGGGGTCGCGCAAGGTCTACGTCTCCGGGCCGCGCGGAATGCGCGTCCCCTTGCGGGAGATTACGCTTCATTCGACCCGCGGGATGCGCGGTGAAACGGAGCTCAATCCGCCCCTGCGCGTGTACGACACGTCGGGCCCCTACACGGATCCCGAAGCGGCGATTGATCTGGGACTGGGACTGCCGCCGTTGCGGCGTCCCTGGATCCTCGCGCGCGGCGAATACGATCAGACCGATCCGGTGCGCGGCAACGCTCCGGATCTGGCGCTGGCGCGGCCGAGGAAGGTCCTTCGAGGCCGCGGCCCCGTGACCCAGATGCACTACGCCCGCAGGGGGATCCTCACGCACGAGATGGAGTTCGTGGCGGTCCGCGAAGGTTGCGATCCGGAGTTCGTCCGCAGCGAAGTGGCCCGAGGCCGCGCGATCATCCCGGCCAACATCAACCACCCGGAAGCCGAGCCAATGGCGATCGGCCGAAACTTCCTGGTCAAGATCAATGCCAACATCGGCAACTCGGTGGTCGGGTCGGATATCTCCGAAGAGGTCGAGAAGATGACCTGGGCCACGCGCTGGGGCGCGGACACCGTCATGGATCTGTCGACCGGCCGGAACATTCACGAGACACGCGAGTGGATCCTCCGCAATTCTCCGGTCCCCATCGGAACGGTTCCGATCTACCAGGCCTTGGAGAAGGTGGACGGCAGGGCGGAGGAGCTGACCTGGGAGATTTACCGCGACACGCTCATCGAACAGGCCGAACAGGGGGTTGATTACTTCACGATCCACGCCGGAGTCCTGCTGCGCTACGTTCCGTTGACCGCAAAGCGCGTGACCGGGATCGTTTCCCGCGGCGGCTCCATCATGGCGAAGTGGTGCCTGGCGCATCACCGGGAGAGCTTCCTCTACACGCGCTTCGACGAGATCTGCGAGATCCTGAAAACCTACGACGTCTCCTTCTCGCTCGGCGACGGCCTGCGGCCGGGCTCGACGGCGGACGCGAACGACGAGGCGCAGTTCGCCGAGCTGACGACCCTCGGGGAGCTCACCGAGAAGGCCTGGAAGCACGACTGCCAGGTCATGATCGAAGGGCCGGGCCACGTTCCCATGCACTTGATCCGCGAAAACATGGAAAAGCAGCTCGCGATCTGCCAGGAGGCACCTTTCTACACGCTGGGGCCGCTCGTGACCGACATCGCGCCTGGCTACGACCACATCACTTCGGCGATCGGCGCCGCGATGATCGGCTGGTACGGCACGGCGATGCTGTGCTATGTCACTCCCAAGGAGCACCTGGGGCTTCCGAACAAGAAGGATGTCAAGGACGGCGTCATCGCGTACAAGATCGCGGCGCACGCGGCGGACCTCGCCAAGGGGCATCCGGGCGCCCGCCTCTGGGACGACACGCTGTCGAAGGCGCGCTTCGAGTTCCGCTGGGAGGACCAGTTCCACCTGGCGCTCGACCCGGAGACGGCGCGGGAGTTCCACGATGAGACACTGCCGGCCGAGGGAGCCAAGCTCGCCCACTTCTGTAGCATGTGCGGGCCGCACTTCTGCTCGATGAAGATCACACAGGACGTGCGCGACTATGCGGCGACGCTCGGGGTGGCCGAGGAGCGGGCGCTCGAGACAGGCCTGGATGAGAAGGCAGAGGAGTTTCGGCGCGAGGGTGCCCAGATCTATCGGAAGGTCTGATCGTCCCTGGCAACTCGTCCTCCAAAAGACGGCTTTCGTCCGCGGGCTCAAGGGATCGGCGTCCGGCGGTTAACTCTTCCTACGCGGGCGACTGTTAGGCTCGCTCGGAACGGAGGATTTACCGATGGAAGTCACCCGGCACGATCACGGCGCTTTCTCCTGGGCGGAACTCGCGACCACCGATACGGCGGCCGCCAAGAAGTTCTACGCGGCCCTCTTTGGCTGGGCCATCCTGGACAGCCCCATGGGGCCGGGCCCCGAGGACGTGTATACGCGCTTACAACTTTCGGGCAAGGACGTCGGCGCCTTGTATCCCATGCGGCCGGAGCAGAGGCAGCAGGGCGTGCCGCCCAACTGGTTGACCTACGTCACGGTGAAGTCCGCCGATGACGCCGCGAAGAAGGCGAAGACGCTCGGTGGAACGGTCATTGCCGAACCCTTCGACGTCATGACCTTCGGGCGTATGGCGATGATCCAGGACCCGTCGGGCGCGATCTTCGCGATCTGGCAGGCAGGCGACCACATCGGCGCGGAACGCGTCAACGAGCCGGGCGCCTTCTGCTGGATGGAGCTCGTGACGCCCGATGTCGCCAAGGCCAAGGCCTTCTACACGGGCCTTTTCGGTTGGGGACTCAAGGAGTCGACCGACCCCGCGATGCCCTACACGGAGGTCCAGCTCGCCGACCGATCGATCGGGGGCATGTACCCGCCGATGTCAGGAATGGGTAACGTCCCGCCCCACTGGGGCGTGTACTGGCAGGTCGCCGACACGGACGCCTCGGCGGCAAGAGCCAAATCGCTCGGCGGGAATCTCTGCGTCGAGCCGAAGGACATCTCGAAGGTCGGCCGGTTCGCCGTGATCCAGGACCCCCAAGGCGCGGCGTTTTCGATCATCAAACTGGCGGCCGCGTAAGCGGCGCGTCACACTTTGAGGAAGATCTCCCTCTTGTAGAGCCATCCCGCCAACCCGACGAAGACCGAGAGGAACGCCAGCGCGAAGAGAAGGGACCCTAGGCGCGGGTCGGCGAAGCGGTCGAAGACGGTCCGATAGATCGTCGCGTAGAGCGACTTGGGCTTGCCGTCGGCGCCAGGTAACTTCACCCACAGGAGCATCAAGGTCGCCAGCAGCGACAGCGTGAAGATTGCGAGCGCGTTGCTGCCGAGCCAGCGCAAGGGGGCCGCCCAGGCCCGCCAGCCGCGAACGTCCACGACCCAGAGGCAGAGGGCGAGGCATACGGAGGCCAGACCGGCCATGAAGACGGAGTAGGACGAGGTCCAGAGGCTCTTGTTGATGGGGAAGACGATTCCCCAAAGCGCGCCCAGGGTGATTCCGAGGGCGCCGGCACCCATCAGGGCCGCGAGCTTCGAGGTCCACGAGGTCTTCGCGCGCAGCAGCTTGCCCGCCATCGCGCCGAAGAGAGTGGAAGCGACCGCGGGGATCGTCGAAAGCGGTCCCTCGGGATCCCAGCCGGGCTTCCACGTGTGCTCGCCGAGAATGATGCGGTCGACGTACGCCGCGAGATTTCCCTGGGTGTCGAGCCTTCCCGCACCGTAGCCGGGCACGGGTGCGCGCGTCATGAGCAGCCAGTAGAAGATCAACAGAACACCCGCACAGGGCAGGAGCCTGCGTCGTCCGAGCGTCAGATAGAGGAGTCCTGCGACGAGGTAGCAGACTCCGATGCGCTGCAGGACTCCCGGGATCCGTAGATGCGCCCTGTGAAAGAGAAAAAAGGATAGGACGTTCAGACCGAGTCCGATCCCGAAGATCGCGGCCGAGCGCTGGACGGTGTGGCGAAAGAGGTCCGTCCGCCGCGCGCCCCTTTCGAAGCGCCGCCCGAAGGAAAGCGCCATCGAGACGCCGACGATGAAGAGGAAGAACGGAAAAATCGTATCCGTGTAGGTCCAGCCGCTCCACTCGGCGTGTAGGAGCGGCGGATACGCGTGGTCCCAGGTGCCCGGCGTATTCACCACGAGCATCCCGGCCACCGTCAAGCCGCGGAAAACGTCGAGCGCGTCGAGGCGAGGCGGTCGAGATCCGACGGAATCGCTCAAGGAAAGCAGGGCGAAGCGGCGGCGAGGCCGGCGAGAAGAAGGACGGTTCGGATGACCCATCGGCTCATGTCCACCTCCGGCGATGCCGCGGAAACTCTACAGCAGGGGCCGCGTCCCCTAGAATGTCGTCGCGTGTTTCCTCGCATCCTGATCGCCGCCGCTCTGCTGTCCGCCGCCGGGGCCGTCGTTTCGGCGGAGAACCCGAGCCGGCGAGCCGGTTTCTACGAGGTGACGCTCCTTGCGCCTGCCGACGGGCTCTTCGCCGGCGAAGAGATGGAGCTCGAGTTCCGCGTCACGGACTCCCGGGCCGGGGAGGAGAAGGGCCCGGCTCCCGTGCTCTTCGCGCGCTTGCGCTGCGAGGTGGACATGCCGAGCATGCTGAGCATGGCCCGGTTCGACGAGATCGCCCACCGCGAAGGCGTGCCGGGCGTCTACGGTGTTCATCCGACGTTTCCCCACGGCGGCGACTATCGCTTCTGCATCACGCTGCTGCCACCCGCCGAGCAGCTCTCCATGAACCCGCGTCCCGACGGCCCCTTCACGGTTGAATTTCCGCTTCAGGTCGCGGACGCTCTCGCAAGCCCGCGTCCCGCCTCCTCGCGAGTCCGGCCCTTTCGGCTCGAGGTCACGAGCACGCCGAGCAGTCCCGCGGCGGGAGAGCCGGCGGAGCTCGAGCTGCGGGTGCGTCTGGAAAACAGCCCGGACCTGCGCGAGGTGACGGACTTCGACCTCGTCCACGAAAGGCCGCTGCACCTTTTCCTCGTGCGCAAGGACCTCGCGTATTTTGCCCACGAGCATCCGGAGCTCGTCGCTCCCGGCGTCTTCCGCCTGCGGTATCGCTTTCCGGCGCCCGGGGAGTATCGGCTCTTCGCCGACGTGGCTCCCCGCGATGCCGGTTCACAGGTTCTGGCGGCGAGGCTCTTCGTGCGGCCGGGCGGGGGAGCCGACGCACCGGTCTCGGCGATGCCCACGGGCTCCCTCCTCTCGGCGCAGGCCGACGGTGTCCGAGTGAACCTGGCGCTTCCGGACGGGGGCCTGCCGGCCGGAAAGACCGTGACGTTGACGGCGGAGCTTCGCGACGCGAAGGGCCGGCCCGTCTCGGATCTCACGCCGTGGCTCGGGGCGCTCGCGCACCTGCTGCTGATTCACCAGGACGCCGAGACCTTCGCGCACGCCCACCCGGACGAACGGGAGCCCGAGCTCGGAAAGGACGGCCGGATCCCTTTTCTCGTGCGGCTGCCCAAGCCCGGCCTCTACCGGGCCTGGCTCCAGTTCGAGCGGCAGGGACGCATCGTCACCGCGGAGCTCGCCCTGGAGGCGGGCGCGCGCTAGTCCTGGAGGACCTGCAGCTCGAGCGCGCGGTCGGAGAGGCCCTCCGGAGGGCTCGTCTCGCGAACCGCGTAGTCGTCCTCGATACGGACGCCGAACTTTCCAGGCATGTAGATGCCGGGTTCGATCGTCACGACGTTGCCGACGGACAGAGGCGTCCGGTTCCCCCGAACGAGGTAGGGCGACTCGTGCCCGTCCATGCCGAGGCCGTGGCCGAGACGGTGTCCGAAGAACTCGCCGTAGCCCCCGTCCTCGATGACCCCGCGCGCGGCGCGATCCACCTCTTCTGGGATCGCGCCGGCCTTCAGCGCCGCGATTCCCGCAGTCTGGGACCTCTCGACGATCGCGTAGACCTTTCGGACCTCGTCCGAAGCGCCGCCGAAGACGACCGTGCGGGTGACGTCGGAGTTGTAGCCGTGGACCTTGCAGCCGCAATCGATCAGGACGACGTCGCCTCTGGCGAGCGTCCGCTCCTCCGGTGCGCCGTGCGGGAAGGCGGAGGAGGGGCCGAACTGGACGAGCCCGCCCCCGCGCACGCCCGCGTTCTTGAACTCCTCGTCGAGGATGTTGGAGACCTGCTGCTCCGTCATCCCCTTTCGGATCCGCCGGTGCGTGGCGGTGATGGCCCGCGTCGTCCTCTCGCCGGCGGCGCGGATCAGCGTCTGCTCCTCCCGGGACTTGACGCGGCGCAGGGCGTCGAACATCGGGCTCGCGTCCTCCACGCGGCCGGAGAGTGTGGACTCGAGCCGTGCGACGGTCTCGTAGGCCGTCGAGCCCTCGACGCCGACACTCTTCTTGCCCAGGAGCAGCTTGCCCGTCAGTGCAATCGGGTCCTCGTCTTCCTTCCAGGTCTTCACGTCGTCGACGACGGCGTTCCGGCGGTGATTGCCCTCCTCGAAGTTGGGCGTGACGAGAACGGCCGGCCCGTCGGCAAAGAGCAGAAGCGCCGTGAGTCGCTCGCTGCGCCCGATCGAGAGGTTCGCGAGGTAGGCGAGGTTGGTGGAGGGCGTCAAGAAGAGCACGTCGAGGCCGCGCGTCTTCGCCGCGGCGCGCAGCCTCTCCTGCCGCTCCTTGAAGGAGGAGGTGGGCAGAGGCGGGGGTAGGGGAGGCGCGGGGGAAGCGGAGGCAAGCGCCGGAGCCGGCAAGGCGGTTGCGGCCGCGGCGGCGCCGGCTGAAACGATGAGCCTCCGACGGGTAACGGGCATTCCATCCTCCTCGCGCGCGTTAGGGCGGTAGGATATCGGTTCCCGGGAAAGGAGTCGCCATGCCGTACGACCCGATGATGGTTCAACCGATGCGCGACGAGCTCACGCGACTGGGCTTTTCAGAGCTGCGCCGTCCTGAGGACGTGGACCGCGAGATGGCGTCGCCCGAGCGGATGCTGCTCGTCGTCAACTCCGTCTGCGGCTGTGCCGCGGGCGTGGCGCGGCCGGGCGTGGCCCTGTCGCTCAAGCACGCCGGTGCGCCCCGCAGGCTCACGACCGTCTTCGCGGGTCAGGACGTGGAAGCGACGGCGCGTGCCCGCAGCTATTTCGGCGGGATGCCTCCGTCCTCGCCGCAGGTGGCGGTCCTCGAGGCAGGCAAGCTCCTCTTCCTGCTCCAGCGCCATGAGATCGAGGGACGCACCGCCGAGCAGGTCGCCGCGGCCCTGATGGCCGCCTTCGAGAAGTTGCCTCAGCCGGCGACGGCATAGGGCGCAAAACTACCGCAGGCCCTGCAACTCTTTTCGGGCCCGGGCCGCGACGGCCGGGTCCGCCGAACGAGCCAGGCCGGCGTAGATCTGACCTGCCGCGTCGGCGCGGCCCGACCGCTTCTCGACGATCGCCAGATTGAACAGCGTCTGCGGATCTTCGGGCGCCAGGGCAAGCGCCCGGCGGAGAATTTCCGCGGCGGACCGATAGTCCTTCTTCTCGAAGGCGACGGAGGCCAGGCCCGAGATCGCGTCGACCGACTTCGCGTCGAGCCCCGCGGCCTTCAGGAACGCCTGCTCGGCAGCGCCGAGATCGCCCAGCGCCAGCCGGCCGTTGCCCAGGTCGATCCACGAGGCAAGGTCGCCGGGATTCATCGCCACGGCGCGCTCGAAGTGCCCGGTCGCCTTACTCTCGTCTCCCTTCAGATGCCAGGCCACGCCCAGGCCGAAGAAGTCGTCCGGCTCGGGGGTCGCGGTTTTCAGCACTTTTTCGTAGAGCGCGATCGAGCGGTCGAGCCTTCCGGTAAAACGGCAGGCCTGAGCGTAGTCGCGCAGGATCACCGGGTTGATCGTGGGATAGGAGGCCGTGAGCCGCTCGAAGATCGTGACCGCCGCTTCGTAGTTCTTCTTCTGCCGAGCGATCAGCCCGGACTCGATCACCGACCAGACCGCGATGTGCTCCTTCGGGTCCACCCGCGACGGGTCGATGCGCCCGTAGTCAACCACTGCCGCGCCGCCGGAGATGTAGCCGAGGGAAGCCAGCCGCCGGGCGACCTCCGGATCGACCGCGGAGGACGTCGCCTCGGCCAGCGGCTTTCGGGCCAGGGTTTGCACGAGCGGGCGCGCCAGGTCGCGCACGCCGTCGGCGCCGGAATAGCGATTGTCCCGCTCGCCGGGATCTCCGCGGAGCTCGTACAGCTCGCGTCGCGGGGCGTCGATGTACTTCCTTCCGGACAGCCTCAGGGACCGCAGGGGCGACCAGCCCAGCACGAATGCCGAGTAGTCGGCCTCCGAGAGGGCCGGCCGGTCGGGCGAGCGCGGCGCGCGAAAGAGAGCCGAAAGGTCTTCACCGTCGGACTCAACGGCAGGAAGTCCAGCCGCGGCGCGAATCGTCGGCGCGAGATCCGTCAGGCGCACCTGCGTCGCGACGCGGACGCCGGAGAACGACTGGCCCGGCAGCCGCAAGAGAAGCGGCACCCGGATCGTGGAGTCGTAGAGGAACACGCCGTGGGTCTCCTCCCCGTGCTCTCCCAGCGACTCGCCATGGTCGCCTGCGAGCACGACCAGTGTGGTCTTCCCGTCCACGGCGGCGAGCAGGCGCGCCAGGCACGTGTCGGCGTAAGCGATCTCGCCGTCGTACTCCCGTCCCTGGAAGCGCGCGGCGTAAGGCGCCGGCGGCTCGTAAGGCGCATGAGGGTCGTAGAGGTGGACCCAGGCGAAGTACGGGACGGCGGAGGCGGACTTGCCGGAGGGCGCGGAGGAGAGCCACGCGAGGGCACGCCCGATTGTCTCCTCTCCGCGGCGCTCGGGCGCGAGGTCGCGGGGGTCCCGGCCGGCATTGGCCGCGAAGCGATCGTCATAGGTGTCGAATCCGCGGCCGATGCCCGTGCCTTGCCGGAGGACGAGCGAGGAGACGAAGGCTCCCGTCCGATAACCTCGGTCGAAGAAGGCCTCCGCGAGCAGGGGCACGCTCTCGGCCACGCGGTCGGTTCCGTTGACGCGCACGCCCGTCCGGAAGGGCAGCAGGCCCGAGAAGATGGCGGTGTGCGAGGGCAGCGTGAGGGGCGCGGCCGCGATCGCCTGCTCGAACAGGATGCCTTCGCGGGCAAGGGCATCGATCGACGGCGTCGCGCCGGAGGCCGAGCCGTAGGCCCCGACGTGGTCGGCTCGGATCGTGTCGATCGTGACGACGAGGACGTTGGGGCGCGATGGGGCCGGCGCGGCCTGGCGGCAGGCGGCCGCCGCGGCGAGCAGCAACAGGAGACCCAGGCTCCGGCGCCTCCTCACTCGGCCACCTTAGCAAAAGGAAAGGGCCCGCCGCTGCGGGCCCTTTGGAGAGCGATTGGCGAGGAGCGCCTCTCTAGAAGCTGACGCGCACCGCGAACTGTAGCTCCCGCTGCGAGTAGTTGTCCGGGAAGGATGGCGGTCCCGGCGTTCCGAAATCTGGGTTCGGGTCCACGCACTGGCCGCCCTCCGTCACGTCGGACGACAGACAGCGGTTGTTGACGTATCCGCCCGGAAACCCGATCCCGCCCGGATCGTAGTTGCGCCTGTTGAAGACGTTGAAGACTTCACCGATGAGCGTCAGTCCGACAGGGCCGAAGTTGAAGAGCTTCGAGAGCCGCAGGTCCACGCGGTTGTAGGTGTTGGAGAGCTGGCTGTTGCGGGAGTCGCCGGGGAGGCGGTCTCCACGCGCGCCGTCGCCGTTGATGTCGCCTCCCGTTACGACCGCATTCCAGGGTTGGCCGGACGCGAGCTTCCAGATCCCGCCGATCTGAAAGCCGAGCGGCAGCGTGTAAGCGGCATTCAGGACGAAGCGGTGCCGCTGATCCGAGGGCGCCGGGCCCTTCTGGTAGGAGATCGGCTTGCTCGAATCGGGAATCGGGATGAAGAACCCGTCCGTCTCGTTGACCGCCTTGGAGAGCGTGTAGGCCACCTGCATCTGAAAGTTCCGCGAGAAGCGGTGCTGGATGGAGATCTCGAGGGCCTTGTAGTCGGAGCTGGCGTCCGACTCCACTTGGCGGATGCGTCCGACCTCCGGAAAGATGATGGGATCGACATTCAGGTCCCGCTCGTAGAGCTCATGGAGTCCGCGGATGTAGAGAAGGTCCATCCCCACCGACCAGGTCTGGCCGAGCTGTCGCTGGTACCCGAGCGAGTACTGGATCGTGTACGGTGTCTTGATGTTGGGAGCCAGCGTGCGGATCAGCGGCGGATCCGTGGGGCCGACCGTGGGGTCTGGCAGGTTGTTCAGGTCGCAGTTGGATCGGGTCTCTTCGCTGTCGCAGGGATACGCGGCGATCTTATAGGTCGTGCCGTTGAAGACGTCCTGGTCGAGGGCGAGGTTGTTGTAGAGCTGGTAGTAGAAGATCCCGGCGCCCCCTCGGAAGACGGACCGCCCATCGCCGCCTGGATCCCAGGCGAAGCCGAAGCGCGGTGAGAACTGCGTCTTGTCTTCCTGCGCGGAAGGGATGAAGGGATAGGCGCTTCGAAAGTCCGCGTTCGCCGTTCCGGGGTAGTAGTCGTAGCGCAACCCGAGATTAATCGTCACGTTCCGGAAGCGCCATTGGTCCTGGAGGAAGGCCGCGTAGAACTTGACGTCCGGGCGCGCGTTGGCGTCGCCGTACCCCTTCTGGTAGAGGTAAGGATCCGCGGCCGGGTCGCTGCCCGGAGTGTCGTCGTTGTAGTAGATCGACCCGCCGGAGGTCAGGGGAAAGTTGTAGCGCTCGTACCAGTGGGCGTAAGACGCGCCCAGTTTCAGCTGATGGTCGCCGAGCCAGGAGAAGTAGGTCGAGTAGTTGTCGGCGATCTGGTACCGGCGGTCGAGGCCGCCCTGCGGCATGAAGTAGTTCTGCCCGATGTAGTAGTCCGGGTGGTGCTCGCTGACCTGGTTCGAGTTGGCGATGTAGTCGGTCTTGTTGTACTGGAAGCTGCCGCGCAGCTCGTTGTACGACTTTCCCGAGAAGACGCTGTTGAGCGAAGCGGTCACCGCCCACGCGTCCCGCTTCTTGGCATAGCCGTAGGACTCGGCGTAGATCCCGCCGACGCCGAGGTTCTCCTGGGTCGAATTGTCGAGCCGATAGGCGACCGAGAGATGCTGGTTGTCCGTGAAATTGTGATCGATCTTCGCCGAGAGGAGCGTCTTCTTGTTCGGCAGCGGGACAGTCCCCTCGAGATCCGGTCGCGCGCCGAAGGTGTCCACGGTGGTGGCCTGCAGCTTCTTGTTGTAGTCGCCGGAGAGGAAGAAGAACGTCCGGTTCGTGATGATCGGGCCGCCCAGCGTGGCGCCAAAGTTGTCCTGTTTGAGCTCGGGCTGCTCGTCGGCGAAGAAATCGTGGGCGTCCAGGGAATCGCGCCGGAGGTAGTCGTAGACGGAGCCGTGGACGTCGTTGGTGCCGGACTTGGTCACGACGCTGATGACGCCGCCGGACGCCTTGCCGTACTCGGCGGTGAATTGGGAGGAAATGACCTGGAACTCCTGGACCGTGTCCTGGTTGACGTCGATCAGCTGCCCGCCGATCGACTCGTCGTTATTCTCGATCCCGTCCACCTGGACGTTGATCGCCCGCCCCTCCTGGGCGCCGAAGGCGAGCGGGGAGTTGCCGTCGCGGGCGAAGGACGTGCCGGGGGTCAGCAGCGCGAGCTCCAGATAGTTGCGGCCGTTCAAGGGGAGGGCCTGGATCTGGGAGGGCGTGATGTTGGCTCCGACCTCGGAGCTGGTGGCGTCCACCAGAGGCGCCTCGGCCGTCGCGCCGACGCTCTCCGAGATTCCGCCGAGCTTGAGCGTGAAGTCGATCCGGGCGGTCGAACCGACCGCGAGAGTCACGTCAGTCCTCGTTTCCTTCTGGAAGCCCGCGAGCTCGCAGGTGATCGCGTAGACGTCCGGCCGCAGGAGCGGGACCCGGTACTCGCCCCTCCGGTCAGTCGAGGCCGTGAGGGTGGTGCCCTGCTTCGCGTTGACGACCGTGATGGTCGCGCTGGGCAGAACTGCGCCCGACTGGTCCTTGACGGTGCCGTTCAGGGTCGCCGTCGAAACGTCGGCCGCGAGCGGGACGGCCAGCAGGAGAGCGACCGCCGCGGCGGCGCCAACGGCTTGAGAGAGAATGCGCATGAGAGCCCCCTTTGCGACTTGTACGGACGTTCCCACATTGAAACTACGTTCCATCGTGCTTGTAGTACTCGAAGGCCGACATCGGTTTGGTGTAATCGACGGTCCACGGCCGGCTCTCGGCGGACGCCTTGCCGAGCGCGCGCGCCATCTCGCGGATGTGCGTGGCGACGGTTCCGCAGCAGGCGCCAATGAAATTCACTCCCTGGTCGCGGGCGCGGACGGCGTAGTCGGCCATTTCCTTGCGGGAGAGCTGCAGCGGGTCGAGCTCGTACGGAAATTGCGGCATCGAGGTGAAGTCCGGCGACGCGGCCGGCGTCCGGTAGGCCACCGGCTGGCTAGCGATGTAGCCGGAGACGGCGCGGCGCATCTCCTCGACCAGAGGCAGCGTCAGCTCGGGCCCCCGCAGGCAGTTGACGCCCACGATGTCGGCGCCCGCGTCCACCAGCGCCTTCGCGCATTCGGCGGCCGTCTTGCCGTCGGAGGTGACCGGCTTCTCCTCGAATGAAACCGTGATCATCACCGGAAGCCCGGTCTTCTTTGCGCTCTCGGCCGCGATGAGGGCCTCGCCCAGCCAGGAGAACGTCTCGCCGATGATGAAGTCGATGCCCTCCTCGACCTGCACCGCGAGCTGTTCGTCGAAAGTCTTCCGAACCCGGTCGCGGGCCGAGGGGCTGTCCGGCTCATACATCCACGTGAGCGAGATGTTACCCGCGACGAGGCAGTTGTTGCCGGCCACCTCGCGGGCGGTGCGGACCGCGGCGCGGTTCAACTCCTCGAGCGAGTCCTGCAGGCCGACGGTCGAGAGCTTGTCACGGCTCGCGTAGAAGGTCAGGGCCTGCAGAACCTCGGCCCCGGCCTCGCGGAACTCCGTGTGCAGCTCCCGCAGCGCCTGGGGGCGGTTGAGAACGACTTCCGGAGTGAACGGACCCGCGCGCACCCAGCCCCGCTTTTCGAGCTCGAGGAGGTAGCCCCCGTCGCCGAGCACGACGCCCTCGGCGAGACGTTGAAGAATCCCTTTCTTGGCCATCCGATCTCCTTGTTCGCTTGACTTACGCCGCGCGTGCCGGCGCGCCTGGCCGCCGGCGGTCGCGCAGCACCTGTCTTGCCGCGTTGTGGCCGGGAGCTCCGGTGACCCCGCCTCCCGGATGGGCGCCCGCGCCGCACAGATACAGCCCCTCGATCGGCGTCCGATAGCCGGACCAGCCCGGCACGGGCCGCAGGAAGAAGAGCTGCTCGAGGTTCAGGTCGCCGTGGAAGATGTTGCCCTCGGTGAGCCCGTACGTCCGCTCGAGATCGAGCGGCGTGAGGACCTGCCGCGCGAGGACCGCGCCGGGAACGTTCGGAGCGTACTCGCCGATCGTCTTCACGACACGATCGCCCAGCGGCTCACGCTCGGCGTCCCAGTGACTCTGTCGAAGCTTGTAGGGCACGTACTGCACGAAGCAGGTCATGACGTGCCGGCCGTGCGGAGCCAGCGACGGGTCGACGTTGGACGCCACGACGCAATCCACCCACAATTCCTCGGGAACCTCGCCGCGCTTGGCGGCATCATAGCTTCTCTCGGCGAAATCGAGCGACGGCACCAGCGTGAAGAGTGCGCGCTGCGAGGGTGCCCAGTCTCGGGGCATCCCGTTGACGCGGGGCTCCTCGGCCAGCACGAGGTTCACCTTGGCGCATGGGCCGTCCATCTTGATCCCCCGCACCTTTGCGCGGAACTCCTCGGGAAGCTCCGATGCCTCCACGAGCGACAAGAAGGTGCGTTTTGGGTCAGCGTTGGAGAGAACGGTCGGGGCGGCGATTTGCGTGCCGTCCTCGAGAATGACGCCGCGCACGCGTCCGCCGCGCGCGTCGATTCGAGCCACGGCCGCTCCGGTCCGGATCTCGACGCCCTGTGCGCGTGCGGACGAAGCCATGGCCTCCGTGATCGCGCCCATGCCGCCGAGGACGTGCCCGAAGAACCCCTGGATCTGATGCTCGCCCCCGGAGAGCAGGTGGAACAGCAGGCCGAGCGCCGTACCCGGTTGATACGGCCCGCCGTGTTTTCCGTACAGGCTGTTAGCCAGCATGAGTGTCTTGACCTTCTCCGACTCGTAGTTTCGGTCGAGAAAGTCGCCGAGACTCCCCGTCAGGAACGACACCATGCCGGCGATCTCCTCGCCGGAGATCGAGCGGAAGCGGGTGCCGAGCCTCCAGAGCTCGCGCAGGCGCGAGAAACCGCGGCGGGCGAGGTCGGGCGGCGGCTCGAGGAAGAAAGGCTGGAGGTAGCGGGCAAGCCGCTTCAACTCCTCATCCACGCGGACGAAGGTCTTCGCATCGGCGGGGCAGAGGCGCTCGAGCTCTTGGACGGTGCGCCCGCGGTCGGACCACCAGGGCAGAACCGTGCCATCGGGGAAGGGCACGAGGAGCGCGGGGTCGCAGGGCACCATGCGCAGGCCGTGCGCGGGCAGATCGAGGTCCCGAATCACCTCGGGGCGAAGCATGCTCGCGATGTAAGACGTCGTCGACGCACGGCAGCCGGGCGCGATCTCCTCCGTGACACAGCAGCCTCCAACCACTTCCCGGCGCTCCAGGACGAGGGTGGACAAGCCGCCCCGAGCCAGATAGGCGGCGGCGGTCAGGCCGTTGTGTCCTCCACCGACGACGACGGCGTCGTAGGCGCGCGGCTTGCCTGTTGGATGACCTTTGGTCATATT
>JBGPCK010000060.1:0-17954 GCA_041481715.1 Thermoanaerobaculia bacterium | reverse complement strand
AGGCACGCACTCTCAGGAACCTGGTCGGCGAAGGCCGTGCCAGGCACGCAGTCCCCAGGAACGCGCCGGAGGCCGGACACCGGCGGACTTTCTTCCCTCAAGAAACCTTCTTTCGGCCCCTTCGTAGTCTCCCTGTAGAGTGACTAGGAGAACGGGGCGGGTTCGGGCGGGCCGGGTTTCTCTCCTTGACCTTCTCAGGGGGCGGGCCCGACGCTCCCAGGGACAATCTCGGAGAGAGCCATGACAGCCGCTCCCGCTCGCAGCGACCTCCTCCAGGGCACCCTCGACGTTCTGATCCTGAAGACTCTGGGCCTCGGGCCCATGCACGGCTGGGGCATCTCCCAGCGCATCCAGCAGCTCTCCCGAGAGGTGCTCCAAGTCAACCAGGGCTCCCTGTACCCCGCCCTCTACCGGCTCGAGGCGAAGGGCTGGATCCGATCTGAGTGGGGCAATTCCGAGAACAATCGCCGGGCTCGCTTCTATGAGCTGACCAAACCGGGACGCCGGCAGCTCGCCGAAGAGACGGAAAGCTGGGAACGCTTCGCGGCCGCGGTGGCCCGCGTGCTGGAGGCAAGCTAGCCATGCGCCTCCGCCTGGGCGCCGCCTGTCGATCCCTCTTTCATCGCGGCTCGGTCGAGCGCGAGATGGACGAGGAGATGCTCTTCCACCTGGACATGGAGATCCGGAAGCTGCGCGCGCGAGGCCTCGACGCCAATACAGCCCGCACGGAGGCGCTCAAGAGCTTCGGCGGGGTCGACAAGTACAAGGAGGAGGGCCGCGACGCCCGTGGCCTGACTCTTTTCGAAACCATCTCGCAGGATGTGCGCTACGCGCTGCGCGGCCTGCGTCGCAACCCGGGCTACGCCGCGGCCGCTCTCGTGACGCTCGCGCTGGGTATCGGCGCCAACGTCGCGGTCTTCTCCGTCGTGCACGGCGTCTTTCTGCAGCAGCTCCCCTACGGCGGCGGGGAGCGGCTGGTGCGCCTGCGACAGGACGCGCCCGGCATCGGCGCCCAAGACACTCCCTTCTCCCCGAAGGAAGTGGCCGACTACGCGACGCAGACCCGCACGCTTTCGGGCGTGGCCGAGTACCACTCGATGTGGTTCATCCTTTTGCGCGAGCCCGAACCCGAGCGGGTCCAGACGGGCGTCGTCTCGGCGAACTTCTTCGATCTCGTCGGGGTCAAGCCCCTCCTCGGCCGAACGTTTCTCCCAGGCGACGACGCGCCCGGCGCAGAGCCGCTTCTCGTGCTCTCCTACGACTACTGGCAGCGCAGCCACGGCGCAGATCCGAAGATCATCGGACGCACGTTCCGGATGAACGACAAGATCCACACCGTCATCGGCGTGCTTCCGCCGATGCCGGCCTATCCCAACGAGAACGACGTCTACATGCCCACTTCCGCCTGCCCGTTCCGCGCGGGGGCCGCAGCATCCAACGACCGCACCATCCGCATGGTCTCGATCTTCGGGAAGCTCAAGCCGGGAACGGCGCTCGCCGCGCTTCAGGCAGATCTCTCGACGGTTCTCGGGCGGCTGACCCGGCAATACCCGGGCGCCTATCCGGGTCACGAGGCCCGGGCCACGGTCACCGGCGTTCCGCTCCGGCGCGAACTCACCGAGCGGGCACGCCCGACGTTCCTCGTGCTGCTCGGGACGGTCGGGCTCGTGCTCCTGCTCGCCTGCGCCAACGTCGCCAACCTGACGCTCGCGCGCCAGCTGCGGCGCCGGCGGGAGATCGCGCTGCGCGTTGCGCTCGGCGCGGGACGCCACCGCCTCGCCCGCCAGATGCTGACGGAGAGCACGGTGCTGTCGCTCGCCGGAGGTCTGCTCGGCATCCTGCTCGCCTGGGGCGCGCTCGGCCTGCTCGTCTCCTTCGCCGCGCGCTTCACGCCCCGCGCCTCCGAGATCCGGATCGACACTCCCGTGCTCCTCTTCGCGCTCGGCGTCTCGATTGCGACCGGTCTCGCCTTCGGGTTGATCCCCTCGTTCTCCTCGGGGCAGAACCTCGTCTCGGCGCTGCAGGACGGCGGTGACCGCTCGACCGGAGGGGGCGCGCGCCATCGCTTGCGCAGCGCCCTGATCGTCGTCCAAGTGGCGGTCTCCTTCATGCTTCTGATCGGCGCGGGTCTCATGCTGCGCAGCCTCTGGAAGCTGTCGCGGGTCGATCCTGGCTTCCATACCGAACGCGTTCTGACCACGCGCCTCGACCTGAACTTCTCCAAGTACCGCGGAGCGGACAAGACGCGCCCCTTCCAGACGCTGCTGCTCGAGCGGCTCACCGACCGGCCGAGCGTCGTCTCAGCGGCGATCGCAGGGACCTTTCCCCTCAATGACGGAGGGCCGCAGAACGGCCAGTTCGAGATCGAGGGCCGCCCCGCCCCGCAGCAAGACCTCCGGCCACAGGCCGACTTTCAGCAAGTGAGCCCGGCTTACTTCGCGACGATCCGGGTTCCCATCCTGCGGGGACGCGGCTTCTCCGATGCCGACCGCGCCGACACGCCGCAGGTGGCGGTCATCAACCAAACGATGGCAACGCACCTCTGGGGAAAGGAGAACCCCATCGGGCGTCGCATCTCGGTCGACGGTGCCAAGACCTGGATCGAGATCGTTGGCGTCGTTGGCGACGTGCGGCAGTACGGGCTCGACCTCCGGCCGCCCGATCAGGTGTATGTGGCGATCTCCCAGTACCCGCCGCTTTCGGCGACCGTGCTCGTCCGGTCGGCCGCGGACCCGATGGCCCTGTCACGTATCGTGCGGGATGCCGTGCACGGGATCGATCCGGAGCAGGCAGTGGACCGGTTCCGCACGCTCGAGCAGGTGCGCGCTAACGCCCTCGCCTCGCCGCGCCTGACTTCGATTTTGCTCGGCCTGTTCGCAGCGCTGGCGCTGGCGATCACGTCCGCTGGAATCGCCGGCGTCGTGGCCTTCTCCGTCGGGGAGCGCACGCAGGAGTTCGGGATTCGCCTCGCGCTCGGCGCCGATCCGCGCCAGGTGATCCGGATGGTTCTGGGCCAGGCGATGGCGCTCGTCGCGCTCGGCCTCGCCCTCGGCTTCGTCGGAGCGCACCTTCTCGCAAGCGCCATGTCGCGGCTGCTCTTCGAGGTGAACGCGACCGATCCCCCGACGTTCCTCGCGATGTCTTTCGCGCTCGCCGCGGTGGCCGCGGCGGCGAGCTTTCTGCCGGCGCGGCGGATCACGGCTGTGGATCCCATGACGGCATTGCGGGCGACTTAAGCCGCAGGGAAAGGAAACCATGAGAACCTTCCGCACAATCGCCTTGCTCGCCCTGGTGGCGCTGACCGCGGCGCCGGCGGGCGTTAGGGCCGCGCTGCCCGACGCCGACGCGGCGGAGGCATCGGAGCCGTCGCTGATCACCGAGCGCGATTCGAAGGACGCCCCAACGGCGCACGCCCCTCGGGCCCCGCGCAAACGGCGGACCGCTCCGCTGCGCCAATCGACGCCGCACCACCGCGCTCCCAAGCGCCCGGACGTCAATCCCGACACGAACGCCTTCCGCCCCGCCCCCGACCGGGAGACGGCCGGCCGATAGGATTTCGGGCGGAGCGCCCGCGCAGACCCCGCATCGCGTGACCTCGGCGGCCTGGAGGGAGGGCAGCTAGACTCGCGCTCCATGACGAACGACACAGGGCTTTCCCAGGCAAGCATCGGTCAGATCGCCGTGGTCGCCCGCGACCTGCCTCGGGCCGTCGGGTTTTACCGCTACGCGCTCGGAATCCGGTTTCTCTTCGAGGTTCCCGGGATGGCGTTCTTCGAATGCGGCGGGCTCCGGCTGCTCGTGGGCCTCGCCCCGAATCCCGAGCTCGACTATCGGACCGCGATTCTGTACTTTCGAGTCCCCGACATCCGGGCGACCCACGCGGAGCTTCTGCGCCGTGGCGTCATTTTCGTCAACGAGCCCCACTTGATCGCGCGAATGTCCGATCACGAGCTCTGGCTCGCGGAGTTTCAAGACTCGGAGGGCAACGCCCTCGCCCTGATGAGCGAAGTGCGCGGCTGAGACTCCCTTTCCCTGAGTTAAACTGCGCCGCTCGGAACACGCGGACGAAAGGAAAGGAAACGACATGAAGAAGACCGCCTTGCTGCTCGCCGGAGCGGCCGTCCTTCTTCTCGCCGCGCCGGCGATCGCGGCCGACGAGAAGGAGCAGAAGATGGAGTACCAGTGGAAGATGACCCCGACCGGCCTGAAGTATCAGGACCTGAAAGAAGGGGACGGCGCCACGCCGAAGAACGGTCAGACGTGCGTCATGCACTACACAGGCTGGCTCTGGGAGAGCGGCGCCAAGGGAAAGAAGTTCGACAGCTCCGTCGATCGCGGACAGCCCTTCGAATTCAGCCTGGGAATGGGGCGCGTCATCAAGGGGTGGGATCAAGGTGTTTCGACGATGAAGGTCGGCGGGAAGCGCCTGCTGCTGATTCCGCCGCAACTCGGTTACGGGGCGCGCGGATCCGGCGCCGTCATTCCTCCCAACGCGACGCTGATCTTCGAGGTGGAGCTGCTCGGCGTGAAGTAAGGCGGTGCGCGCTGACGCAGCGCTTCGGCTCACCGAAATCGCGAAGGGCGGGGCTCGACCCCGCCCCTCTTGTGTTCTCAGACCCTCTTCTCCGCATCGGCGAGGCACGTGGGACAGATTCCGTGCGACGTCTTGGTGTTGAATCCCTGCAAGAAGAATTCCTCGATGACGACCCAGTGGCCGTCGTGGTCGACCTTCTTGCACCAGGCGCAGACCCGCAAGAAACCTTCCAGGTAGTGCAAGCGAAGCAGCACGAGTCGGGTCAGAACCAGGACCGGGATCGCCACGGCCACGACGACCAGCGTCTCCAGAACCGCTTCTTGGGTGTTCGGGCGAGACACGGCGCCGAAGAGCAGCTCGGGCAGGTTGTAGAGCTCGTCTGCCCACGAGATCGCGATGATCGCGCAGAAACCGAGAACCTCGTACCACAGCACCCGGGACGCGGGTTTGCTGTCTCGCGTGAAGGGCGCAGGTTCCGGATTGCCCGAGAGGGAAGCTCCGCGACACGACACTAGCGCGCCTCGTTCTTGTAGACGACGCCGCCCTTCATCACGAAGAGGACCCGCTCGAGGAGCGTCACGTTCTCGAGCGGGTTGCCGCGCACCGCGACGAGGTCGGCAAACTTTCCGGGCGCGACCGAGCCGACTCGGTCCTCCCAGCCCAGCAGTTGCGAAGCGTAGAGGGTTGCGGCGCGGATCGCCTCGAGCGGCGCTAAGCCGTTGCGCGCGAGCCAGGAGATTTCGAGCGCGTTCTTGCCGTGGGGAAGCACGGAGGAGTCGGAGCCCATCGCAATCTTCAGGCCCGCGGCGACGGCCTTGCGAAACCCCTCGCGGCTGGCCCTCGCGAAGAGCTCGACGCGCTCCCGCCGCTCCGGGTGCTCGGCCAGGTTCTTCTCCGAGGGCAGCTCCTCGACGGCGCCGGTCGGCACGAGCCAGGTCCCGCGCTCCTTCATGAGCCGCACGCCCTCGTCGTCGAGAAACGTGCCGTGCTCGATCGAATCGACGCCGGCCCGGGTCGCCGTCTTGATCCCGTCGGCGCCGTGCGCGTGCGCCGCGACTTTCTTGCCATAGCGGTGCGCCTCTTCGACGATCGCCTTCATCTCCTCGAGGGTGAACTGCGTCTCGTTGACGAGGTTGTCTCCTTCGCTCCCGCCTTCGGTCGCCATGATCTTGATGACGTCGGCTCCATACTTGATTTCGTAGCGGGTCAGACGCCGGACGCCGTCCACGCCGTCGGCGATCCCGGACTGGCCGCCGATCGAGATCGTGGGCGAGAGCCCGAGCACGTCTTCGTTGTGTCCGCCGGTCGAGCCGATCGCCAGGGTCGCCACTTGCATCCGCGGGCCCACGACTTCCCCGCGGTTGATCGCATCGCGCAAGGCGACGTCGATGAAGTCCTTGGACCAGAGGTCCCGCACCGTGGTGAACCCTGCGTCCAGCGTCTCGCGCGCGTGTACGTGCGCCGTCACCGCGTCGTGCATCGGGCCGCCGTAGAGAAGGAACCGGTAGGTGGTCGTGATGTGCGTGTGGCAGTCGATCAAGCCGGGCAAGAGCGTCGCGTCCCCCAGGTCCACGACTTCGAATCCCTCGGGAATCGGCAGGTCCGTGCCGGCGGCCTGGATCCGATCGCCTTCGATGAGCACCACCGGCCGCGGCAGGAGCCGCCCCGCCCCGACGTCGAGCAGCGCGCCCGCCCGCACCGCCTTGCGGGAGGGCGGAGCCGGCTGCGGCCCCGAGGCCCCCGCCGTCAACGCGAGCGCGGCCAGCGCCAGAGCGAAAAACGCGGCCGCCCGGACCCTTCGCCTCACCAAATGTCTCCGACGGTGAAGCCCTCGGGGAAGGGATCCTCCGCGTCCACGACGTAGCTCGCAAACCCGGTGATCCACGCCTGACCCGAGAGCGTCGGAACGACGGCGCGGTAGTCGCCGACCTTCGTCTCCGCGATCAGCCGCCCCGTGAAGACCGTCCCGAGGATCCCCTCGTGGCGAAAGTCCTTATTCAGGCCGAGCTTCCCCTTCGCGTGCAGCGCCGCCATCTTGGCGCAGGTGCCCGTGCCGCAGGGCGAGCGGTCGATCACTCCCGTCCAGGTCGAAGGACGGTTCCAGTCGAGCTTGCCGGTCGAGACGGTCACGGCATTCCGGGCGTCGGCGTCCGGACGCGAGGGAGGTCCCGAGAGTTGCGCGATCGTCACGCCCGAGAAGCCCGGCTGCTCCGGATGGACGCACGGCAGCTGCTCCTGGGCGGCAGCCTTGATCATCTCGCTCACCCGCGTGATGTCGCGTCCTTCGTCGGGTGTGAGCCGCAGGCCGAGCGCGCCCGCGTCGCCGATGACGTAGAACATCCCGCCGTAAGCCACATCGACCGTCACGGTGCCCAGATGCGGGACCTCGATTGCCCGGTCCAGGTACACCGCGAAGGCCGGCACGTTCTGGAAGGTCACTCGCTGAACCTTGCCGCCCGCGCAGTCCGCCCGGACACGGATCAACCCCGCGGGCGCCTCGAGCGTCAGCTCGGTCACGGGCTCCCGCATCGGCAGCATCCCGGTCTCGAGCAGCACCGTCGTCACGCAAATCGTGTTCGTGCCCGACATGCCCGGATACTCCACCTGCTCCATGATGACGAAGCCGGCGTCCGCCTCCGGGCGCGTGGGCGGCAGGATCAGGTTGCAGTTCGCCGCGGGATAGCCCCTCGGCTCCCGCAGCATGCGCTTGCGCAACCCGTCGGCGCGCGTCTGGAGGTGCTGCATCTTCTCGAACATGCTCTCGCCCGGCACGTCCAGAACGCCGCCGACGATGACGCGGCCGGGCTCGCCGCAGGCGTGCGCGTCGACGGCCTGAATCATGTTCGCCAGGCGCATGGCTAGGCCCGCTCCTTCGGTTTCTCCTGGCCGAGCTGCAGCAGGTATCCGTTGTCGTCGAAGATGGCGGATTCTCTCATTCCGTGGTCGAAGTTCTCTCCGCCGGCGCCGGCCGGACCTTGAGCACGATTTCTCTGCGGATCTCCACGGTGCCCACTCTGGCGCCGCGGGGCTTGGTGACGTAGCGCGCCCGCGTGCAGGAGACCGGCACGAGACCCGCCGTCCGAGCCTTGCTGTGGTAGGCCGCGATCGCGGCCGCGCGGCGCAGCGTCTTGCGATCGGGCTCCTGCCCGGGCGGGCCCTGGAGGACGACATGACTGCCGGCCATCCCGTGAACGTGAAACCACCAGTCGTCGGGCCGGGCGACCTCGAGACTCAAGCGCTCGTTGTCGGCGTCCGTGCGGCCGGCCATCACCTTCCAGCCTCCCGGCAGAACGTACTCGATCAGACGCATCCGCTTCTCGATCGGCGAAGCCGCGGCCTGCTAGGGCGAGCCCCGCGCGAACTTCTGCACCCGCCCGCCGTCTCCCACGTACACCGTCCCCTCCTTCGAGACCGCGATGTCGTGCGCGACGGCGAACTGGCCCTCGCCGTTTCCGAAACGGCCGAAGCGCTCGACGAGCGACCCGTCGGGGCGAACGACCGCGACCCCCGATCGGCCCGGAGAAGTCTCCGACAGGTCTCCGCCGTCGGCGACGAAGACCGTCCCGTCGTTCCCGAGAGCGACGTCGAAAGGCCGGCCCAGATCGGAGGACTTCCACTCCTGGAGAAAACGGCCGTCGCATTCGAAGATCTCGACGCGTCCGTTGCTGCGATCCGCCACGTACACGCGCCCCGCGCCGTCGAGCGCGATCCCGTGCGGCAGATCGAACTCGTACACCTGCTGCAGGGCCACGTCCGTGAGCCAGACGTTGTCCAGGGAATCCACCGTCAGCCCGTGCGGCATGGCGAAGAGGCCCGCGCCCCACTGCCCGAGGAGTCGGCCCGTTCGTCCGTCGAAGCGGAGGACGTCGGGCGGGCGATCGGAGTCGTATCGAGCACGTCGGAGTCGGGCCACGTCCGACCGGCCCGCCGGAAGACGAAAACGTCGCCACGGGAGTCCACGCCCACGCCCGAGACCACGCCGAGCGGCTCGCCTTCCGGGAGGACGGGCCATCCGTGGACGACGTGATAACCCGCCGTCGAGCTCGGCCCGGCGAATCCCGGCCGCACGGCGGAAAGCACGAGGGCGAGGACGCCGCAGGCACCCGCCACACTCGCGCGCCGGCATTCTCGTATCACGCGGTCGAGAGTCTACGCCGGGATCCGAGCAACGCGCCGGGAGCTCAGAGGACCTCGAAGACGCCTTCGACCTCGACCGCCACGTCGTAGGGCAACGCGCTCACCCCTACGGCCATTCGCGCATGACGGCCGGCGTCGCCGAAAACCTGTACGAAGAGATCGGAAGCGCCGTTGATGACTTGCGATTGAGCGACGAACTCGGGAGTGGAATTGACGAAGCCGGCGATTCGCACGCACTGCGCGACTCGATCGAGGTCGCCGTCGAGCGCGGCGCGAAGGTGCGCCAGAAGGTTGAGCGCGCAGAGACGGGCCGCCTGCTGCCCTTCCTCGATGCCGAACTCACGCCCGAGCTTGCCGATGAACCGCCGCTCGCCGTTCCACTGCGAGAGCTGCCCGGTGAGAAACAGGAGGCTCCCCGTTCGAACGTACGGAACGTAATTGGCGCCGGGTGCGCTCGGCTGCGGCAATTCGATCCCGAGTTCCTTCAGGCGATCCAGAATGCGGGCGACCATGAGAGCTCCTTTGGAAGAACGGAATTACATGGCCGGGAAGTGGCGACCTGGGCTCCGAAATCGTCTATAGGGACAGACTGCCCTCACTGTGCCGGAAGCACCGTTGCGGGCAATCGTTTGCGAACAGCCGTGGGCGCCGAGCGCGCGAGCCTCCCAATACTCGGGTCAAATCTGGCGATGAACCTCGCGGGCCGGGTCAAACAGCCGATCCGTCAGGCGGACTTGGCGCCGCGCGCTCTCCACCACCGCCAGAGGGCGGCGACGAAGACGACGTTCAGGGCCAGCCCCAGGACACCGACCTCGGGTCCAAAAAGCGCGGTGTTCTTGACGCCGAGGGCGCCGACTTTGGTTCCAAAACCGAAGAACACGTACGCGAAGCCATTCCACACGCCATGGCTCAAGCTGGCGACGATCACGGAGCCCGAAATCCACCGCAACAGGCCCCAGCCCAAGCCCATGACGGCCGCATTGACCATGAAGACGGGCACCTGGGCCGCCGGCGGGTCGAAGCCTGTCTTGAGTGTCACGGCCGACAAGTGCCACAGCGCGAAGGCGAGGCTGCTCCAGACCAACACGCTGCCCTCTGTCTTACCCGCCCGCTCCAGCGAGGCCCAGAGCCAGCCTCTGAAGAAGCCTTCCTCCGTGAGGATCACGACCAGGAACGTTCCGACTGTAGCGAGAGCGAAGTTGAGCCAGGCCTTCTCCCAGTTGGCGTGGGAGACGTCAACCGCGCCGGCCGCGGCCGAAATGAGGGCAACCGTTCCAATGACGAGCAGCGGATAGAGCACGGCCAGACCGTAGTGGCTCCATCGGCCCCACACGAACCCCATGCTCCGGCGCGAGAGCCGATCGAGATACCAGAAGAGACCCATCAAAGGAAGGAGCGGCAAGGCGCTGAATGCGGAAAGCCCGTTGGCGTCCATCGCCGTCGTGATCGCGATCGCGATCAGCACACCGAGTAGCGGCTGTCTCAGGCTTGTTGCCATTGCTCGTCTCCTTGGATTCGTCGCTGAACGGATCGTATGCTCGACTGGGCCGAGGCGCTCGAGTTGCGGCGCGCGATCCTGACTCGTTGGGCATGACAAGAGATGCGCGGGAGGTACGACTACCCTCGCCCGTGTGACGAACAGGATATCGACGAGGACGCGAACCGTGCGTCGAGCGACGGGAAGCTCGCCGAACCCTCCTGCCGCCGGGCCTCAGCCCCCGGAGTTCATCCATCCCATCAGGGCCGAGACGAACCGGTCCGGCTCCTCGAAGAACGGCTGGTGCCCGCTTTGGTCGAAGATCTGAAGAACGGCGTTGGGAAGCTTGCCCGCGATGCCCTCCCAGAGACCGTACGGAACGACGTAGTCGTAGCGCCCATGAGCGATGAAGATCGGCACGCTCAGGGAGCTCGAGCCGACGGTGACGTCCCACCCCGGCGTCAGAGTCGTCATGACGTGCCTACTGAGTTCCGGCCTGCGTTCCATCTCCGCAAACAGCGGAGCGGCATCGAAGCGCGCGTCGAAGAAACGCATCGGCGTGTGTGCAAACACGGTCTGCATCAAGGACGCGTCCGAAGGCAGCTTGGCCAGATTGTCTCGCAGGAGCCGCTTTCGATCCTCCGACGCGTCCTCCTCGAAAAAGACAGCGGACTTCGCCGCCACCGGGCCCATGTCGCCGATCGGCGGCGTTCCCACGACGATCACGTGCGAGACGCTTGCCGGACGGCGCCTGCCGTACTCGATCGCGAGCACGCCGAGAATCGAGTGCCCCAGGACGGCAATCCGCTCGACCTTGAGATCGGCACGAATGGCCTCGAGGTCCTCAGCCAAAAGGTCGAAAGTGAGGTCGGTGGCTTCGCCCGTCGATCGTCCGCTTCCTCGAAGGTCTACGTAGACGAGCCTCAGGCGGTCGCTCAGTTGTGACGGCGTTTGCCGCTCGTACGGCTTCGTGCCCATGCCGCTCAGAACGAGGCATGTCGGCCCCTTGCCGCGCGTCGAGTAGTAGAGCTCGGCTCCATTGACGGAAACAGTCATCGATCCTCCCTAACGTCGCTCGGAACGGTTCCCCAGTTTCGGGGCGTTGCGTAGAGCGCGTAGAGCGCGTCCGTACAGTCGCGGGTCAGGCCGCGGCAGCGCTCATCGAGGTACCGAACGCCAGCAGCTCAAACGCAAATCCCAATACCGCTATGAAGGTTCGGACGGTGTGCACCTGCTCCCAACGCGCCCAGATCTCGAAGACGCCCGCAGGCGGCGAGGAGACACTCCACGTCATGAGCTGATCGTTGATGGGTACATTCACCGTTCTCGTGAGCATGAGAACCGAGATGAACGCCAGCGTTCCCAGGGCCAGGAAAACGAAAGTCGCGCTTCCCATGCGAGACCGAATCAAAACCAGCCAGGCCACACTGTCCAGGATTGCGATGCCCATGAGGATCGGCATCACCTTCACGACGTGCGTGTGTAGAATCTGCTGGAACTGCACGAAGCTCGAGGGTGAAAGCGCGGGACGCGCGAAACTGGCCCCCATCCGATCTCCCAGGAAAATGCCGGCGAGAAGGCCGGTCGAGAAGAGCGCGACGAACCGAACCACGTCCAAGACACTCATGCAGTACCCCTCCTTTAGCGAAGACGGCCGAGCGAGCTGCGTTTCAGCGGCGGCTCGGCGTGACCGCCCAGACTATGAAGACCCCGAAGACCACGGCAAGCCCGGGCCACAATCGAAGGAATACGGGACTCTGACCCGACCACCAATCGAAGATCGCGTGGGCGCGGTCGACGCCGAGAAAGGGCGTGACGAGCCCCGCAACGAACGCGAAGACTCCGACGACCCGCAGGACCCTGGGGGCGCGCGACGCAGCCGCCGCGCGGAACAGGATGACTCCGAATGCCAACCGGATGGCCGCAACGACGTAGAGCCCGACAGACGTCATCGAGTACCGGGCGATCGTCTGAAGACCCTGAGGCGAGACGACACCCACGAGGCCGACGGCAGCGACGAAGGCACCGATGGCGAGAGCGAGAAACTTCACGCGCATGTCAGACGGCGTCCTCCGGGTCAGAGCCGAACCTCAGTACGTTGCCATCCGGATCCTCGACTTGCATTTCCAACGCCCAGGGCTCGTTCTTCGGCTCCTGACGAATGATCGCGCCCCGATCCTTGTAGGTCTGGTGCAACGCACGGACCTCGCCGACGCCGATCCAAACCCAGGCGCCCGCATGGCCCTGGCCGCCCCGACAGAGATAGATGCCTCGGCCGTCGCGCCCGACATGCGTAAAGTTGTCGCTGCCCCAGGCTGCCTCTTCGAAGCCCAGCACGTCCACGTAGTAACGAACGCTCTTGGGCATGTCTTCGACCCGCAGGATGGGCTCGATGCACTCGACGTGCGTGGGCAGATGGTCCGACATCTTTCTACCTCGCGATCCTCACCGGTCCGCGGGCGCAAAGCCTCGATCAGCGGCCGCTCCCGGGGCGGCTCAGTTCTTCCTCGAGTGCCATGAACAATATCCCGTCGTCGCCGTCGATCTCGTACCCGATCATCTCCCCCGCTTCGTACCCCTGGCGAATGCGCCCTCTCCCCCGTCTTGCGACGACCTATTTCCCCTTCCGGAACTTGAAAACGGATGCCGCGGGCGCGGTCGGTGAAACTTGGTTCACGCGGTCGTGATTCTAAGGTTCAGACGCTCGGAGACGTAACGAGTCACTGCCGCAGCTTCCAGGCGAGTCCCGGAAAGTCCGACATGACCGTCTGGACGCAGGAGATAGAAAGCCGGCCGAGGAATCTGCGCGCCCGTGAGCTCCCGGTCATTTGCGGGATCGCTGGGAACCACGCAGATGCGCAGCAGATCGCCCAGGCCCGGGACCCCACCTGGAGGGGCGGGCTGCCCGATCACGATCAGAGTGAATCGCGTATCGTCGAGCTTTTCGAAGAAGTCTTCGGCGGGACCGTTCGCGGAGAGCTTGAGCCGCAGCCAAGGAAAACGGTCGCCTGCGCGCGGCGCGGCATCGGGCAGGCCCGGCTGCGTTTCCGACAGGAAGCTGTCGCGGTAACGAATGCCGATCTGCGAGATCGTGCGAAATGCGAGTCGTTGAACCCTCTCGAAGCTCATCGCAACAGCGAGGATGTTTGCAACGACCCGCGTCCGGAACAACCCGGCCAGCTTGCTGTCGGACACGACAAGCGAGAACGCCCGGTCGGTCGTCGAGAGCAGCCGCCGAGCGACCGGGAACCTCTCGGCCTCGTAGGAGTCGAGCAGGGCCGGGTCCGCACGGCCCGAGACGACGAGGGCGACTTTCCACCCCAGGTTGTACGCATCTTGCAGGCCCGTGTTCATGCCCTGCGCGCCAACCGGGCTGTGGATGTGCGCGGCGTCGCCGAGGAGGAAGCAGCGGCGGTCGCGGAAACGCTCGGCCTGGCGGTGATGGATGCGATAGGTGGAAAACCAGCTGCACTGCTGAAAAGCCAATCCGGATCCCGCCTCCGTACGTATCGAGGGAATCACGTCGTCGAAGGTCAGATCATTTCTTCCACGCAAGGCTGACGGCAAGATTCCGACGATCCGCCAGTGATCGGCACCGCGCATCGGGAACAACAGGTGGAATCCATCGCGCCACAGATAGACGTTGATTTCATCCGGCACCATCTGTCCCGTCATCTGTGTGTCGGCGACGAAGAAGACGTGCTCGTAAGGGGCGCCCTCAAACGCGATGCCGTTTAGGTCGCGCACGGCGCTGTGCGCGCCGTCGCATCCTGCCACCCACGCGGCCGTGACGTCCCGGATCGTGCCGTTCGGTTGTTTGAGCTTTGCGCGGACGCGATCGGCTTCCTGCGCCAGACCAACGAGTTCCGTGTTCCACTCGACGGCCAGGCCCTGCTTGCGAAGGGACTCGCCCAACAGCCGTTCGTTGTCGTCTTGACCCAAGATCAGAAGAAAGGGATAGGGGCTCAGACCGCGCCCGATGTCGCCGAGGGCGACCCGCGCCGCACGTCGCCGCTGCGCCCAGATGTTGGCGCCGGTCGAGCGCTTACCGAGCTCGAGCGCCGGTCCCACAATACCGAGGTGCGAGTAGATCTCGAGGGTGCGAGCCTGCACGCCCAGAGCTCTCGTCTGGAGCGACGGACCGTCGTGCCGGTCCACGATCAGCGCACGCACGCCTCGCCGAGTGAGCTGGTTCGCGAACATCAACCCGGTCGGGCCCGCGCCCACAACCAGGACATCCGTGTCCATAGGAACCCCTCGAGGGTCAGATCAAATCAAAGAAGGCGCTGCTGTTAACGCCTCTTTTCCGTCCGCGACAGCCGGGTTGTGCTGAATGTAGATCTCCCCCGCGTAGCGATCGATCGCCTCCGCGGGCTTGCACTGATTGAACATCAGGTCATAGAAGTCCATCGCCGTTCTCTTATTCTTTCCGAGCAGATCTGTCATGGGTTATGCCTCCGGGCGAACCCTGGCGAGGTAGAACGGCCGACGCCCAGCAGCCGTGAGCCGAACGGCGAGAGCTAGGCGGCGCCGAGCGCACCAGCCTCCGCCAGCACGTCGTTGGTCCGCCGGACGGTCGCAAACTCGCCGTGGAGACTCGCTAGTGCGAGTCGATGCATCTGCTCGGCACTATGGTGTTCGCCGTCTGGCCCCGTACGCTCAAAGGTGGCCGTGCCATCGGAGACCACGATTGCCGTGAAGCCGAGGTTCGCCGCCATGCGTGTGGTTGTAGACACACAATGATCGGTAGTAATGCCCACGAGGACGACGGTGTCGATCTGCCGAGCGCGGAGGTGCGCTTCGAGCGCCGTGCCGATGAAAGCGCTGTTCACCGTTTTCTGGAAGATCGGCTCACCGGGACGCGGGACGGTTTCTGGTTTGAACGCGTTGCCCGGCCGGTCTGGCCGGAGCGGTGAGTCGGGCTCCTGGGACATGTGTTGCACGTGAATGACCGGACGGTGCGTCTGGCGCCAGGCCATCAGCAGCGCAGCAATGTTCCGCTCTGCGTCAGGGTTGTTCCGCTCGCCCCAGCGCGGGTCGTCGAAACCCTGCTGAACATCGATCAGAAGTAACGCGGTGTTGGCTGAGAGCGTCACGAAGTCTTTGCGGAGCACATTGCGAACCGATCCGGTTTGCGGTCGCGCTTCAGTGTAAGGAATGCCTTTGATAGGTGATTTGCCAACTGGGCGCTGCTTTCTACGACAAAGTACTTTATGATAAGCTCTGTGCGGCTCTTCGGGCGTCCTTGCTCGAATCCCTTCCGGAGACTGCCAAATGAAGATGTTAACAATGATGAAGCAGCCAAGCGCGTTTCTTCCGGTGGCAATGTCGTTCGCCGCGCTCGCGACGGTGCTTGGTCACGTTGCCAGGTTTGGCGTTGCCCGCGAGGCCGATGAGGGGACCGCTGCCCATGTCTTTCAGCTGCTCATGATTGCACAGGTACCGATCGTTGCGCTCTTCGCGATCAAGTGGCTGCCGCAGGCTCCAAGACAGGCACTGGCCATACTGGCGCTGCAAGCCGCCGCGGTGCTAGCAGCACTTGCACCCGTCTTCTTTCTCAGCCTTTAGACCGAGAGGTCGCGTGTTATGCACAAGCGCGATGCGGTCTGACCATTGGCGTTCAGCGGCGGGCGCATGCGCGCTCGCTGCAACGCCGGGTTATGCACCAGCGCCTCGATGTGACCGCCTGCGCGATATCAACGCGGCCATCGGAACAGCTATCGCCATGAGCAACCATGACACCGGGGGAACGACAACGAACACGAAGGCGCGCGGCGACCCCGCGGGCGGCAAAACAAGATCCCCGTAGATGGCCAAAGAGCTCAGCGTGAGAACGAGCGTCACGCAATAAAGCGTCGCTCGGGTAAGAACCGACCAATGCTTCGAAACGAAGTTGGCCCATGCGAGAGCCACGAACGGCGACAGTACCCAGATTACGAAAAGAACCAGTAGGAGACGCGGGGTACGACGACCGGCACGGAGCATCAAACCGACCGATCCCCCGGCCCCAGCCACCACCGCGATTAGGGCCACTGCGCGCAGGACGCCAAGGAACCCACCCTCGGGCCTTCCCCGGCTCGCGTTAGAGGTTATCTCACCGGGACCATCAATGCTCATTGGTCTCTCTTGGGGCCTAACGGGTTGCGCGTCAACGGCGAGCCGAGCGAGCGTAGCGAGCGATCCGAGCGAAGCGAGGGGCGGCGAGAAATATTGACCCGATTTCGTTGACACACCATCTAACGACCTTTAGGGGACGCCGCGATCGCCGTCGATGGATAGAGGGAAGCGTAGCGACGAATGCAGCTGCCAGGGTCCTGGCGGCTGAAACTCTCTGAGCGTTAGCCCGGAGTGTCTACTAAAGCGGGTCAACTGCCCCGTCCGCTGCATGCGCATGTTAGGCCGCTGCCCTCTCACCGATCTGTCGTCCGAAAGATATGAACGAGCGCAGAGCTCGAGCGCGAGACGAAGCCGGAGCACCAAGTCGATTTCAGCCCGGCAACCTCCACCGGTCTTGCCTCGGGTAGCCACTCCACAAACTGACGCTTGATGGCCGCGGTCATGCCCTCGATATCCTTGACTTGCAGGCCTTGCGCCCACTTCTCCAGCGCAGAGTCGGGCGAAGGAGCCCGTATCTGGGACAAATATGTTCCGCCCTTAAACTCCATTAGCAAGGTAAATAGTGCCACCGGTTCGGGCTCCTTCAGCGCCCTAACGGGTAGCCGTTCAGCGGCGAGCGACCAAGCGAAGCGCGGGAGCGAGTCCGCTGCAGCCACGTGTTCGGCGCAGGATTCTCAAAGCGCTTCAATCTCGGGCTCTCCAAGGGCGACGACATCTATAACGTCGTGGGCCAGAATCAGGCCGTAATCGGAATTCACCGCTAGGCAGACTCTCTACGAGGGTCGCCGAACGAACATGATCTAGGAATTCTGACTGCTCGTAACGCCGCAAGGGGTGAGTCGCCGGTTCGCCATACTTGTCCGGACGAGCGTACGACTCGCTCACCAGCCTCACAGCCAGGGCGTCCGCGAAGGTTAGCCTAAAGCGTCGGCTTGCCAGAGTAACCTCGATCGGGTGGGAACCCCTGAGGACATGCCCGACGATCTCGATATCGCTGGCTTCCTGAGCAACCACGCCCTCTGTAATCTCTACCTTGAGATGCTCGGTCTCGTACGCGCACCGATCCAAGAACCACCAGCGGCTATCCCCGAAAGGAAAACTTGTAACGGTCATGCGCCGAACGGTAGTCCGTTCAGCGGCGAGCGGAGCGGAGCGACGCGAGTCCGCTGCAACGGCATGTTAGGCGGCCGCAAATTCCGGGACTCTAGACCGCGCTGAACTCTCCCGCGCGAGGCCCGCAGCTTCCGCCACGATGCGACGTTTAGCATCCTGACTGGGTCGAGGCTTTCGCCACGTTCGCTCATCCGCGTGCTCAGGTTTGGGACACCCCGATCATCTCACCGGTTCCCATCCTCTGATGGATCTACGGTTGCGGGCGCCGAGCTGCTGCCGCACGTCGGTTGTCCCCGAGAAGAGAAGCGCACCCTCGGGGACGACCGCCGTCGAAACCCAGCCCGCGGTTGGGCTTCCCTTGCATGTCGCTCCCATGCGTCCTATACTGAACCGCATGGTTCAGTATACGCAAGCCCGCCTCGATGACTCGTTCGCCGCGCTCTCGGATGCCACCCGACGCGGCGTTCTGGAGCAGCTGGGACGTTCCGACGCTTCGATCACGGACCTTGCCGAGAAGTTCCACATGACCCTCACGGGCATGAAGAAGCACGTCGGCGTCCTGGAGCAGTCCGGGCT
>JBGPCK010000059.1:0-17958 GCA_041481715.1 Thermoanaerobaculia bacterium | reverse complement strand
GCGCCGACTGAAGTTCGCAAACGGCGCCGAGGCAGAATTCGATCTGCTCGCCTATGTTCCGCCGCACCGCGCACCGGCTGTCGTGCGTGGGGCCGGCCTCACCAGCGAGTCGGGATGGGTCCCTGTTGACCGCCACACGCTCGAGACGAAGTACCCCCAGGTGTATGCCCTCGGCGACGTCGTCAGCATTCCCCTGAAGCTCGGCAAGCCCCTGCCGAAGGCGGGGGTCTTTGCCCACGCCGAGGCCGAGGTCGTCGCAAAGAACATCGCGCGCGCCATCACGGGCAAGGGGAAGCCGGCATCGTTCGATGGCAAAGGCGGTTGCTTTGTCGAGACCGGACATGGCAAGGCCGGCTTCGGAAAGGGAGACTTCTTTGCGGACCCGGCGCCGGAGGTGAAGCTCCACCGACCGGGACGCCGCTGGCACGCCGCGAAGATTCTCTTTGAGAGGAACTGGCTCAGAAAGTGGCTTTGAAAACAGCCGCCGATTGAATGCACGCCCCTGACAGAATGGGCGACATCGGGGATAAGAGTGGCCTGCCCGGTTGGATGACCGGCGGCCGTTCGCTGCCGGTTGTCGCGCTCTCTCAAGTGCTCCTTCGTCGCACCCGACGAGCGCTCGGTGCGAACCAGCGGATCCGGGTGACCAAGTTCAGACGGGACGAATGGCCTGCCATACGAGATACGTTTCGAACCGCGCCGTTGCAGAGAAACGAGTTACGACCCGGGTACCTTCCGATGCGGCTTGATCAAATGCTCAAGCAGCCGGGTCGAGTCGCGAATTCATCCTGCCGTTCGCAGGTTCCACCATCGCCGCAGCGCGACGACAGACCAGATCGCTTCGACCAGGCCGAACGGCCACGCTCCCTGGAGAAACCCGTAGGCAGATCCGAGCACACAGGCGCCAGCGAACGCCAAAGTGAACCAGTCGCTCCGGCGCTCCAGCGCGTAAGCACACCAGCATGGCCGTCACCGCGAACAGACCAAACGCGGATAGCACACTCATCACAGTCCCCTCGCTAGCATCGTCGCGCCGCTCGAGAATAGGACCTGGTCAGCCCGGTGCGCACCAGTCATCCGTATTCCCAGCAACAAGTTAGCCACGATCCAGAACAAGAAGGAACATCGTCGGCAACGATTGAGCCTCCCAATCTTGAACGAGGCTGACCTCTTGCTCGCTCGACAAGGCATACGTTACCATCCCCCTCCCGGGGATAGGGAGGGAGCCGTGAGATCCGAAAACAAGAAGAAAAAAGTAATCGGGCGGCCCGAATCGAGCGCGGCCAACCTACCCGCAGAAGTACGCGCAGACCTCGACTCCCGACTCGCTCGCATCGAAGGGCACGTCGCCGGGATCCGCCGCATGCTCTCCGCGGGCGACGACTGCGACTCCCTGCTCGTCCAGGCTTCGGCGGTCCGTTCGGCACTCAACGGCGTGCTCATCGGGCTGATGGAAGCGCACCTCGAGTCCTGCGTCGTGCCGTGCGCACAGAGCGGCAAGAACGACGAGGCCCTGGACCGCTTTCGGCGGGCCTTGGAGACCGTCCTCAAACGATCCTAAAGATGCAAAACCCCACGGCCCCAAGACTCCTCAACGCAGGAGCGTTCGCCTCGGCCATCGTAGCGTCAATCTGCTGTTTCGGCCCCCTAGCGCTCGCGCTGCTCGGCCTCGGCGGCGGCGCCCTGCTGCTCAAGCTCGAACCGTACCGGCCGTATTCACTGGCGGCAGCCGCTCTCCTCCTCGGCGCCGGCTTCTACCTCGCCTATCGCCGCCCTTCCGAGCAAGCATGCACGCCCACCTCCGCCTGTACGCAATCCTCGACGCGACGAAGGCAAAGAATCGGGCTGTGGATCGTGACCGGGATCGTTGCGCTGGCAGCAGCGTTCCCTTACTACTCCAAGTGGCTTTTCTAAGTGAACTGAGGAGGCCTGTCGTGAAGAAACTCTGGATCGTGCTCGCAGCCCTCGCCGTCGTGGGGCCTCTCCAGGCCGCAACGAAAACGGCAGCGTTCGAAGTGAGCGGTTGGACGTGCGGCTCCTGCGCCGCAGCGACACGGATCGCCCTGAAGAAGGTCGACGGCGTCGAAGACGTGAAGACCGACCCCGACAAGAAACAAGTGCTCGTCACCTACGATGACACAAAAGTCACGACCGACAGGATGGTGCAGACCATCGCAAGACTCGGCTACAAAGCCGCGCTCAAGAACGGCGACCACACCGCCGACTCGCTACGCCCTCAAAACAGCGCGGCTCCGCTGACCGCTAAGGACACCAACCCCACAGCCGAGCGGCTCAGCTTCTTTGAGGTTCCACTGGAATGCGGCGCCGCGGAAAGTCTCGGTTGCGGCTCGGCGGCCAAACCGATCCTGACCGAGCTCGACAGAAACACCACAATCGCCCAGGCTCGCATCAACCATCCCGGCACCATCCTCGCAGTGGTCTGGAAGAACCCGAACGACCGATCGGACAGCGCAGTCGAAGCCCTGTTTGAAACGCACAAACTCGCGGCGGCAGCCCTCAAGGGACAAGCCCGTGCGCAGGCCCTCAAGGAATTCCAATCCGAGCAATGGTACGGCGCGGCCGACGTCGACCGGCTCAGTGAGCACGAAGCGCGCGTCATCGCCGCAAGGCTCGTCAACCGCGCCGGGGGTCACCTCGACATCCCGCCCAGCCAATTGGCCGCGCTGACCGAGGACCTGGCCGTCGTGTTCGCCCGGCACTTGACGCTCAAGGACGAGGAGTGCGACACCAGAAGGGATGTCATCGAGCAAGAACTGACCAAGGCAGCAAGCAAATATCTCAACCCGGAGCAACTCGCGGAACTCCACAAAGCCGGAGAGCAGGGAATCCAAGCACTGCCCGGAGAGGACAAATGAGCGAGGCACTGGCCCCCGCCCCGTCGGTGTCCTGCCCGAGCCAGAACTGCCCGGAGCCTGAACCGGACAACCAAGCGTCGCTCTGCCCGGCCTCTCGGACGGTCGGGACGAGGGTCGACCTCATCACCGTGAAGGCGCTCCTCAAGGGAACAGCGCTTCGACGGCTCAACGGCAAGACCTACCGCTTCTGCCCAGAGCCAGGTTGCGACGTCGTCTACTTCGATCGCGAGGCCGGCTCCGTGTTCGAAGAGCACGACCTGGAAGTCCGCATTGGTCAGAAGAAATCAGAGGATCCAATCCCCCTCTGCTACTGCTTCAACCTCACTGTTGCCGATCTGCGAAGCGACATCACGGCACAAGGCAAGACCGACATCCCGGCGATGATCGCCGCCGAAGTCAAGGCCGGGCACTGCGCCTGCGAAGTAAAGAACCCGCAAGGCACCTGCTGCCTCGGCAACGTCAACAAGGCCCTGAAACGGCTCGAGCTCGACCGCTCCAAAACCGAGACACCAGGACAATAAGAACAACACGATTCAAACCACGCCCGTTCAGGGCGGAGCCGGAAACTGTGGCCTGCCCGGGCGGATTCGAACCGCCGACCTACGGCTTAGAAGGCCGTTGCTCTATCCGGGCTGAGCTACGGGCAGTCGAGGCATTATCGGGCAGGTCGGCGGCCAAGTACCACGCCTTCGGTCGTTGGCGGCTTTGCCGCCCGACCTACGGGTATGCGTCGGCCGGAGCCGGCGCATGTCGCATGTTTGCGGGCGCGTTGCGCCCGCCATGCTCGGTGCAAAAGGCCGTTGCTCTGTCCGGGCTGAGCTACGGGCAGTGGAGGCAATTATCCGCGAACAGGGTCAGGCACGCACTCATGCACTCTTGGGTGCTGCGGCGTCTCTGGAGTGCAACTGTGCGTGCCTGACCCCCGAAGGCCGGTCAAGGCGCGGCGGGAAGGGTCGCCTTGCCGCTTGAGGGGTCGTAGAGGCTGCCTGCGGGAAGAACCTGCATGCGAACCTCGGAGGCGCCGAGCGGCTTTTCGCCGGGTCGCGTGATTCTTGCCCGGCGGGCGTCGTAGACGACCGCGACGCTTTCCCCGAGCACTTTCCACCGGCCGTCGGGGCCGACCTCGAGGGCCGTCGATTCGTCGATGCCGACGCCGACTCGGTCCGGATGCTCGAGGACCGCGCTGATCAGGCGATTGAGGCGGCGGCGGCGGACGAAGTGCTGGTCCACGATCGCTCCGGGGAGGAGGTCGAAGCCGGGCACGGTCACGACGTTGTCGCGGGCGATCGTCATGTAGGCGCTCGAAGAATCCTTCGGATCCTCGGGAGGGCGGCTGCCGCCGGGGTGTTTCTCCTCGCCCGTGATCATTGGGGTCGTCATCACGGCGGCGCCGGCCGACGTGCCTCCCACGACGGCGCCGGCCCGATAGCGTTCGTGGATCGCCCTCTCGACCGGCGTGCCCGCAAGCGCCGCCGTCAGACGCGCCTGATCTCCGCCGCCAAACCAGATGCCGGTCATTCCGTCGAGGCGGCGCGCCGCCGCCTCCGTCCCGGCTGCGGCATGATCGAGAACCACCCGCTCGGCCCGGGCGCCCAGGGTCTCGAACTCCTTGACGATCTCCCTTCCGGCGTCGGGGTTTTCGCTCGCCATCGGAAAGACCACGATGCGTGCCTTTCCCGCTCCGCCGGCGAGCTCGACGAAACGGCGCGTGATGGAATCCGGGATCGGTCCGCCGCCCACGATCAAGAGGTGCCCGCCGCCGGCAGAGCGGGAGGGCCCGGGAGCGGTTGCGCAACCCGCGGCGAGCAGGAGCGCCAGGGGAAGAAGCCGCAGGTGTCTCGAGGCGTGCATGCCGGCCTTACCGGACCTTAGGCGTCGGAACGGGTTCGGCTGGCCTGCCCGTGAGCACGCGGCCCGGCCGGGCGCCCGGCGCCTTTCCCTTCTCCCAGACCGCCTCGCCGTTGACGAAGACCGCGCGGATTCCCTCCGAAAGCTCCTGCGGCTTCTCGAAGGTGGAGCGGTCGATGACGGTCTTGGGATCGAAGAGCACCAGGTCCGCCTTCATGCCGGCCCGAATGACGCCGCGGTCGGCGAGCTTGACGCGCTTGGCCGGGAGGCTCGTCATCTTTCGGATCGCCTCGGTCAGCGTGAACCAGTGTTTCTCGCGCACGTAACGCCCGAGGACCTTCGGAAACGTGCCCGCTCCCCGCGGATGCTCGGACGCGATGCCGCCGTCGCTTGCGACCATGACCCACGGCTGCGTGTAGAAGACGCGGACGTCCTTCTCGGTCATCGAATGCCCGATCACGTCGGCGCCGCCGTCCTTGACGATCCGGATGAAGAGCTCGACCGGCGTGATTCCCTCCGCCTTCGCGATGGCCTCGAGGTCGCGGTTGACGTAGTCCGGGTGGGCCTTGCAATTCGTGATCGTGAGGTTGGCGGCGCCGCCCACGTCGGAAAGCGCCTTCTCGACGCTCGTCGGGTCGTCGTACTCCTTGTTCGGGACGGTCACCTCGATGTTCGCGTGCCAGGCCTGATACGGATAGCAGTCCGCCGTCACGTCCAGCCCCTCCGCGCGCGCCGCCTCAAAGAGGGTCACGGCCTCGCGCGCACGCCCCCAGACCCCGACGGTGCCGAGCTTGATGTGCGAGATCTGGACCGGAATCGGCGCGTCGCGTCCGATCGTGACGGCTTCCTGGAAGGCCTCGAAGCTCTTGTCCGCCTCGTCGCGGATGTGCGTCATGTAGAAGCCACCGTGCCGCGCCGCGGCCTCGGAAAGCGCGACCAGCTCTCCGGTCGAAGAGTAGCTGCCCACCTCGTACTCGAGCCCGCTCGAGAGGCCGATGGCGCCTTCGCGCATGCCCTGCTCGACGAGCGCGGCCATCTTCTCGACCTCCTCGTCGGTGGCGGTCCGCCGGAAGTCGTCGCCCATGACGAGCGTTCGTACCGTGGCGTGGCCGACCATCGTCAGGACGTTGACGGCCGGAGGCGCTTGGCGCAGTTTCTCGAGGTACTCGGCGATCGGCCAGGGGGATTCGCCATCGGGCCCCTGCACGACCGTCGTGATGCCCTGGGAGACCTGGCTCTCGGCCAGCGGATCCGAGATCAGCCCTCCGGTCGAGTGGTTGTGGACGTCGATGAAGCCGGGCGCAAGCACGAGGCCCCGGCCGTCCACGACCCGCTCACCCTTCTTTGCCTTGAAGGTTCCGACGGCCGTGATCGTGTCTGCCTCGACGCGGACGTTCGCGGTTTGAAGCGCCTTTCCGGTCCCGTCCGCGACCCGGGCGCCCGTGATGACGAAGGAATCGGCGAGGCCGTGAGCGGCCACGCCGAGCGTCAGGCAACCGGCGAGGATCCGGGCGACGTCGAGCAACCGGTGCTTCATGGTGTCTCCCTCCCTTTCCCGCTTTCTCTATTCATGGCCGCAAGCACTGTCTTCACCTCGGCGATGTCCTTACGGTATCGCGAGGGCGGCGCGGTCTCCACAAACCGCTCGAGGGCCGCTCGAGCGCGCTTCCAGTCTCCCATCTGTCCCGCGACGCGGCCGAGGTTATAGAGCGCGTCGTACTGCTGTGGATCGGCTTTCACGCAGCGTTCCCACGCGTCGACCGCCTGGGCGGGCTGGCCGAGACGCGACCAGACGACGCCGAGCGCATTCAACGCGCGCGGGCTCCGCCGGCTGATCGAAAGGGCCGTCTCGAGGCTCTGCCGCGCCTCGTCCAGGCGGTCGAGCTTCAAGAGCGCCATGCCCGAGTTTTGATGAGCCGCCGCATTGCGCGGATTGAGCTGCAACGCTCGCGCAAAGACCGCCAGGCCGTCGGCCGGCCGTCCCGAGTCGGCCAGGGCAATCCCAAGCGCGTTCAACGTCTCCAGGTCTTGACTGTCTCGGTAGCGTTCCAGCAGGCGGACCGCCTCCGACGGACGCCCCACCTCGGAGAGGAGAAGCGCCCACTTCCGGTCCATGCTCTCGTCGGTTAGTCCACGGGCGCTTGCTTGCTCGTAGACCCGCAGCGCCCCGGCGAGGTCTCTCTGGTTGCGCAGCAAGAAAGCGAGCTGCGTATATCCCATCTTCATTTTCGGATGCTCGGCGACCAGGCGGCGCGCGAGCGCAACGGCCTCCTCGGTGCGCTCCTCTTCGAAGAGCGCCACGACTTGGTGGAGCTGACGGTCCACGTCGATCAGGTTCTTCGGATCGTCTTCGGGGCCGTAGGACTTTTTCCCCTCGGCGGAGCCCGTCAGATAGCCGAGACTGCGCAACTTTGCCGCCTCTTCGGCCCCGACCGTCGAGCGGTCGACCGGCCCAATAGGGACGGAGATCAAGCGCTGGCGGAGCTTGCGTACGTCATCGTGCCGGGCGTCGACGAGGTTCTTCGATTCCGACGGATCGGAACCGAGGTCGTAGAGCTCGGGGACGGGGAGGTCGATGTATTTTTCCCTGGTCGCGACCAATCCCCGCAAGGGTGCCCAGCCGCGGTTCAAGTTGGGCGACAGCGATTCGAAGTAGGTCCCTTCGGGGGCGACGCCCCGGTGGGCGGTCAGAAGCGAGAGCCCTGGAAGCCGGCGCGGCGCCGTACCGCCGACCGCGTCGAGGACGGTGGGCACGATATCGACGTGACGAGCGGAGTTGTCGTCGCGGCCCGGTCCGACGAGATCGGGACACCACAGGAGCAGCGGAACGTGAAGGGTCGCCTCGTATGCGAAGAGGCCGTGAGTGAGCTCCCCATGGTCCCCCCGCGCCTCGCCATGGTCGGCCGTGACGACGAGCAACGGCGCCGGCCGTGTGTGGCGCACGGCATCGAGCAACGGCGCGAGCGCGGAATCGGATCCGGCTACCTCCGCGAGGTAGGCGTCGTCCGGAAACCGGCCCTTCCACGGCTCCTGCGGTTCGTACGGAGCGTGCGGGTCGTAGATGTGGACCCAAAGAAAACGGGGCTTGCCGGCGGCGCCCTGGAACCATTCCAGGCCGCGGGCGACGACCTCGACACCCCGCGCCTGCTGAATAACGAACTCGCTCGGCTCGTCCACCTGCTTGTACATTTCCTCGTAAACGTCGAAGCCTGGAGTCAAGCCGAAGCGGGAGTCGAGCGGGAACGCTCCCACGAAGGCACCCGTGACGTACCCCTTTGGCTTCAACAGCGCCGCGAGCGTTTCGAATTTGGGAGAAAGGCGAAACCCGGCGTTGTCGCGCACGCCGTGCTCGTAGGGATAGAGCCCGGTCAGAATGTTCGTGTGTGATGGGAGCGTGAGGACGTTGTGCGCGTGGGCCTGCGTAAAGACGCGCCCCTCCGCGGCCACGCGGTCGAGGTTCGGGGTCGTGCCCCGCCGGTTCCCGTCGAATCCCACGGCGTCGTAGCGCAGGGTGTCGATCGTCACGAGGACGACGTCGCGGGTCGAGCGCGCCGCAACGGACGGCGCCTCGGACCGCCGGCACGCCGCGAGCGCCGCGGCGAGAAAGAAGCAGACCGGACCGGCACGACGCATCGCCGCGAGTCTAACGAAGAAAGGAAGGCCCGCCCGACGGTTCGGGCGAGCCCTGGAAAGCCGTCGTGTTGACTAGAAAGTGATGCGGGCGCCGAAGCGAAAGATCCGCGGGCTCTGGGTCTCGATGATCTGGTTGAAGAACGAATACTGGCTGAACTGCTCTCCAGGAGCCGCTTCGAGGTCCCAAGTTCCGGCTCGGCTCTCGCGTTGGAGCACGGTGTTGTTGTTCGTCACGTTGAAGCATTCGGCCGAGGCGGTGAGAGCGATCGGCCCGAGCTTGAACGTCTTTTCGAGCCTCAGGTCGAGCTCGTAGACGTTGTCCAGACGGAACTGATCGATTTTCCCGATCAGGTTGGTCTTTCGCGTGCTGTCGATATCGAACTGTGCGGTTCGAACGTAGTACGACTGCGGATAACCCTCACGTCCATAGAAGTTCGCGCCGAGATTGATGCCCCAGGGCAGCTGATAAAGGCCCGTGAGGTTGAATTGCCAGCGCGCATTGATCCACAACGTGCTCTTGGAGGAGTAGCCCACGACGGTTCCTCCGTCCTCGTTCTGGCCGCCGAGAAGCCAGCGGTTGTTCGGGTCCAGGATCGCGTTCGGAGGGATTTGCTGCTTCCAGCTGTTCCAGCCGGCGCTGGCTCGCAGCATCCAGCGGTCGGATAATCGCTTGATCGCCGACACCTCGATGCCGTGGTAGTTCGTGGTGGCTCCGGGGCGATTCAGAAAGAGGTCTCCACTGGGCCTGTCGGTGAGAGTCAGGAAGTAGAACGGCACGTCGAAATTGAGCGAGAAGCCGTTGGCCGTGGCGGTTCCCTGCGCCGTGCCGGCGAGGGCCCAGGTCGTGGGATCGGCTCCGATCGGTAGTCGGTACTGAAAATCTTTCGCGTGGCGGTAGGTGTACGTCCCCGAGATCGCAAAGTTCTGGAAAAACTGATGATCCACGCCGAAGGTGAGCTCGTCGGTGACCGGTGACTTGAATCCCGGCTGGAGGGCGTTGGGCGACTGGCCCGTCGTGAAGGGGTTGATGCCCGCGTAGTAGCTCACGATCCCCGAGCCGAAGTCGATCTCGTCCGGTTGCACGTGGTGATCTTTGTTGGCGTCGTTCCAGTAGTAGTACGCACCGCTGATCTGGGGGACCCCATTCAACTGGAAGGGAAGGAACCCGAGCTGATCGGCGTAGCGCGCGTACGAAGCGCGCAGGAGGGTGTTGTGCTCCTTGCCGAGAGCATAGGTCGCCGAGGCGCGCGGTTCCCAGTTCTTGTAATCGAAGGGCCAATTCTTTTCGCCCGGATAGTTGATTGCGGGGAAAAGCTGGGGGAACATGGGGTTCGCGGCGGCCGTCGAAGGCTTGTTTCTCCCTCTCTGCAGGTCGTAACGGATTCCCGCGTTGATGGTGAGATTCCCCGCGGTGAGCGTGTCTCCCAGGGTGCCCGTCCAATACTCGACCTCGTAGACCGACCGGATGGCGCGGGTGACGGCCGCATAGGCGGAGGACGAATACTCTTCGCCGAAGATTTGGTCGCCGGGCCACGCGGACGCGGAGTCGTTGAGCTGATGGCGGTAGTTGAAGCTCGCCTTCAACTCGTGGTTGACGCTTCCAGTGTTGAAAAACTTCGAAACCGTCGCATTGATCTGTTTTTGAGGGTTCCGTGTGATGAATTTCCAATAACTGTTGTGCCAGAGATCGCCGTAAAGGACGGCCTGTGCGTTCGGTCCTCCGACGGGGACGTAGTCGTAATCGGCGCTTTGGTAACTCAAGAACAGCGATGCCACGAGATCGGGCGAGAATACGTGGGTGTCTTCGAACTTGTAGAAGTTGGTCAGAATCGACAGGTTGTCCCGCGTCTCCGGGGGGCGCGAAGGGGAGTTGCCCACGCCACCCTCGTAACGGTCGCTGCGCTGGTAGAAAAAGGACGCGCTGTTGGCGCTGGAGATCTGGGCGTTCAGCTTACCGGACCAGGGCTCGATCTTCGTCGTCGAGGTGATCCGGTTACCCGACGGATCGGTTCCCGTCAGGTTCAGAGAAATGTCCTGGCGAGAGCCCGAGCCCCAGATCCACAGCTTGTCCTTGATGATCGGGCCACCCAGGTCGGCTCCGTATTCCCGGATGAACCGCGTGCTGTCGGTCTCGAATCCTTCGTCGATCGCCTCCTGAGGAAGGTTGGTCGACTGCCACTTGTCCGAGACGTAGAAGAAGCGGGCGCCGCCCTTGAACTCGTTGGTGCCGCGCTTGGTGACGACATTGACAGTCACGCCGGGTGTCTGGAGATCGAGCAGCGATCCTCCGGTAGCGACCTCGACCTGGTCGAAGCTCTCGAAGTCGAAGTAGGTGTTGGCACCGCCGTTCTGGCGCGCCTGGCCGCCGTTGAACGTTCCATAGGAGTTGTCCGTGATCGTGGCGCCGTCGACCTGGTACGTGACGCCTCCGGAGCCCTTCGTCGAGAAGTTGGGACCGCCGACCGCGCCGCTGGCGCTGCCCGCGACGTTGACGGTGTCGAGCTGCACGCCGGGCACCTGCTGCATGAGACCGTAGATGTCGCGAGACGACGGGATGTCGTTTAGCTCTTCCTTTGCGAATGTCGCGCCCGTCTGGACCTTTCGCGTATCGATCAAGGGAGTCGAGGCGCTGACCGAAACGGTCTCGGCGACACTCGACAGCTTCATCGGGGCTTCCAGGTCGGTGTTCTTGCCGAGGGCGACGATCACGTTGTCGCGCTCGAGGGTCGAGAAGCCGCTCATCATGACGGTCACCTTGTAGGTTCCCGGCGGAACCCTCAGGAACCGAAAGTTGCCGTTGGCGTCGGTGACGGTCGTGACGGGGGCGCGGTCGCCGGTCAGCGTCGCGGTCGCGCCCGGAATCCCGTGTCCTTGCTCGTCGACGGCGTGTCCGTAGATGTTCCCGGTGCTCTGCTGGGCCCCCGCGTAGAGGCCGAGTCCGGCGAGCGCGACGAACCAGATCAGCACTCTTGCCAGAGATGACCTCCACATGGTGAACCTCCTAAAAATTGGGTTGAGAATCGGTCGCGTCTTCGCCGAAGTGGACCTCCTCGAGAGATTCTGACTTTGCGCGTATCGTAACTCCACCTTTGTGCCGGCGGAGCAAGAGAAAAGCGAACGGCGGCATGGGGAAGAGGGGTCGGCTTCTTGCGATTCACTTTTCTGGACTCCGCGACACCTTGCCACTCGTTGCGTGACATATGATCCGCAGAACGTCAGGGCTCTGAAAATGAAACCCGCTCCGACGGCTCCCGACGAGACGACCAGGCTCGCAGCGCTCGAGCGCTACGAGATTCTGGATACGGCCCCCGAGCGGGAATTCGACGACCTGACCAAGCTCGCGGCTCACATTTGCGGGGCGCCGGTCGCGCGGATCTCCTTCGTCGATCGAGACCGGGAGTGGTTCAAGTCTCGGATCGGGGTGGCCGAGACGGAGGGGCCGCGCGCCTCTTCCTTCTGCGGCCACGCCATCCTCGAACCCGACGTCATGGTCGTCCCCGACGCGATCCTTGACGACCGCTTCGCGGGCAACCCCCTCGTCTCGGGGGAGCGGGGCTTCCGCTTCTACGCGGGGGCTCCCCTGATCACATCCGATGGCCAGGCGATCGGCACGATCTGCGTGATGGACCGCAAGCCGCGCGAGCTCACTCCCGAGCAGATCGAAGCCCTGAGGGCTCTGGCGCGCCAGGTCGTGGGACAACTGGAGCTGCGGCGGCGCCTGCTCCAGGAGCGCGAGGAGTCGCGGGAAGCCCTCCGTGAGAAGGAAACAAACCTGGCGTTCGTCGCCTCGCAAATGCCCGCGGTCCTCTGGTCGACCGACCGCGATCTGACGATCACGTCCTCGATGGGGAAGGCCCTGGGCGAGATGAACCAGCGGCCGGGCCAGTTCACGGGAGTGCCGCTCACGGAGTACTTTCACACGAGGGACCCGGAGTTTCTGCCGTTCGTGGCGCACCGGCGGGCACTGCTCGGCGAGTCCGTGAGCTTCGAGGTCGAATGGCTGGGACGTTCGTTCGCGTCGCACGTCGAGCCCTTGCGCAATGCCGACGGCACGATCAAAGGGGTCATCGGCGTGGCCCTGGACATCACGCGGCAGAAGCACGCGGAAACGGAACTGAAGGAATCTCTCTCCCTGCTCCAGGCCACGCTCGATGCCACGGCCGACGGCATTCTGGTGGTCAACGAAGAAGGCCATGTCATCTCCGCCAACCGCCGCTTTTACGAGATGTGGCGCGTTCCCGACGAGGTCTCGGGCGCTCTGGATCCAAACCGGCTCCTGGCGCACGTGGCCGAGCAGTTGCAGGACCATACCGGGTTTCTGAAAAAGGTGATGGGCGTCTCGGCCACGCGCGACGCCGAGCCGCCGGCGCTGCTCGACCTGCGCGACGGAAGGGTCTTCGAGCGGACCTCTCGGCCGCAACGGGTCGGAGAGAGGATGCTCGCCCGGGTCTGGAGCTTTCGGGACGTCACGGAGCAGAGCGAGGTCGAGAAGGAGCTCGAGAAATCGCTCTCTCTGCTCAAGGCGACCCTCGATGCGACGGCAGACGGCGTGCTCGTCGTGGACAGCAGCGGCAAGGTCGTCAGCTCCAACCGCCGATTCGTCGAGATGTGGCGCATCCCCGACACCGTCCTCCAGTCTCGGGACGACAGCGAGTTGCTCGCCTTCGTCCTCGATCAGCTGAAGGACCCGGAACGCTTCCTGAAGAAGGTCAAGGAGCTGTACAGCCAGCCGGAGTCCCAGAGCTACGACTGGTTGGAGTTCAAGGACCTGCGCGTCTTCGAGCGCTACTCGGCGCCCCATCGGGTCGGCGGCAAGATCGTCGGGCGCGTCTGGAGCTTCCGCGACGTTTCGGACCGCTCGCGGATGGAGGAGATCCTCCGCCGCTACACGCGAACCTTCGAGCACCTCTTCGACGGCGTGATCGTGATGGACCTGACGGGCAAAGTGCTCGACTGCAACCCGGGCGCCGAGAAAATGTTCGGCTACTCGAGGGAGGAAATGCTCGGGCGCGTTCCGCCGATTCACGACGGCGCGGACACGGAAAAGCGCACGGCCAAGATGCTCGCGGAGATGCGCCGGCAGGGACGTTGGTCGGGCGAGGTCGCCTTCAAACGCAAGGACGGCACGGAAGGCGTCTGCGAGACGGTGGTGGTGCCGCTGTGGGACGACTACGGGCGGACCGTCGCGGCACTGCAGATCAGCCGTGACATCACGGAGCTGCGCCGGTTCCAGGAGACCGGAGCCGGGACGGCGCCCTAGCGTCGCGTTGAGGGCGGGCGGCCGCAAGGGCCGCCCCTACGGGTCTAACCGGCGTGCGGGGGCGACGGCGTTTCCGCGGCGCGACCGCAGGGGGGCCGAATCGATTGGGGGGAACGTCCGGAACCTGTCGTAGGGGCGGGGCTTGTCCCCGCCCGCGGGCGGCCGCGAGGGCCGCTTCCGCGAAGACCGCGAACGAGACGCAATTGAGACGAGGGCCCCTAGCCCGCCTTGCGCTTGCCGCGATTCTCCGAAAAGGCCTTCTGCCTGCGGCTCGCCTCAGCGCGAATGGCGGCGAATTCCGGAGTGCCTCGGATCGAATCGAAGACGGGGTCGTTGTTCGCGGCCGGGAAGCAAAGGTAGTTGCCCTCGACGGTCTTCCGGAGCAGCCGCAGGGCGCCCTCGCGGTATCCGGCGATGGCGAGGAAGGACGCGCCGAAGTACCTGGGTTCCGGATCGCGGGTGGTTCCGAAGCGCGCCTCCACTCTAGCAGCCAGGCCGTCCCGCTCGGAGGAAGCCCCGGATCGGAGCAGAAGCGGAGAGAAGTCCACGTCGCTGAAAAAGCGGCCGCGAGTCGCAATCGACGCTTCGAGCTTGCCTTCTCGCAGGAGCAGATCGGCCTCCGCGTTGTGGGACCAGTTTGAGCCCGCGTCCAGCCGCGCGAAATCGCGAGCCCTGGCGTAGCGCTTCAGCTGCATGAGGGTGATGTAGCAGGACCGGAAGCCCGAGTTTCCAGGATCGGCCGCGAGGGCGGCGTCGCATTCCCGTGCAGACTCCTCGAGCAGTCCCGCGTAACGCAGCACATAGCCAAGGGTGAAGTGGGCGTCTCCGCTCTCCGGGCGGCGTCGAACCAGCTCATCCGCTTTGGCACAGGCGGCGTCGAGTTCGCCGCCCTCGACCTGATCGATCACGAGGTTGCTGGTCGCGAGCAGGAGATTGGGATCGAGTGAGAGGGCCCGCTCGTAGGCGGCCCGGGCTCGCCGCAGGGCGGCTTCGCCCCCGTTGGCGTAATCGGCGTCGAAGTAGTGGCGCTTGCCGAGCTCGTTCCACGCCGGGGCAAAGCTCGCGTCGAGGCCGACCGACCGCTCGAGCATTTGAATGCCCTGTTGATTGGGGCCGGAATCGCTTGCGAGCGCCGTGCTCCGAAGATAGAGATCGTAGGCCTCGGCGTTCTTTGGCTGCGTTGCGGTTCCCCCCGGAGCGGCCGGCGCCCCGAGCAGGGGAAACAGCCCCTGCCGGAGTCGTCCCGAGATCTGCTCCCGCAGCCCGATCAGATCCGTCGCCGCGACGCTCGACGTGTCGCGCCAGAGCAAGCGATTGCCCGCGGTGTCCACGACCTCGAGCGTCACCTGGAGTCTCTCTCCCTCCTTGAGAAAGTGCCCGGTCAGGACGTCGGCCACTTGCAGCTCCCGCCCGGCGGCCTGAGGATCGACGTCCCCCTTGGCGTACTTGCGCGTCGCGGCGAAGGGCCGGATGGCGAGCGAGGGCACGGAGGAGAGCGTCGTGGCGATCTCATCGGGCAACGCCAGGCTCAGATAGTCGATCGAGGCGTCCGTGCCCAGATTCTGGAACGGGAGGATGGCCATCGTGATCTGGCCGCGAGAGGCTTGCGTCGGCCGGGAGCGATGCGTCATCCACCAGCCGAGCGCCGCAGCCGCGATCAGAACGGCCGCGCCGGCGAGGATCGCCTTTGCAGGACGCCGCCGCGGCGGCATCGGCATCACGGCCGGGACGGCGGCGCTCGTGCGGCCCGAGTCGGAGTCTCGCTTCAGGCGCTTCAAATCCGTCTTGATCTCCGCGGCGCTTTGGTAGCGCAGGTTCCGGTCCTTCTCGAGGGCGGTGCTCACGATGCGCTCGAGCTCCGCCGGCAGCTCCGGATTCAGTCGCAATGGCGGGACCGGCGCGCGGTTCAAGAGCGAGTCGAAAATGACCGCCGAGGTGTTTCCGGAGAAAGGCTGCCGGCCCGTGGCCATCTCGTAGAGAACGGCGCCGAAGGAGAAGAGGTCCGTCCGAGCGTCGAGCGCCTCTCCACGGGCCTGCTCCGGAGACATGTAAGCCACGGTCCCGAGCGCCGTGCCCGGGCTCGTCAGATGGTCCGCCGCCGCCGCCGTCTGCAGGGCGGAGCCCTTCGAAACGGCCGGCGCCTGCCCATCGGCCGTTTTCGCCAGGCCGAAGTCGAGCAGCTTCGCCTCGCCGCGCCTCGTCACGAAGATGTTTGCCGGCTTGATGTCGCGGTGGACGATGCCGCGCGCGTGCGCGGCCTCGAGCGCGTCGGCGATCTCCGTCCCGAGGTCGAGCAGAACGCCGAGCCCAAGCGGTCCCGCGGCGAGGCGGTCGCGCAGGGTCTCCCCCTCGAGCAGCTCCATGGCGAGGAAGGGCCGACCCTCGTGCTCGTCGATGTCGAAGATCGTGCAGATGTGCGGGTGCTGCAGGGAAGAGGCCGCTCGCGCCTCGCGCTTCAGGCGCTCGAGAGCCTGGGGATCGAGAGCCAGATCCTCCGGGAGGAACTTCAGGGCGACGTGGCGGCCGAGCTTGACGTCCTCCGCCTCGTAAACGACGCCCATGCCGCCGCCTCCGAGCTTTCCGAGGATGCGATAGTGCGAGACGGTCTGGCCGATCATTTCCTTTTTCGGGGTAACTCCCGATGGATTCTATCCGCCTGCTTGTGACGGCACCTCCAGGCGCGTTAGGCTCTCCGCCATGAAAAAACGGGCTTTGGGTATTTCGGTGGCCGTAGGCCTCCTGACGGGGAGTCTCTGGGCACAGCCGGCTTCTGCCCCGGCGCCCACGCCGGGCGTCTCGGCCTCCACGGCCGCGCCGTCGGCGTTCACGCTCTCACCGGAGAAGCGCGAGAAGGCGATCGCCTACTCGCGCGCCGGTTACGTACTCCACTTCATCTCCTTTCTGTGGGGCGCTCTGGTCCTGCTCCTGATCATCGGTCTGCGTCTGGCTCCGCGCTTTCGCGATCGGGCGGAGGCGGTGTCAAAGCGGCGCTTCTGGCAGGCGGCCCTCTTCGTCCCGATGCTCCTCCTGACGCAATCGGTGCTCGAGCTGCCAACGGACGTCTATGGACATCGGCTCTCGCTCGCCTACGACCAATCCGTGCAGGGTTGGGGGTCGTGGTTCTGGGACTGGACCAAGGGACTGCTCATCGGGTTTGTCATCACGATCCCGCTCGTGTGGCTGCTCTACGCGATCCTACGCAAGAGCCCCCGCCGCTGGTGGCTCTGGTTCTGGCTCGCGCTGCTGCCGATCCTGGTGTTCCTGATCTTCGTGTCGCCCGTGGTGATCGACCCGCTCTTCTTCAAGTTCGAGCCGCTCGCCCCGAAGAATCCCGAGCTCGCCAGGAAGATCGAAGAAGTGACCGTTCGGGCCGGGCACCACATCCCGCAGCAGCGAATGTTCGAGATGAACGCCAGCACGAAATACAAATCGGTCAACGCGTACGTGACGGGGATCGGCGCCTCGAACCGAGTGGTCGTCTGGGACACGACGATCGCCAAGGCGACGATTCCGCAAACGCTCTTCGTTTTCGGCCACGAGATGGGCCACTACGTGCTCAAGCACATTCCGAGGACGATCGCGTTCCTTTGGGCGCTTCTCTTCGTTCTGCTCGGCCTGGGAGCGGCGGTCTTGCGGCGCGTGCTCGATCGTCCGGGTGGGCGCTGGGGAATCCGCGGCGTCGCCGACTGGGCCTCGCTTCCGGTCTTGCTGCTTGCCCTGGCCGTCTTTTCGGAGCTCGCGTCGCCCATCTTCAACGGCTACAGCCGCGCGCAGGAGCACGCCGCCGACGTTTTCGGGCTCGAGGCGGTGCACGGTCTCGTGCCGGACTCCGCTCGGGCGGCAGCCGAAGCGTTTCAGATCCTGGGTGAAGTGAACCTGTCGGATCCCGATCCGAGTCCGTTCATCTGTTTCTGGCTGTACAACCATCCGCCTACCGCCGAGCGCCTGAAGTTCGCGGCGGAGTACGACCCGTGGGGCAAAGGGGAGAAGCCGAAGTACCTGCGTTGACGGGCGCAGACCTCGACCCCCTCACCCTACCCCTCTCCCCCGCATCGGGGGAGAGGGAAAGGCAGGCTAGCGGAGGAGAGCCAGGGGTTCTTCTCCCTCTCCCCGCGGGAGAGGGGAGAGGGGAGGGGTGAGGGGGGAGGGGTGAGGGGTGAGGGGTTCTTCTCTCCCTCTCTCCCTGAGGAGAGCGATTTCTATTGAGACACGCCGGTTGATGGCGTCCTGAGACATCCCCGTCAGCGCTTGCGCGCGAGCATCATGCCGTCCCGGACCGTGAGGAGGACCTTCTCGACGCGCGAGTCGCCGGACACGCGGTCGTTGAAGGCGACGATCGCG
>JBGPCK010000058.1:0-18167 GCA_041481715.1 Thermoanaerobaculia bacterium | reverse complement strand
TACGGAAAGTGGCCGGGCCTCGATGCTTCGCACCTCTACGAGAGCCGCGACCTCGCCGTGACGACCGACTTCCGGGACGTGTTCGCAGAGGTGCTCGAAAAGCGGCAGGGAATCGGAAACCTCCGGCAGGTCTTCCCCGGCTTTGACGTCGACCAGAAGAACAGGCTCGGCGTTATCGCGGGTTAGGCGTTCCTAAATCGCCGCGAGCTGGCGCTCCTGCAATCGCGAGAGCAAGAGCTGTGCCGCGACCGCCCCCACCAGGGCAAAGAACATGTCCCACTGCGTGTCCCACGGATCCCCCTGTGTGCCGAGGAAGGCGGTGGCGGCCGATCCCGTGGCGACCGCAGTCCACCACTCGACGAGCTCGTAGGACGCTGAGATCGCCAGGCACACGCAGGTCACGAGGAAGAAGAGCCACCTTCCCGGCGCAAGGGGGATGCGGCGCCGCAGGACCTCGCGGGCGACGATCGCCGGCACGAAGCCCTGCGCCAGGTGGCCGATCCGGTCGTAATGGTTCCTCGCTAACCCGAAGCCTTCCTTCATCCAGTACCCGAGCGGCACCTCCGCGTACGTGTAGTGGCCCCCGACCATCAGAATCAGAGCGTGGACGAAGAGGAGACGATATGAGAGCGGCGTCAGAGGAAAGCGCCGGTAGGTCGCGGCGAGGATGGGAGCTCCGATGAGGATCGGCGCGATCTCCAAGAACCAGGTGAATCGGTCGTGAGGGTGAACGCCCGACCACGCGAGAAGGACGAACGACACGCCGAGCAGGACGAGGGGCTCCCGCCGCGGGCTCGATGACGCTCTGGCGGAACTCGTGCTCCCCGAGGACCCGATCGGCACCCTCGCATTCTCTCCTGAGAAATGTGACGAGCCGTCCGAGACCGGTGACGGACGCGGTGTCGGCGCCCTCAGCCCGCCGTATCCGCCCGCATGGAGCCCAATACGGGTCGCTCCATTCTCCTCTTTCGGCGGAGCCGGTGCCTCGCGCTCGGCGCCGCCGCTTTCTTCGCCCTCTCGCTCGCGGCCCCCGGGCAGTCTCGGGAGATCGAACCGATCTCCTTAGTCGGCGTGAAGAACGCCTTGCTCGAGAAGGCCGCGACCGGCGCCGTTTCCCTCGCCCTTCAGAAGCTCGGGACCCCCCGTTGCCAGCAGATCTTCTCGGACTTCCACGATTCGTCGGGACGGCTCCTGAAGGACCGGCTCGACTCCCTCGGCTACTCGGGCTCGAGCTTTCTCGAAATCCTGCGCTTCGCAAACGGCGAGCGCATGGATGCCTGCCAGTCGAGCCGCGTCCTCGCCGCCACGGCGCCCAATAGCCACGTGATCTTCCTCTGCGGCCTCCAGTTCTTCCAGAGGCAGCGTGAGAACCCGGAATTCTCCGCCGCCCTAGTGATTCACGAGATGCTCCACTCGCTCGGCCTCGGCGAGAATCCGCCGGCCTCCAGCGAGATCACCGCGCGCGTGATGGAACGCTGCGGGCCGTAGACTTCTCCCTAAGACCCGATCCCTTGGGAGCCATCGGGGACAACGGCTTCGATCCGGCCGCGTCCAGCGTCGCGCACTGATGATGCAAGCGCGAGCGGGATCACTCCAAATGGAGCGCGGACTGGAAGCTGTCGTCGTGAACGACTAGAGGGCGGTACCGCTGCCCGGCCTCTACAGGACCATGAGCATCGAAGACCTTGACACCCCAAGAGGTTCGCTGGAGACTGTCGCCCGCGACCCCGGGAGACGAAATGAGGTCCGCGCGGGCGTCCGTCGTGCTCCTGCCGGCGACTTTGCTTCTGGCGGCTGTCGCCGCCGCTCAGATCCCGTCGCCGACCGGGAACATCTACGGCACCGCTCTTGACGTGCAGGAGAAGCCGCTATCGGGCGCGACGGTGACGCTCAGCGGGCCGGGGGCCGCACACACTACAAATACCGACACGAGAGGCGATTTCCATTTTCTGAATCTCTCGCCGGGAGCCTACTCCGTCAGGCTCGAGCTGAAGGGATTCGAGACGACGCGGCGCGACGTTGCCGTGGTGCTCGGCAAGAACGCGGTTCTCGCAATCACAATGCAGATCGTCGGGGCGCAAGAGTCCGTGACCGTCAGCGGAGAGGGGCCGCTTGCGGACAGCCGCAAAACCGAGACGGGCGCCACGTACGGCCAGAAGGAGCTCCGGAGCATTCCCACGACCCGGGATCCCTGGGCGATCCTGCGGCAGGTTCCCGGCGTGCTAGTCGCCAACATGAATGTCGGAGGCGGGCAGAGTGCCCAGCAATCCGTTTTCGTCGGGAAGGGCTCTCATTCGGACCAGAACATCTACAACCTCGACGGCGTCGCGATCTCGATCGGGGGCATCTCGCCGCTCTACTTCGACTTCGATTCGCTCGACAGCATCGGGATTGCGACCGGCGGCTCCGACCCGTCCCTCTCGACCCCCGGAGTCACTCTCAACCTGGTGACGAAACGCGGCACCAACAGGCTACTGGGCTCGGCCCGCATTCTGTACACCGGCGGAGCACGCTGGGACTACGGAATCGAGGCCGGCGGCCCGCTTTGGAGAGATCGTCTTTGGCTCTGGGGCGCCGGCGCGAGCAACTCTTTCCTGGGCCAGACCTTCCTCCTGCCGACCGGCGAGCCCGTCCGGAGTCAGGAGACGCAGAAGTACTGGAACGGGAAGCTCAACGCCGAGCCCGTTCCGGCCAACACTCTCACTCTCTCGTACCTGAACTTCGAGAGGGTCGCCAGGGGACGTGGCGCCGGTCCGAGCCGCTCCCAGCCATCGACGTGGGACCAGACCTTTCCCGCTCAGTCGTACAAGATCGAGGATTCCCAGGTCCTGTCGGCGAGGCTTTTCGCGTCGCTCTACTTCTCCTACCTGCCGGTCGATTCCACGAACACCCCGGAAGGCGGCCTCGACAAGCAGGCCGATATCGATACCGACTACGTCTGGCGGAACAGCTTCCGCCTTCGCCGGTTCCGGGGGCCGCAGCATCAGACCGGGCTGACTGCCTCGGCCTTCTTCGACACGGGCGACCTTCGGCACGAGCTCAAGTTCGGATTCGGCTATCGGCGCGCTCGACTCGACTCTCTATCGGCGTGGCCCGGAGATCAGCTCATCGGCTACCAGCCGTTCCAGCTCGCCGCGATCACGCGCACTGTGGATCAAAAAATCGTGCTCAATTACTACAACGCCTATTTGGGAGACACGATCCAGGCTGGCCGACTCACGGTCAATGTCGCGGCACGTTTCGATTACCAGCAAGGAAAGAATCTCCCCTCGGCGGTTCCAGCCAATCCTCTCTTTCGGGAGCTTCTTCCCGCCGTGCAATACGGCGGCGATTCGGGCTACCCGATCACCTGGCGCCTGCTTCAGCCGCGAGTGGGGGCGACGCTCGCTCTGGGCCGCGACCGGAAGAGTCTGCTGCGCGCCTCGTACTCCCGATTTAGCAGCCAGCTGGGCCGGGAGATCTCCGAGATCAACGCCTTTCCGGGCTCTTCGGCGTATCTCTACTACGGCTGGAACGACGTGAACCGGAACGGCCATGTCGAACCGGGCGAAGTCGATCTTTCCGATCCCCAAGGCTTCTCCAACGTCGATCCGAAGAATCCCGGCTCTGCCGTTCCCGTCAACCAGATCGCCAGCCACCTCAAGCCTCCCACGACCGACGAGTTCATCCTTGGCATCGAGCGCCAGATCTCCTCCGACCTTTCGGCCTCCCTGGCGTACACACACCGTCTCTTACGCAACTCCGAGTTTTCTCCGCTAATCGGGACGAGCCGCGGCAGCTACAGGTACATCGCCAACGCCGTGGGAAGCGCCACATCCGACGGGTTCGTTCTGAATTTCAGCGAGCCGTACTACGGGCTGACGACCGTCCCCCCTCCGGTCGGATCCGATATCCAAAACCGGCCGGATTACGAGGAGACTTACGACGGCATGGAGCTCCAGCTCATCAAGCGTTTCTCGCACGGCTGGATGCTCCGCGCGAGTTTCGGCTACAACGACTGGCAGCAACACCTCGGAGCCGGCGCGATCGTCAATCCGAACAATGAGGTGCCCGGCACCAACGCAACCGGGCCGGTCGTCGACGGGGTCATCAATTCGACGTGGCAGTTCAATGTCAGCGGCATGGTCCAACTCCCCTGGGGAATCGAGGTCGCCGCGAACTTCTTCGGCCGCCAGGGCTTTCCGATCCCGTATTCCGTCGAGGTCGTCACGCACGATACGAGAGACTCCAGACCCTCCCTTCAGATCGGACAGGTCACCGCCTATCGGCTCCCCGACGTCTTCGAGCTCGATGTACATGTCGAGAGGCCATTTCGGATCGGGTCGACAGTCACGATCAGCCCCGCGTTTGACTGCTTCAACATGCTGAACAGCCACACCGTACTCCAGCGAAGCGGACGGGTTGGATCGTACGACGCCGAAGGGGACCCGGCGTTCACCCAGGACCCGAGTTTCAATGCGGCGGGCGAGGTTCTCTCTAGCCGGGCCTTCCGCGGGGGGGTGCGGATCTCGTTCTAACGCCCTTCGACCTTCCGGCTTCGACCCGGCATCACTTGAGCCCCGTCACGAGATAGAGGTCGGATGGCCCGTTTAAGAAGGAGTACGCGTACGACTTACCGTCGGGCGTCATGGCGAAGTTATACAGGGGGCCGAAGAGCGCCGCCCGGTCCGTTGGAATGAGCTCGTGCCAAAGCTCCCTCTTGCCCGTCGTCAGATCGAGCCGGAAGATTTTCAGGGAAGTGCTCTTGCGCTCGGCGGGGCCTCCGATCGGACCGACGAACAAGGAGAGCCCATCGGAGCTCCACAGCAGCGGATCCTCCTCTCCCGTCTTGAAGCCCGGAATCGGACGGGGCGCTCCCCCTTCGACAGGATAGATGACCCCTTCGCCTTGCGGCCCGACACAAGCCGCCTCTTTCCCGTCGGGCGAGAGGACCTCACAGGAGATCCCCTCAGGCGCGATCGCGCGCAGCTTTCCGGCTTCGAGATCCTGTACGTAGCTCCGGTCGCCGTGCCCGGGGTCTCTCGCCAGAAGGAGGATCCGCTTTTCGTCAGGAAAGAATGCGGCCTCCTCGAATCGATGACGCTCGCCGTCGAGAACCCTGGGCTCCCCGGCTCCGGTCGGCAGGAGGACAAGCTGCGATCCTCTCCCCGCGGCGTTCGCCGCTACCCATCGCCCGTCCGGAGAGATCGCCATCGCCCTACCCTCGCCAATGCGCTTGGCCGGGGAGCCGTCCATCGGACGGACATACAGCGTGTGGAAATAACCCTCGCTCCCTTCGTCGAAGAGCATCGTCTTCCCGTCCGGAGTCATGCTTTTCACCATGGACCCCTCGTGCCAGGAGAGGTCCCGTTCCTGGGTCTCAGCGGACACCAGTCCCCGGATGGTCGAGCGCAATGCGGCCAGCGATAACAGAGTCTGCCCATCGCGAGAAACATCCTGAAGCTTGATCCAAGTAGGCAGCCGCATCAGGAGTCGCCGCTTGCCAGCCAGCGTGACGGCGTAGAGCGCCGTTCGCCATCCGCGCTCGTTGACGCTGAACCAGACATCGCTGCCATCGGCCGACCAGGCGAGACCGGTCCCTCGCTTCCACCCGCGCGAAAGGACTCTGTGGTTGCCTTCAAGGTCCACCGTCTCGACCGAAGCGTCCGCGCTGCGGACGAGAAAGGCGATTCGATCCCCTCCCGGGGAGAATCGGAGGTATTCGATCCAGCCTTTTGTCTCGTAGAGGACCTTGCCGATCGGAGACTCGAGACGATGCGTCTTTCCGACCTGCCGCACGATGGCCAGGTTCTTACCGTCCGGAGACCAGTCGGCGCCCGCCACCGCTTCGGTCATCTCGCGAGGGGCCCCGCCCGCAAGTGGAGCGCGAGCGAGCGTACCAACCGACATGGGAAACGGTTCGAGCGGACGCCCCAGCAACATCGCGATCTCACCCATGGACGACACCGAGAGGACGTCGGCGTCGGCGAGCTCTAAACGGGTCGAGTCACGGCCGTCCGTCCGCGTCGAGAAGAGACGGATCGGAGCCCCGTCCCAGGCGGCGCCGTAGACGATCGTGCGGCCGTCGGGGGCAAACCGGGCGGAGACGACTGCCCCGTGACCAAATGTGAGGCGCTGGAAGTCGGGGATCGGCCGGTCGCCGGCATGCCCTCCGAGGAACAAGATCCCCACGAGTCCGGCGAGGACCGCTGCCGCGACGAGTAGACCCGAGAGGCGAAACCGGGGCAGGCGGGTCGGCGGTGCCACGATGCCTGCGGCCTCCGAGGAGCGATCTCGCAGCGTTTCGAGCTCCCGAGCCAGGTCCCGCGTGGAGGCGTATCGGCGATCCGGCTCCTTCGCGAGGCACCGCTCGACAATCCACCGCAGCGGCACGGGGGCTTCTGGGTTGATCTGCCCGACGGGTCTCGGGTCTTCGTTCAGAATCGCCGTGAGCGTCTCGACGCTCGTCTTCCTCTGGAAGGCTCTGGTACCCGTCGCCATCTCGTAGAGGATCGAGCCGAAGGAGAACTGGTCCGAGCGGAAGTCCACGGGCTGGCCCGCCGCCTGCTCCGGCGACATGTAGCCGACGGTCCCGAGCACGGCCCCGGGGAAGGTTCCCGTCTCCGCTGGCCAGGGCGATCCGTCGGTGCCGGCCGAACCGGTCGGCGCGAGCTTGGCCAGACCGAAGTCCAGGATCTTGACCAGACCCTCCCGGGTCACCATCACGTTTTCAGGCTTCAGGTCCCGGTGCACGATGCCCGCCTCGTGCGCCTTCGCCAGCCCGTCGGCGATCTGCACGGCGATTGGCAGAAGCTTCTTGGCGGGAAGGGCGCTCGAAGAAAGCGCCTGCCGGAGCGTATTGCCTTCCACCCTCTCCATCGCGATCCAGGCTACGGAATCCGATGTCCCGACGTCGTAGATCGTGATGATATTCGGGTGGTTGAGCGCCGACGCGGACCTCGCCTCCTTCTCGAACCGCTTGAGACGCGCCGGGTCGGTCGCGACCTCCTCGTGCAGCACCTTGAGAGCAACCTCCCGATCGAGCCGGGTGTCCCTGGCCAGGTACACCTGGCCCATCCCACCCGAACCGAGTTTCGAGAGAACCTCGTAGGGGCCAACCCGAGCGCGGGGCGACAGCATCATCCGCCGTCTATTGGATCGATGCCGTCTCGGTCGAGGCGCCTGCCTCGAACCGGCGGAAGACCAGGGCCACCGAGCCGAGGCGAACGGCGTCTCCGTCGCGCAGCGGTACCCTCGCCCGGATCTTCTTGCCTCGCACGTATGTCCCGTTCTTGCTTCCGAGATCCTCCAGGGAAGCGCCGGAACCGTCGATCACGATCCGAGCATGATGGCGGGAGACCGATACGTCGTCCAGCCAGACGACCGCCTCCTGATCCCGCCCGATCAGGTTCTCTCCCTCGACAAGCCCGATTTCGCGATCGCCCCAGACGAGCCGGTAGGCGACTCCGCCCGCTTCACGCACCCTCGGGGTCGGAAGACCCTCCGCTTCCGCTTGGAAGGCGTAGCCGAAACGCTGCACCGTGCGAATGATCCGAGGCTGGCGTCTGTCGTCACCGAGGGCCGTTCTCAGTTCGCTGACGAGGTTCGCCAGGTTTCCGTCTACGACGAACGTGTCGGGCCACAAGCCCTGATGGAGATCTTGCTTCGAAAGCGCGTTGGGCCGATGGTGGACCAGCAGCTCGAGGAGTTGGAAGGCTTTCGGTGACAGTGAAATCGCCTCGCCGCCGCGGAAGACCTCCCGCGTGCCCGAATCCAGAAGGCAATCTCCGAAGCGCAGTCGCATCCGCCCTGGCGAAATCCTAGAAGACGCGTAAGGAACGGCTAAGACTTCGCGCCCCCTCGCGCGTCATCTTAGCGAAAACGTGCCTCTCTGATGAAAGGAGAAGGATGATGAAACGCACACAGGTTCGAGTCCCTCTTCCATTGCTACGGGTAATCGCCGCCGGTCTTCTCGTGGCGCTGGCGCCCATGGTCCAGGCCGATGATGGACATGCCGGCAAAAGGTGCTCCACCGCGACTCTGAAGGGTTCGTATGGATTCTACAGGACGGGAACCTCGGCCGCCGGCCCGCTCGCGGCAGTCGGCATCCTCTTCTTCGACGGAAAAGGAAACAGCACCGCGACCCAGAACATCAGCAGGAATGGAGTCTTCGATTTTGATCTGACATTTCCCGGTCTGTATGAGGTGGACGAGGACTGTACCGGTAAGGGATTCACCACGGACGGTGTCGAATTTGTCCGGCTCGTCATCGTCGATGGCGGGAAAGGGTTCTACATGCTCAGCGAGTCGCCGGGGAATGCGGTCTATGGAGTCGGGACGAAGATCCACACCGATTGATCCGAAAGCGACCGCACCGCAATAACGGGTTCGAGCTTCATCCCAGGGGTCGCATCTGTCTCCACGGTTGAACGCTCGGGTTCAGTTTGTCGAACGTCAAGGAGGGTGACGATGAAACCTTTTCGTAGACCGATTCCGATCCCGTCCGCCTTCGTTCTACTGGCGCTGCTCGGCGCCGCGTCGGCGTCCGCCGGAGTCAATCGCTGGACGAGTCACGGACCACTCTCTCCGTTCATCTCCGCCGTGGCGCTCGACCCGGCGGACGCCCTCACGCTCTACGCGGCGAGCAGCGAATCAGGCTTCTACAAAAGCGAGGACGGCGGCCTGAGCTGGACGCGGCAGGACGGCGACGACCCGGCGCTCGCCTCGCTGACGTGTCTAGCAGTAGACCCGTCCAACCCTTCGAGCATCTACCTCGGAACCGCGACCGGAGTCTTCCTCCAAAGCCACGACCGCGGCCAAACGTGGAGCGCCACGTCCGCGGGCCAGAGCCTCTTGAGTGCCATCGCCATCGATCGGGTGACCAGGGATATCTACGCGGCGAACCGGCCCGTCGGAATGGCCTTCGACCTGCGCTACGACACTCCTCCCGTTTCCAAAAGCGCCGACGGCGGCAAGACGTGGAGCGCTTCGACGCTCGGCAGGCCGCGAGCGGTATATGCGCTGCTGGCAGACGCGCTCCACGGGGCCCTCCTCGCCGGGAGCGACTTCGCCTACTCCCAGTCCTTTTACGACGCCGCTGTCGACTACCCTCGTGGCGGCGGCGTCGAGCGGACCGCGGACGGCGGGGCGACCTGGGAGTTGTCGGCGACCGATCTCAAATTCTCGGTCACAGCGTTGGCGGCCCATCCCGTAAGCGGCCTCGTGTATGCCGCGACGTCCGAGGGCGGCTTCCATCGAAGCGCCGACCAGGGGGCGACCTGGACTCGGCTGGGCAGCCTCGCAGGCACCGTCGCCGCGATCGCCGTCGATCCGTCCGCGTCCTCCACGATCTACGCTGCGCTCTCCGAGGGCGGCATCTTGCGTAGCGGGGACGGCGGCGCGACTTGGAGATCCTTCGACTACGGCTTGACCAATCGCGCGGTGAGGTCTCTCGCGATCGATTCGACCGGTCGGATCTTGCACGTGGGGACCAACGGTGGCGGAGTTTTCGATCGCGATCTGCCCGCTATCCCGGCCAGCTCCTGCGATCCCGGAACGGATCACCTCTGCCTGCTCGGCTCGCGCTTCCGGGTGGACCTGACGGCGATTGATCCACGCGCGCAGACTCTCGCCCCGGCCCTGGGCGTCACACAGGCAGACCGCTTCGGCTATTTCAGCTTCCCCACTCTCACCGGAGACCCCTCGCTGCCCGAGGTCTTCGTGAAGATGCTCGACGCGACCTCGTTGCCCGGGCAAGGCTACTGGATCTTCTACGGCGGCCTCACCGACGTGCAGTACGGTCTGACCATCACGGATACCGCCACCGGTCGAATGCAGTTCTACGACGGCGAGGCCCTCTGCGGCAGCGCCGACGTCCGCGCCTTTCCGCCGGGCCAACCTTCAGCCGTTCTCGCCGGCGCGGGGCCGGCGGCCGGCCCTCTCGTCAGTTCTAGCGGCGAGCTCTCGCTCCTGACGAGCCGCTTTCGAATCACCCTCTCTGCTACCAATCCCCGCACCGCCGTGACCGCCTCCGGAGTCGCGATCCCGCAGGGGGACCGTTTCGGCTACTTCAGCCTGCCCGCCTTTACGGGAGACCCGACCTTCCCCGAGGTCTTCGTCAAGATGCTCGATGCGACCTCGCTGCCCGGCGGCGATTTCTGGCTCTTCCACGTCGGCCTGACGGGGCTCCACTACACGCTCACCCTCACGGACTCCGTGACGGGCGCCGTCAAGACCTACCAGAACGATCCGTCGGACCCGACCCGCCTCTGCGGAGGGGCGGATACCCACCTGACCACAGCGATGCCATTCAGTCTGACTGGCGCTTGGACCGGAACGGCCGCTCCGACCTGTAACGAGCTTTCGACCTTCCCAGCTTCGGCCTCCGCCACACAATCGGCAAATCAGGTTCACCTCGAGCTCTCTTCGGCGCCATGCTTCGGCGCCCTCCGTTTCGATGGTCTCCTGAAGGGAACGGCGCTCAACGGAACATTTCGAACGCAGGTCGACGCGTGCCTTTTCGAGGCCGCCGCGACCGGCACGGGCTCTGCTTCAGGGATCCATCTGGCCTCAGGACCCCAGGATGGAACGTGTGGTCAGTGGAAAAGCGCGAAGATCGACCTGACGCCCGCGCCGGTCCCGACCGCGGGCGCCGTCGCCGGACCATGGACTGGAACATTCGTCACGGTCGATCCGATTGACTGCGATGGTAATCCAACTCCGGCTCAGGCAGACTTCCAGCAGAACGGTTCGGCCGTCAGTGGAAGCCTGAACGCGACCGAGAACTTTTGCGGGTTCGCCCACGTCACGTTCAAAGGCACCCTTCAGGGAAGCATGCTCACCGGAACGATCACCGGGGAGCGGTTCACGAACGCCACTGCGACCGGAACGCTTTCGGGCACAACACTCGAAATCAGGCTTACGAACAGCTGCCCGGGGGAGTTATGCATCCCCGGAGGTCAGATGCTTCTTCATCGCTGACCGTTCCCGCGCTTCAGCCTCTTCAGGGCAGCTTCGCGTCCGGCGTCCGCGGCGTTCCCAGGAACCCCGCGACCGCTTTCGCGAACGCCTCCGGCGTCTCCTCCTGCGGGACGTGGCCGGCGTCGGGAAGCATCACGAAGCGCGAGCCGCGGATCTGAGCGGCCAGGTCGAGGCCATCGGACGGAGGCAGGATCCGGTCCTCCTTGCCCCAGAGCACCAGGGTCGGTGCGGTGATCCGAGCGGCCACGTCCTCGTAGCCGCGCGGGCTCGATCGGATCGCCGCGAGGGCCGCGCGCCGCGTTCCGGGCACCGGCACCGGCTCCCACCAGTCGGAGACGGTCTCCCCGGTCACGCGCTCCGCGCGGCTGTAGAAGCGGTAACGCAGAAGCCATTCCATGGCGGGGCGGCAAAGCAGCTCCATCTCGACCTCCCCCGCCGCCGGCGTCCGAAGGACCCGAAACCGCCACGGGATCCTCGTGCGCGGTGAGGGGGCATCGACGAGCACGAGCGCGGCGACGCGCTGGGGTCTCGCGGCCGCCGCCACGAGAGCGACCGCCCCTCCAAGCGAGTTGCCGACGAGAACGACGCGCCCGACTCCCCGTGCGTCGAGGTACCGCCAGAGATGAAGGGCCTGCGCTCCGACGGTGTAGTCGTAAGGCCACGGACGGTCCGAAAAGCCGAAGCCCGGCAGATCCACCGCAATCGCCATTCGTCCCGCCGAGGCGGGCGAGAGCACTCTCTTCCAGCTCGCCGCGGAAGAGATCAGGCCGTGAACGTAGACGACCGGATCGCCGCCCTCACCCGGGGCTTCGCGCGAGCGCCACCGGACGCCGTCGACGATCGCATCACGCTCTCCCGGGCCCGGCGGCGGGACGCGCGTCTCCTGTTCCGTCAGGCGCCGCGCGGCGATCGCGAGCAGAAGCAGGAGGACAAGCGCGCCGACGAACCGCACGAGACAACCCATCCCGCGATTCTACGTGCACGATACAGTCCGGCCATGCCGACCTGGAAGTTGACGCTCGAATACGACGGGACGCGCTACCGCGGCTGGCAGTCTCAGAAGAACACGGACCGCACCGTGCAGGGCGTCCTGATTCACGCCGCGCGGGAGCTTCTCGGCGCGGACGCCGGCGTCGGCGGAGCGGGGCGTACGGACGCCGGCGTGCATGCCCTGGCGCAGGTTGCGCACCTGAAGGCTCGCAAGCGCCTGCCCGAGCTCGAGATCGAACGGGGGCTCAACGACCGGCTCCCCTTCGACGTCAACGTTCTCGAGGTCTCCCCCGCGCCGCCCGGATTCCACGCCCGGCACGACGCGGTCTCCCGGACGTATCTCTACCGGATCTCGCGCCGGCGGACGGCTTTCGACAAGCGGCTGGTGTGGTGGGTCAAGGACAGGCTCGACTCTTCCGCGATGCGGCGAGCTGCGGGGCTCTTGCCGGGACGCCACGACTTCGCCTCTTTCTGCGAGAACCCGGCGGGGCAGGAGTCCACCCTGGTCGTCGTCGAAAAGAGCGAGCTCGGCGAGCACGGAAATGAGCTTCATTTCCGAATCGAGGCCTCGCACTTCCTCTGGAAGATGGTGCGGCGCCTCGCGGGAACGCTCGTCGAGGTCGGCCGCGGCAAGCTCGACGCGGCCGGCGTGGCGCGATTGCTTGCCGAACGATCGACCGAACCCGCGAAGTGGACCGCGCCGCCGTCCGGGCTGTTTCTGGAAAGGGTCACCTACGAGAAGCCGGCGGGCCCCGTCGTGCCCCTCACCCCGACCCTCTCCCGCCGGGAGAGGGGGAGTTAGAGGACGTCCGCGGCGTCCATCGCGCGGGCGAACGCGGTCTTCCAGAGCTCGGCCAGAGCGGCGACCGGCTCGTCGACCGCGGTGCGTCCCCCGACAGCGATCTTCAGGTTGGCGCCGCCGACCCGGCCGAGCCGCTCGAACGGCACCCGGGCCTTCTTTGCCGCGCCTTCGACGCCGGCCTGGCCCTCCGGCGCGAAGGTGATCACCGCGCGGCCCGTGCTTTCGCCGAAGAGGAGGGCGGAGAGACGCAGCTCGGACTCGAGGGCGATCTCGGCGCCGAGGCCCGACTTCATCGCGCACTCGGCGAGCGCGATCGCGAGGCCTCCGTCCGACACGTCGTGGGCAGAGGAGAGGAGCCCCCCCTCGGCGAGCGCGGCGAGTAGCTCCACCAGCCGCCGCTCTGCCGGCAAATCGACGTCAGGACAGGGCCCTTCGTCGCGGCTGCGAATCGTGCGCAGGAACTCCGAGCCGCCGAGCTCGTCGCGCGTCGAGCCGAGCAGAGCGATCCGATCGCCTTCGCGCCGGAACGGAAGGCCGACTCTCTTTTCGACGTCCTCGAGCAGCCCCACCATGCCGACCGTCGGAGTGGGAGGGATCGCGCGCCCGTCCGTCTCGTTGTAGAAGGAAACGTTGCCCGAGACCACCGGGATCTCGAGCGCCCGGCAGGCATCGGCGATCCCGCGCACCGCGGCCTCGAACTGTCCCATCACTTCGGGTTTCTCGGGATTGCCGAAGTTCAGGCAGTCGGTGATGGCGAGCGGACGCGCTCCCGAGCAGGCGATCGAACGCGCCGCCTCGGCAACCGCGAGCGCGCCGCCGCGGTAGGGATCGAGCGAGCAGAAAAAGGGGTTGGCGTCGCTCTTGAGCGCGAGCCCCTTGCGTGTCCCCTTCACCCGAACGATCGCCGCATCGCCCCCCGGCCTCTCCACCGTGTTGGTGCCGACCATGTGGTCGTACTGCGTCCAGATCCAGGACTTCTCCGAGACGTTCGGCGAGGCCAGGATCCGGCGCAGACATTGGCCGTAGTCGGAAGGCTCGGGCTCGCCCGGCCACCGGGGCGGAGGCGCCGGGGGCGGCGACGCGCGCGGCCGGTCGTAGAGAGGCGCCTCGTCCGAAAGGGGCGCCGCCGGCAGGTCGGCCACGATCTCTCCTTCGAAAAACAGCACGACCCGGCCCGCATTGGTCACGCGGCCGATCTCGACCGCGTCGAGCTCCCACTTCCTGAAGATCGCCAGCACTTCCTTCAGGCGGTCCTTCCGCGCGACGAGGAGCATTCGCTCTTGCGATTCGGAGAGCATGATCTCGTAAGGCGTCATCCCCTCTTCCCGCACGGGCACCTTCGAGAGGTCGATCTCGACACCGCTGCCCGCGCGGCCCGCCATCTCGAAAGAGGAGGAGGTGAGGCCCGCGGCGCCCATGTCCTGGATCCCGACGACGGCGTCCGTCTGGAAGAGCTCCAGGCAGGCCTCCATGAGGAGCTTCTCGGTGAAGGGATCCCCCACCTGGACCGTCGGGCGTTTCTGCTGCTCCTGCCCGCCCGCGAATTCTTCCGACGCCATCGTCGCGCCGTGAATGCCGTCGCGGCCAGTCTTGGACCCCACGTAGACAACCGGGTTGCCGGCGCCTTCGGCGCGGCCGCGAAAGATCTTGTCCTTCGGGAGCACGCCGACGTTCATCACGTTGACGAGGATGTTGCCGTTGTAGGCCGGGTGAAACGTCGTCTCGCCGCCGACCGTCGGGATGCCAATGCAGTTTCCGTAGCCGGCGATCCCGCGCACGACGCCGTCCACCAGATGTTTCATGCGGGGTGCTGCGAGGTCTCCGAAACGCAGCGAGTTCAAGGATGCGATCGGCCGAGCACCCATGGTGAAGATGTCCCGCAGGATTCCGCCGACACCCGTCGCCGCTCCCTGATACGGCTCGATGTAGGAGGGATGATTGTGCGACTCCATCTTGAACGCGACGGCGAGCCCGTCTCCGATCTCGACGACGCCCGCGTTCTCCCCCGGCCCCTGCAGCACGCGCGGCCCGGAGGTCGGGAACGTCTTCAAGTGAACGCGAGAGGACTTGTACGAGCAATGCTCGCTCCACATCGCCGAGAAGATCCCGAGCTCGACCAAGTTCGGCTCGCGGCCGAGAATCTTCAGGATGCTCTGGTATTCGGCGTCCGACAGGTTGTGGTCGCGGATCAGTTCTTCGGTGATCATCGCCGGAGGGTCAGAATTGGACGTTCAAAGTCGGGGGTTCAAGTTTGCGGAAAGGGACGTTGGACGTTGGACCCTAGGCCTTCACCGCGGCCAGAGCCGTCACGACGGACTCGAACATCCTCCGGCCCGCTTCGTTGCCGAGGAGCTGTTCGCTGCAACGGTCTGGATGCGGCATCAGGCCAACGACATTGCCCTCCCGGTTGGCGATCCCGGCGATGCCGTCGGCCGACCCGTTAGGGTTCGACTCGTCGGTCACGCGGCCCTGCGCGTCGCAATAGCGGAAGACGACGCGGCGATCGCGCGACAGCTCGGCCAGGACATCGGGCGGCGCCGTGTAGTTGCCCTCCATGTGGCCGATCGGCATCTTGACGATCTCGCCCGGCTCGTAGAGCCGCGTGAACGACGTCTCGACGCTCTCGACCTTGAGGTACACGTCGCGGCAGACGTAGCGCAAGCCCCGGTTGACCCGCACCGCGCCCGGGAGCAGCCCCGCCTCGAGCAGGACCTGAAAGCCGTTGCAGATCCCGAGCACGGGGCCGCCCTCTTTCGCGAAACGGGCGACGCTCTCCATGATCGGCGAGAAGCGCGCGAGCGCGCCGGCCCGCAGATAGTCGCCGTAGGCGAAGCCACCCGGCAGAACCACGGCGTCGGCACCCTTCAAGTCGGTATCGTGGTGCCACACGTAGTCCGCCTCGCAGCCGAGGTTCTTGGCGACGTAGTAGCAGTCCTGATCACAGTTGGAGCCGGGAAAGACGACGATCGCGAATCTCATCTGGACGTCTCCACCACTTTCACGTCGAAGCCCTCGATGACGGTGTTGGCGAGCAGCTCCTCGGCCATTCGCCGCGCCTCCGCCTCGGCCGTCTTCGCGTCCATCCCGTCGAGCTCCACGAAGAAGATTTTCCCGGCCCGGACTTCCTTGACGGCGCGGTGTCCCAGGCGGCCGAGCGCGGAGGCGATCGCCTTGCCCTGCGGGTCGAGCACCCCCTCCTTCGGATAGACGCGAACCTCGACTCTCATGCCTCGAAGGCCTCGAATCCGTTGATCTGATCCGCCGCCTCGAACGGCACGGCCCATCCGGAGCGCTCGAGCGCCTCGGAGAGGGCCGCCAGAGCCAGCGGCGGCGTGTTGTTGGTGCGGGAGAGGTGCGTCGCGACGACGCGTCTCAATCTCGGGCCCGCGGCTCGGCGGACGACCTCGGCCGACTGGCGGTTGGAGAGGTGTCCCCATCCCCCCGAGATCCGCATCTTGAGCGGCCAGGTGTAGGGGCCGTCGCGCAGCATGTCCTCGTCGTGGTTGAACTCGAGGAGGAGCGTCGTCGCCTCCCGCACGAAGTCCACGAAATCCGCCTCCGCCCGCCCGAGGTCCGAGGCGACGACCAGCCGCGCCGCCCCGGCCTCGAAGGCGTAGGCGACCGACTCGTTGGCATCATGCGGTGTCGCGAAAGTTCGAAAGCCAAGGGCCCCGATCCGGCCCTCTCGCCCCGGGTCGATCCGGACGAACGGAGAGAACAGGTCGCCCTCGAGGCCTAGGGCTTCCGCCGTGCCGGCCGTTGCGTAGATCGGGCAGCCGAAGCGGGTGGAGAACGCCAGAGCGCCGGAACAGTGGTCCTGATGCTCGTGCGTCACGAAGATCGCCGCGATCGATTCCGCCTCGAGGCCGCGCGCCTTCAGGCGCCGCTCGATCTCCCGCCCCGAGAGCCCAGCGTCGACCAGCACTCGCGTCCCGCCCGACTCGACGACGCAGACATTGCCGCCGGAGCCGGACGCGAGCACGGTGACGCGCACGGAGGATAGATTACCAGTTGCGCGCCTTCCCGCGCAGCTCCCCGATCAGGGTCGAGAGTTCGGTCGTGAGGGAACGGGCAAACCCGATCCCCCCCGATCCAATCCCTTCTCTCTTCCTTCGAGAGCTGCCTTCGTCGTGACGATCGAGAAGTCGCCGAAGGAAAACCCGATCTGCCCATTCGGCCTCTCCTCCCCTCGGGCGCGGCCGGAGCGAATGGCCGCGACGGCCTCGCGAAGCCGCAGAAGAAGCGCCGGGCTCGAAACCGCGATGTTGTGCGCCGGAAGGAGCTTTCGAGGGAGCGGAACGAGCCGCACCAGCCGATCCACGGAAGCCGCGTAGGCGGCCCAGTCCGTTTCGGGCACGATGAGCCAGATGGGCCCTTCGTAGAACGAGTCTCCCGTCCAGAGCAAGCTCGCTGCGGCGTCCCGGAGCGCGACCGCGTCGGGGGTGTGCCCCGGCACATGAAGCACTTCCAGCTCGCGGCCGCCGAGGTCGACCCGGTGTCCGTGCCGGACGAATGCCGACGGCGTGTACGGCCGCGTCCGGTAGCTTCGCGCGTCGGTTCCCGGAGGAAGCGGGCGGCACAGGGCCTCGCCGGAGACTTCGCCCGCGAGGGTCTCCGGCGGAAAGCCGCGGGTGTTCGCTCGCGTGTACGTCGTGTCCATCGCGAGGATCCGTTCGAACTCCGCGTTCCCGCCGACGTGATCGAAGTGCGTATGGGAGTTCAGGACGGTCACCGGCAGACGCGTCAGCTCCTCGACGACCTCCCGCATCCGCCCGATCCCGAGCCCCGTGTCGAAGAGCATCGCTCCCTTCGAGCCCAGGATCAGATACGAGATCACCTCCTGGAATTGGAAGGGCTCGGTGATCGCGAAGACGCCATCGTCGACCCGGTAGACCTGGAACCAGTCTTGCGACACGCGGACCCGCTCGAGCCTTCGGAAGGCGGGCCGGGGAATTTCGTCGCACCAGCGCCGCGCGGCCGCCGGCGCGGCGGGCCGATCGCCATGACCGGCCAGCGCAAGAACCTCGGCCCCCGTCCGAATCGGCGCACCGAGCGAGATGTCCAGGGCCGTCCTCTGACGCAGGACCCTTCTCACGAGGCCTAGCTTCCTCCCGTCGAGCCGAAGCCTCCCGTGTCGCGAGAGGACGGGGGCAGCGCGACGACCCGTTCCAGCGTCGCGCGCGCGACCGGCGAGAAGACGAGCTGCGCGATCCGGTCGCCGCGCGCGATCTCGACCGCCTCCGCACCGATGTTGGCCACCAGCACACAAAGCTCGCCGCGGTAATCGCTGTCGATGGTGCCCGGAGCATTGGGCAGGATCAGACCCTTGCGCAGGGCGAGGCCGCTGCGCATCCGGACCTGCCCTTCAAAACCCTCCGGGATCGCGACGGCGAGGCCGGTCGGAACGAGAGCGCGC
>JBGPCK010000057.1:0-18187 GCA_041481715.1 Thermoanaerobaculia bacterium | reverse complement strand
GCGCTTCCTCGTCTTCGTGCGGACCGGAACGCCAGCGACGACCGGGATCTATCTCGGATCTCTCGACTCGATGGACCTGCGCTTGCTGCAGCCGAGCGGCGCGGCCGGGCTCTTCGTCCCGCCGGATGAGCTTCTCTATGCTCGCGGGGAAACGCTGGTGGTCCAGCGCATCGATCTCGAGACGGTGAAGGCATTGGGTGAGCCGCAAACGCTCGTCCGCCAGGTGGACAATACCGAGGTGGCCGCCTTTGAGCGGCTCTTCACGGTTTCCGAGACCGGCGTCGTCGCGTTCCGCGACGCCGGAACGCAGCGCCCACTCGTCTGGTTCGACCGGCGGGGCAACGTGCTTCAGCGAACGAGCGCGGTCGCCGGATCCATCGGCCTCGCGCTGTCGCCCGACGGTAACTTAGCGGCCTATGGAACCGGAAGCATGACGACCTCCGATATGTGGTTTCTCGATCTGAAGCGTGACGTTTCGGTGAGGTTGACCTTCAACGGCACGGCGAGCGCCCCCGTTTTCAGCCGCGATGGGAGATTCGTCTACTTCCGCAACTTCGGTGCGAAATTCTTCGAGATCCGGCGAAAACCCGTTCGCGGCGGGACGGAGGAATCGGTCTTCGAGGGGACGTCCTTCGAGTCTCCGCACGACACGACGCCGGACGGAAAGACGCTGATCGTTCAAAACACGCGGCGCAGCGTCGACATCTGGGCGCTTCCTCTCGAGGGGGACCACAAGCTCGTCCCGCTCCTGACGACCGACTCCTCCGAGCGGACGCCGAGGCTCTCGCCCGACGGCCGGTGGCTCGCCTATGCGTCCGACGAATCGGGCCACTACGAAGTGTACGTGCGCCGTTACCCGGTGACGGAGGAGAAGTGGCAGGTCACGACAAGAGGCGGCGGCTGGCCCTACTGGAGAGGCGATGGCAAGGAAATCTACTGGGTCGCGCTCGACGGAACCCTGATGGCGGCCCCAATCTCGACGACGCCGAGCTTTTCGACGGGTGAACCCGAGACGCTCTTCCTGACTCGATTTCGGAATCTGACCGCGATTCGCCAGTACGTCGTGAGCGCCGATGGCCAACGCTTTCTGCTGAGCCAGCTCGTGCAGGACCCGGCGGCGACTCCGGTTCAAGTCTTGCTCAACTGGCAGGCTCCGGCGGAACGCAAATGACACTCTCCGCCGGCACGAAACTCGGCCCCTACGAGATCCTCGCCCCGATCGGCGCGGGCGGGATGGGAGAGGTGTACCGGGCGAGGGACACGCGCCTGGAACGAACCGTGGCTTTGAAAATCCTTCCCCGTCACTTCGCCGACGACGCCGACATGCGACGGAGATTCGAGCGCGAGGCCCGGGCGATCTCGGCTCTCTCGCACCCGCACATTTGCGCCTTGCACGACGTCGGCTCGCAGGACGGCGTCGAGTACCTCGTCATGGAGTTTCTCGACGGCGAAACGCTCGCGGAGCGGCTCGTCCGCGGCCCGTTGCCGACCGAACAGGCGCTCCGCTGCGGGGCCGAGATCGCCGAGGCTCTCGCGGCCGCGCATCGCGCGGGGATCGTGCACCGGGACTTGAAACCCGGCAACGTCATGCTGACGAAATCCGGCGTGAAGCTGCTCGACTTCGGCCTGGCCAAACCAGAGGAAACCGCCACGCCGGCGCAGTCAACCTTTCCGACGCAAGCCCGTCCCCTGACCGAGCGTGGAACGGTCCTCGGGACGTTTCAGTACATTTCGCCGGAGCAGCTCGAGGGGAAGGATGCCGACGCACGTAGCGACATCTTCTCGCTCGGCGCGCTGCTGCACGAAATGCTCACCGGCAAGAAGGCGTTCGCGGGAGGGAGTCAGGCTTCGCTCATCTCGGCAATCCTGACGGCGCAGCCGCCGCCCGTCTCGACCCTCGCTCCCATGGCGCCGCCGGCGCTCGACCGCCTCGTGCACAACTGTCTCGCCAAAGACCCGGAGGACCGCTGGCAGTCGGCCGGAGACGTCGGCAAGGAGCTCCGGTGGATCTCCGAGGGCTCGGCCGTCGGCGGGACGGCCCCTGCGGCCGTCGTCTCGAAACGGAGATCCCGCGAGCGTCTGGCCTGGACTGCGGCCGGGCTCGCGGCCGTCGCCGCTGTCTATCTCGCAAACGCGAACCGGGCGCTGCGGGTGGACCGGCCGCGGCCGATTCACTCCTTCCTCGTCCCCCCCGGAAAGACGACCTTCCACTTGACCGGCGACGACGCTTCCCCGATCGCCCTCTCGCCCGATGGCGAGCGCGCGGTCTTTGGCGCCGGCGCGCAGCTCTGGGTCCAATCGCTCTCGACCGGCGTCACCACACCCTTGTCGGGCACCGAGGGCGGGCTCTTCCCCTTCTGGTCGCCGGACAGCCGCTCCATCGGATACTTCGACAAGGGAGGCTTGAAGACCAAGGACGTCTCGGGAGGACCGGTTCAGACGGTCTGCCCGGCGGCTCGGTCCCGCGGCGGCACATGGGGAGCGGGGGGGATCATCGTCTTCGCGCCGAACGTCCGCGGCGGCCTCATGCGGGTGTCCGCGACCGGAGGGGTGCCGACGCCGCTCACCCGGCTCGATCCGAAGCAGCACACGACCCATCGCTGGCCTTGGTTCCTGCCGGATGGAAGGCATGTCCTGTATCTGGCCGCCAGCCACGATCATCCGATCTCCGACCAGAACGGCATCTTCGTCGTCTCGATCGACGACATGGAGAACCGGCGTCTGATGCAGTCGGACGCGAGCGCGCTGTTCGCGTCGGGATCGATCCTCTGGGTGCGCGATCGAAGCCTCACGGCGCAACCGCTCGACCCGCGGAGCGCCGTCCTGTCCGGCGCGCCCGTCCGGATCCAGGAGGGCGTCCACCTGGACGCCGGCATCTGGCGGAGCAATTTCAGCGCCTCGGAAAACGGACTTCTCTTCTATCAGGAGGCGTGGACTGATCCGGGAGGCCAGCTCACCTGGTTCGACTCAACCGGGCGCCGTCTCGAGCCCTCGGGAGAGAAAAGCATCGCCTACTGGCCGCGCCTTTCCCCGGATGGAAAGAGGGTGGCGATTCTCATCGGCGATCCGAGCGCCGACGTCTGGATCCAGGATCTCGATCGCGGCGTGCGCCAGCGGGCGACCAACCAGGGGCAGGTCATCTCGGCACCTACCTGGTCTCCGGACGGCTCCGAGATCGCCTTCGTGAGCCAGTTCCCAGAGCATTTTGTCTTGAGCGCCGTCCCCTCCAATGGCGCCGCGACGCTCCGGACGATCCTGAACACCAAGGATCGGGTTGAGCCCACCGACTGGTCGCGCGATGGGCGCTACATCCTCTGCGACAAGGGCGAGCTCGGCGCGACCCACGTCTGGGCGTTCCCCGTGGCGGATCCCTCGAAGGCGTTCGCCGTCGTGGAGACTACCTTTGCCGAGCGGAGCGGCCAGTTCTCGCCGGACGGCCGGTGGGTCGCCTATCGCTCGCTCGAGTCGGGAAAGGAAGAGATCTACGTCACGCCGTTTCCCGGCGGCGGCGCGAAGACGCAGATTTCCGTCCGCGGCGGCACCGCGCCGCGATGGAGCCACGACGGTCGGCAGCTCTACTACGTCTCGACGAACAACGACTTGATGGCCGTCGAAGTCGACGGGCGCGGCGGACGGTTCGAAGCGAAGACGCCGCGCAACCGGTTCCGGGTGAACCCTTTCATCGGGCCCCGGCAAGGTTTCCATGAATACGATGTCGGACGCGACGGGCGCTTCCTCGTCAACAGCGCCGGCGAAGCCGAGCAGCCGCGCGCCGCGCTGGTCGCGAACTGGAACGCCGAGCTCGCGAAGTGACCCTCTCCGCCGGCACGAAACTCGGCCCCTACGAGATCCTCGCCCCGATTGGCGCGGGCGGGATGGGAGAGGTCTACAAGGCGCGGGACACGCGGCTGGAGCGGACAGTCGCGGTGAAAGTCCTGCCGCAGGAACTTTCCTCCTCGCCCGAAGTGCGCCAGCGTTTCGAGCGCGAGGCGAAGACGATTTCGCAGCTCTCGCATCCGCACATCTGCGCGCTCTACGACGTCGGGCGCGAAGGCGAGACCGAGTACCTGGTCATGGAGCTGCTCGAGGGGGAGACGCTCTCCGAGCGGCTGGTGAAGGGGCCGCTGCCGCTCGAGCAGACGCTGCGCTTCGGAGTCGAGATTGCCGACGCTCTGGACAAGGCGCACCGGCAGGGGATCGTGCACCGGGACCTGAAGCCGGGCAACGTGATGCTGACGAAGTCGGGCGTCAAGCTTTTGGACTTCGGACTGGCCAAGGCGATGGCCCCGGCGGCTCCCGCCGGGAGCCTGACAGCCCTTCCCACGCAGCAGGGGCTAACTCAGGAAGGAACGATCCTCGGCACGTTCCAGTACATGGCGCCCGAGCAGCTCGAGGGAAAGGATGCGGACGGAAGGACGGATATCTTCGCCTTCGGCGCGGTGCTCTACGAGATGGCGACGGGGAAGAAGGCGTTTTCAGGCGCCTCTCAGGCATCGCTGATCTCGGCGATCATGAAAGAGGAGCCGGCGCCGATCTCGACGCTCGCTCCGATGGCACCGCCCGCGCTCGACCGTGTCGTACGTAAGTGTCTCGCGAAGGACCCGGAGGACCGCTGGCAAAACGCCGCGGACCTCGGCAGCGAATTGAAGTGGATCGGCGAGGGCTCGCAGGCGGGCGTTGCGGCTCCCGCCGCGGCGCGCGGCCGGCGCCGCGTTCTCTCCTTCACGGCCGGAGTCGCTCTCGGCGCGCTCGCGGCGGGGGCGGGCGCGTGGGCGGTCGTCCGCTCGCGCGCATCGGCCTCGCGTCCCCTGGAACGGTTCTCGATGCTCCTTCCGGCGGACGCGCCGCTTCGCCTCTACGGTCCCCAGAGCCTCGCCGTTTCGGCCGACGGAACCCGCGTGGTCTACGTGGCCGAACACGGCGGCACGACGCAGCTCTACGTGCGCGCGATGGACCAGCTCGAGGCCTTGCCGATCCGCGGCACGGACGGCGCGACCAGCCCGTTTTTCTCGCCCGACTCGCAATGGGTCGGGTTCTTCTCCATGGACAAGCTCCAGAAGGTTTCCATCGAAGGAGGAGCTCCCCAGGCGATTTGCGAGGCGGCTGAGTTTCGCGGGGGGAGCTGGGGCGCGGACGACACGATCGTTTTCGGGGGCGGTGGATCGGGCCTGCGTACGGTCCAGGCGTCGGGCGGCACGCCGAGAGTGTTGACGTCCCCCGACTCGAAAAAAGGGGAGGTCGGGCACTGGTGGCCAGAGATCCTCCCCGGAGGTGAAGACGTCTTCTTCGAAATTCCGGGAGGCGGCGTCGGGAACGCGGAGTCCAGCATAGGTCTGCTTTCTCTCAAGACCGGAAAGAGCCGCCCCGTGCTCGAAGGATCCAATCCCCGCTACGTCGCGCCGGGCTTCGTCCTTTTCTTGAGGGGGAACACACTGCTGGCGGCACCCTTCGACCTGTCGCGGCTCGAGGTCACCGGCCCGGCCGTCAGGGTTCTCGATGGCGTTCTCCAGATAGAGCCTTTCAGCGGCTCTCTTTTCGGGCTCTCGAGCCGCGGAGCCTTGGTCTATGCCCCGCAGTTCCTGGCGAGGCATGCCCTGGTCTGGGTGGATCGGCACGGAGCGGTCTCGCCGCTGCCGGCGGAGCCGCGCAACTACGAGGAACCCCGAGTCTCTCCGGACGGCCAGCGGATTGCAGTCACCGTTCGGAGGGGCCCGAGCTCGGACATTTACGTCTACAACGTCACGAAGGGAAGTCTCACGCGGCTGACCTTTGGTTCCATCGAGGAAGAGACGCCGATCTGGAGCCCGGACGGCACGAGAGTGGCCTTTGCCTCTGCAAGGTCTCAGGAGAAGCGGGTCGTGTACGCGAAAGCGGCCGACGGAGGTGGGCCGGAAGAGCTACTCTTCACGGCCGCGCATCCCCACCTCGGCTCCTGGTTCTCCGATGGAAAGACGATCGCATTCACCAACTACAGCCCGGACATGGCGGGCGACCTGGCGGTGGCTGCGGTGGGGTCGAAGGGAGAGCCCTCCTCCTTTCTTCGAACGCCGTTCAATGAGCGCGCGCCGAGGGTCTCGCCCGACGGCCGATGGCTGGCTTATGTCTCGAACGAGTCCGGCCGTGACGAGGTCTACGTGCAGGCGTTCCCGGGGCCGGGCGGGAAATGGCAGATCTCGAGCGACGGGGGCTCGGAGCCGGTGTGGTCGCGCGACAGCCGAGAGCTCTTCTTCCGCAACGGCGAGAAAATGATGGTCGTCCAGACGACGACTCAGCCCTCTTTCGCCGCTTCGAGTCCTCAGGTTCTCTTCCAGGGCCGCTTCGTCCCGACCCGGCGGGGCGAGGCCGCCTACGACGTTGCGGCCGATGGCCAGCGCTTTCTAATGGTTCGTCGGGAGGCGGGAGAGGCCCCCGTGCAGCTCAACGTCATCCTGAACTTCGTCGATGAGCTGAAGCGACGCGTCTCGGCCGGGAGGAAATGAATGACACTCCTTGCCGGCGCCCGACTCGGCCCCTACGAGATCCTGTCGCCGCTCGGCGCGGGCCGCGACCGAAGCCCGCGTCTCGCGAAGCGAGCGGCCGGCAGGGGTGAGGGTCTTCTCGTCGGCTGGCTCCCCCCTCACCCAGCCTCTCCCCCCGCCGGGGGGAGAGGAGGTTGGGCCCGATGACCCTCTCCGCCGGCACGAAACTCGGCCCGTACGAGATCCTGTCGCCGCTCGGCGCCGGCGGCATGGGAGAGGTCTATAAGGCTCGGGACACGCGCCTCGAGCGGACGGTGGCGGTGAAGGTCCTGCCGCAGCATCTCTCTTCCTCTGCCGAGGTCCGTCAGCGCTTCGAGCGGGAGGCGAAGATGATCTCGCAACTCTCACACCCGCACATCTGCGCGCTCTACGACGTGGGACGAGAGGGCGAGACCGAGTACCTCGTCATGGAGTTGCTCGAGGGGGAGACGCTGTCGGACCGGCTGGTCAAGGGATCATTGCCGCTCGAGCAGACGCTGCGCTACGCGACGGAGATTGCCGACGCCCTGGACAAGGCGCACAGGCAGGGGATCGTCCACCGCGACTTGAAGCCCGGCAACGTGATGCTGACGAAGTCGGGCGTGAAGCTCCTGGACTTTGGCCTGGCAAAGGCTCTCCCCTCTCCCGGCGGGAGAGGGGTCGGGCGTGAGGGACTTACTTCGCTTCCGACGCAAGCGAACCTGACCCAGGAGGGGACGATCCTGGGGACCTTCCAGTACATGGGGCCGGAGCAATTGGAAGGGAAGGAGGCCGACGCGCGGACAGACGTCTTCGCTTTCGGTGCGGTGCTCTACGAGATGGCGACCGGCCGCAAGGCCTTCTCCGGCTCGAGCCAAGCGTCACTCATCTCGTCGATCATGCAGAACGATCCGCCGCCGATCTCCTCGATGCAGCCGATGTCGCCGCCGGCGCTCGATCGCGTGGTCAAGACCTGCCTCGCCAAGGACCCGGAAGACCGGTGGCAGAGCGCCGCTGACATCAAGCGCGAGCTGCTCTGGATCTCCGAGGGCTCGCAGGAGGGATTCGCCGTTTCGGCTGCCTCGCGTCGCACTTCATGGCTGCCTTGGGCCATCGCCGCGCTCGCGGTGCTTGCCGCCGCGGTCATGGCGATTCGCTTGCGGCGCCCGGCCGCACCGGCGCCGGACCGCATGCAGCTCTCGATCGTGCCGCCCGAGCGGACGGTGCTCACCGACTTCTTCGCCCTTTCGCCCGACGGGAAGAAACTCGCCTTCGTCGGCATCGCCGGCGGCAAGTCGCTCGTGCGCATCCGGGACCTCGGCTCCGAGGAGGTCCGCGCTCTTTCGGGCACGGATTCGCCAGAAACGGTGTTCTGGTCGCCAGACAGCCGGTCGCTCGGCTTCGTGGCGCGCGGCAAGCTCCGGCGCATGGAGGTCTCGACAGGCTCGATCGAGGTCCTCTGCGACGCCGAGCTCGGCCGCGGCGGAAGCTGGGGATCGAAAGGCGAGATCCTTCTCACGCAGAAGGCCGTGGGCGTGATCTCGAGAGTCCCGGCGTCGGGCGGACCGGCCGTGCCGGTGACGACGCTCGAGAAGGGCGACCTCCTCCACCGCTGGCCCCAATTCCTGCCCGATGGCCGGCGCTTTCTCTTTTTCGTGAAAACGCAGAAGCCGGAAACGACGGGGGTCTACCTCTCCTCCCTCGGTGCGCCCGGCCGAAAGCTTCTGCTTCGCAACGGAGCGGCCGGGGTCTTCGCGCCGCCCGACTCTCTCCTCTTCGTTCGGGGCGAGTCGCTCCTCGCGCAGCACTTCGACGTGGACCGGGGGGAGCTCGGAGGAGAGCCGGAAACGATCACGCGCCCCATCCCGCGAGCCGAAGTGGGTTCGTACCGCGACCTCTTCGCGGTCTCCGAGTCCGGGATTGTCGTCTTCCGGCCGGGGAGCGCGGAGAGACGGCTGACATGGGTCGATCGGCGCGGCAACGTCATCAAGAATGTCGGCCCGCCTGGCTTGATCATGAACGTGAATCTCTCTCCGGACGGCCGCAAGGCCGGGTTCACCACTCGCTCGGTGGAAACGGGCTCGTTCACCGCGTCGATCGTCGACTTCGACCTCGACGTCGCGATGCCCTTCGCGGAACCTGGGTTCATGCCGATCTGGGCGCCGGACGGGAGCACCATCTTCTATCGAGTCGAAGGCGAGCGATACGAAATCCGCCGAAAGGCGGTTCGCGGCGAGCCGAAGGACGAATCGATCGGCGTGGTCGACAACTTCGCCATGCCCAGCGACGTTTCCTCCGACGGACGCTATCTGCTCTACACGAGGATGGGTGGCAACTTCGACATCGGAGTGAAGGATCTCCAGGGCCGGAAAGAGCCGCAGATCCTCATTTCGAGCGAGTTCGACGAACGCATGCCGCACTTTTCCCCGGACGGGCACTGGTTCGCCTACAGCTCGGACGAGCCCGGGCAGTCGGAGATCTTCGTGCGGCGATTTCCAATGACGGACGAGAAGTGGCGGATCTCGACCGCGGGCGGGCAACAGGCGCTGTGGAGTCGGGACGGGAAGGAGATCTTCTTCATCGACCTCCAGGGCAGGCTGATGTCTGTGCCCGTGGCGGCCGGATCGTCGTTTTCCAACGGACCGCCGCAGGCCCTCTTTCGGACGTCGCTCCGGCTCACGACAGTCGGCCGCCAGTACACGGCGTCGGCCGACGGACAGCGGTTCCTGATGGTGGTGCCGACTCAGGACTTCGACTCGGAGGTCTTCCGGGTGCTCTTGAACTGGCGGGCAGGCAAATGACCCTCGCCGCCGGCATTGGCTTCCCCTCTCTCCACGGGAGCAAGGGAGCGCGAGGGCTCTTTTCCCTCTCCCGGCGGGAGCGGGGGAGCGCGAGGGGTCTCCCCTCGCCGAACTTCAGTGCCGGCCGCGGCCGAAGGCCGCGTCTCGCGAAGCGAGCGGCCGGAAGGGGTGAGGGCGGCTTCGAGACGCTGTGCGATGACGCTGAGCTTCCCCCCTCACCCTTCCCTCTCCCCCCGCGGGGGGGAGAGGAGGTCTGTTTGCAATGAGTCTGCCCGCCGGCTCGCGCCTCGGCCCCTACGAGATCCTGTCGCCGATCGGCGCGGGCGGGATGGGAGAGGTGTACCGGGCAAAGGACCCGCGCCTGAAGCGCGACGTCGCGATCAAAGTCCTCCCCGCGTCGTTGTCGGCCGACACCGACCGGCTCCGCCGTTTCGAGCAGGAGGCGCAGGCCGCCGGGGCACTCAACCACCCCAACATCACCGCTGTCTACGACATCGGCCTGCGCGACGGCGCGCCTTACGTCGTTCAGGAATTACTCGAGGGCGAGACTCTGCGCTCCGTCCTCGCCGAAGGCAAACTCGCTCCCCGCCGCGCCATGGACTACGCGATCCAGATCACACAGGGCCTGGCGGCCGCGCACGAGAAAGGCATCGTCCACCGGGACCTGAAGCCCGAGAACCTCTTCGTCACCAAGGACGACCGGGTCAAGATCCTCGACTTCGGCCTGGCCAAGCTGACGCACACCGAAGAAGGAAGTCTGGCGACGAGCCTCCCGACGGCGACCGCGGGCACCGAGCCGGGTGTCGTCCTCGGCACGCTCGGCTACATGGCGCCCGAACAGGTGAGGGGCCAAAGTGCCGATACGCGCTCGGACATCTTCTCCTTCGGCGCGATCCTGTACGAGATGCTCTCGGGCAACCGGGCGTTTCGCGGGGGGTCGGCCGCGGACACGATGTCGGCGATCCTGAAGGAAGACCCGCCGGATCTCTCGCTTGCGAACCAGTCGATCTCGCAGAGCCTCGAGCGCATCGTGCGCCATTGTCTCGAGAAGAATCCCGAGCGAAGGTTCCAGTCGGCTCGCGATCTCACCTTCGACCTCGAAACCGTTTCGGGGCTCTCCGGCCCGAGCGCGGTGACGGCCCTTCCGAAGGCCGCGCGCCGCCCGGGTTGGCTCGTCCCGGCCACGCTCTCGGCGCTCCTCGCCACCGTCGCAGCAGCTTCCTTCGTGGCCGGAACCCGCATCGAGAGCGGGCACCGCGCTTCTAACGTCTCTTTCGCCCAGAAGAGTTTCGAGCCGCAGCCGATCTTCGTGGCGCGCTTTGCTCCGGACGGCCAGACCATGGTCTACAGCGCGGCGCCGGAGGGAAATGTTCCGCAGCTTTTCTCGATTCGTCCCGAATACCCGGAGTCGCGCCCCCTGGGCCTGCCGCAGGCGCATCTTCTTTCCATCTCGTCGCAGGGAGAGCTCGCCGTCCTGACGCACGCCGTATTCATCAATCATCGACTTTTCAAGGGAACCCTGGCGCGGATGCCACTGGGCGCAGGCGCGCCGCGCGAGATCCTCGATAACGTGCGGGAGGCAGACTGGTCGCCGGACGGTGCGAGCCTGGCGATGATCCATGAGGTCGACGGCAGGGACCGGTTGGAGTTTCCGATCGGAAAGGTCCTCTGGCAGACGGCGGGGTATCTCTCCGACCCGCGAGTCTCGCCGAAGGGGGACCGAGTCGCCTTCTTCGAGCATCCCGCCCGGTACGACGACCGGGGGCTCGTGGCCGTGGTCGACCGGAGCGGGAACAGAACCGTCCTCTCCGAGGGATACGCGGGAGAAGAGGGCCTCGCCTGGTCGCCGAAGGGGGACGAGGTCCTCTTCTCCGGCCAGGTCACCTCCACCGCAGGCGGTAGCGCGATGACGGTCTATGCCGTCACTCTCTCAGGTAAGCGGAGGGTCGCTCTCGAGAGCGCTGGGGGCCTGACGATCCAGGACATTAGCCGCGACGGGCGGTGGCTCGTTACGCGGGACGACATTCGATTGAGTCTCCTGGCCAGCGCGCCCGGCGAGAAGCAAGAGCGCGACCTCTCCTGGCTCGACGGCTCGATCTCTCCGTTCTTGTCGGGGGACGGCCGGACGCTGCTCTTCACGGACCAGAGTTGGACTGGAGGAGCCTACTACACGGTCTGTCTCCGGAAGACCGACGGCTCGCCGGTCGTACGCCTCGGCGAAGGATTGGGATGCGGTCTCTCACTCGACGGCGCCTGGGCGCTCGCCATCGTATCGACGACGCCACAGCAGCTCCGGATCTACCCCACGGGCCCGGGGCAACCACGCATTCTCGAGCGCGGGAAACTCGAGAGCTATTGGAAGGCGGCCTGGTTTGGGGACGGGCGGGCCGTCCTCGCTTGCGGGAACGAGCCCGGACATGCCTCCCGCTGCTACGTGCAGGAGGTCGCCGGCGGCCCGCCCCGGCCATTGACACCCGAGGGGACGAGCGTCGGTCTCCCATCGCCGGACGGAAAGCTCGTGTTGGCCTTCACAGGCGGCAAGGCTTCTCTCTATCCTGTCGCGGGCGGAACACCTCAGCCGCTTCCTCTGCTCACAGTGGAGGACCGGGTGCTCAGGTGGAGCCCGGATGGACGGGCGCTCTGGCTATGGCGCCGCGGGTCCATGCCCGTGCGGATCGAAGGATTCGATCTCGAAACCGGGCGCCGCGAGGCGATCGAGGAAATCGCGCCGCGAGACCGTGCCGGCCTCCTCGGAATCATGTATGTGTCGCTCGCGGATGATCCGGGCTTTTACGTCTACAACTCCTCGCAGTCCGTTTCGCACCTCTTCGTCGTGGAGGGGGCAAGGTGACGCTTGCGGCTGGTTCCCGGCTCGGCCCCTACGAAATCCTGTCGCCGATCGGCGCGGGAGGCATGGGCGAGGTCTATCGGGCGAAGGATCCGCGCCTTGGGCGGGAGGTCGCCATCAAGGTCCTACCGGCCACCTTCTCCCAGGATGCCGACCGGCTGCGCCGCTTCGAGCAGGAGGCCAGAGCGGCGGGTGTCCTCAACCACCCCAACATCACCGCTGTCTACGACATCGGTACGCACGAGGGCGCCCCCTACGTCGTCTCAGAGCTACTGGAAGGAGAAACGCTGCGGAGCCGACTCGCGACGGATGCGCTTTCCGCCCGCAAGGCCACCGAGTACGCGATCCAGATCGCGCAAGGCCTTGCCGCCGCGCATGACAAGGGAATCGTCCATCGGGATTTGAAGCCCGAGAACCTCTTCATCACGAAAGACGGGCGAGTCAAGATCCTCGACTTTGGCCTGGCCAAGCTTCTGCGTGTTGAGGACGGTGGGGCGGCGCTCCCCGAACTCGCTACAGAAACAGCAGCGACCGAGGTCGGGGCGGTTCTGGGAACTCTCGGGTACATGTCGCCCGAGCAACTACGTGGACACGCCGTCGATGCGCGCTCGGACGTTTTCTCTTTCGGTGTCGTTCTTTACGAGATGCTCTCCGGCCGCAGGGCCTTTCAGAGAGGCTCGGAGGCCGACACGATATCCGCGATCTTGAGAGAGGACCCACCGAACCTGACTGCGACCAACCAAAGTGTCTCGACGAGTCTCGAGCGAATCGTGCGGCACTGCCTCGAAAAGGCTCCGGAGCAACGCTTTCAATCCGCTCGCGACATCGCCTTCGATCTAGAGGGTCTCTCTGAGCCTTCCGGCAAGGTCGACGGTCGAGCGAGTCATTCGCGCACGCCGGATCATCCGATCTACCGGCGCCTGACGTTCCGGCGCGGCAATATCGTGACGGCCCGCTTTTCGCCGGACACACACACGATCGTCTATTGCGCCCACTGGGAGGGCGTCCCCCTCGAAACGTTCGCGATGCGTTTCGAAGGCCCCGAGTCTCGCAGCCTTGGGCTGCCCGAGGCGCGCCTTCTCGCAATCTCCGCCTCCGGCGAATTGGCAGTGGTGCTCGATCAAAAACGAGTTGTGGGAGGGCTCACCGCAGGAGTTCTCGCCCGCGTGCCTCTTGCCGGCGGCGCCCCGAGAGAGCTTCTCGAGGATGTTGGGTGGGCGGATTGGTCCCCGGACGGGTCGAACCTGGCAGTGGTCCGTGTCGTCGGCGGAAAGGACCGTCTCGATTTCCCGATCGGCACGACGCTCTATGAACCAAAAGGGCAGATCGGATTTCCCCGCGTATCACCCGATGGCAATCGCGTCGCCTTCATCGATTACCCCGGTGCCGGGGATGCGGACGGGTCCGTCATGATCGTGGATCGCAAAGGACGGCTCAGCAGGCTCTCCGAGAACTGGCAAGATGCGGCGGGGATAGCCTGGTCTCCCACCGGCGACGAAATTTGGTTCACCTCTTCAAGGGTGGGATCCGCCAGGGCTCTTCGAGCAGTTACCCTGGAAGGGCGAGAGCGGCTCCTTGAGGAAGTTCCGGGCGCGCTCTATCTGCAGGACATTTCCCGAGACGGCAGTGTTCTCCTCTCGTACCAAGTCATCCGGGCGGGGATCCTCTCCCGAGCTCCAGACCAGCCTAGCGAATGCGAGCTCTCCTGGTTCGACTACTCAGTTCTCGCGGATCTCTCCGCCAACGGAAACAGCATCTTGTTCAGCGAGCAGGGTGCAGGCGGGGGAGATCTTCACTCGATTTACCTCCGCAAGACTGACGGCTCGCCTGCCATAAGACTGGGAGAGGGCGACGCCCTCGCGCTCTCGCCAGATGGTAAGTGGGCGCTCACGACACCTGCCTCGCTCGGCAGCAAGCTTCTTCTTGTTCCGACGGGAGCCGGCCAGACGCGAGAGCTTCTTCATGAGGGCCTCACCCACCACAAGGTGGCCGCGTTTTTCCCCGATGGCCGGCGGATACTCTTTGCGGCTAGTCAAGAGGGCCGGCACCCACGCTCCTACATCCAGGACCTGGACCGTCCAGATTTCCGTGCGGTCACTCCCGAAGGAACTCTCGCCTACGCGGTCTCACCGGACGGTCGATATCTCGTCGCAAAGGAGCAGTCCCTGACGCTTTATCCGGTTGAAGGAGGATCCGGCATTCCGATTCCCGGCGCTCTCGCGGGGGACATCCCGATTCGGTGGCATGAGAATGGCTCCCTATTCGTCCGGTCGGGGTTTCTACCGGCACGGGTCTTCCGCATCGATATGGCCACGGGCCTTCGGGAGTTCTTCCTGGAACCGACACCGCCGGATCCTGCTGGGGTCTCGTTCTTGGGCCCGGTCGCGCTCACGCCGGACGGACGCGCCTACGCCTACGGCCATTGGCGTGTGCTCTCTGATCTCTACGTTGTTGAGGGGCTCGAGTGACGCTCTCCGCCGGCTTCCGCCTCGGCCCTTACGAGGTCCTGGCGCCCCTGGGCGCGGGAGGGATGGGCGAGGTCTATCGCGCGAAGGATCCTCGCCTCGGGCGCGAGGTCGCGATTAAGGTGTTGCCTGCCTCCCTTTCGCAGGATGCCGACCGCCTGCGCCGTTTCGAGCAGGAGGCGCGCGCGGCAGGCCTGCTGAACCACCCAAACATCACCGCCGTCTACGACATCGGCCAGCATGAAGGGGCGCCCTACGTCGTCGAGGAACTGCTCGAAGGCGAGACACTACGTTCCACACTGGCGGGAGGACGCCTCTCCCCGCGCAAGGCGACCGACTACGCCCTCCAAGTCGCCCACGGGCTCGCCGCAGCGCACGAGAAGGGGATCGTCCACCGGGATTTGAAGCCCGAGAACCTCTTCGTCACCCGAGACGGCCGCGTCAAGATCCTCGACTTCGGCTTGGCCAAGCTCATCCAGCCCGAGATCGAAGGAAGCCAACAGACCAACCTACCGACAGCCTCGGCCGGCACGGAGCCGGGCGTCGTCCTTGGAACGCTCGGATACATGTCGCCCGAGCAGGTGAGGGGACGAGCAGCCGACCACCGGTCCGACCTCTTCTCTTTTGGCGCGATCCTCTACGAGATGCTCTCGGGAAGGCGCGCCTTCCAGGGCGACTCGGCCGCAGACACGATGTCGGCCATCCTGAAAGAAGACCCGCCCGATCTCTCGGTCACCAATCAAAACGTCTCCCCCGGGCTCGAGCGCATCGTGCGTCACTGCCTCGAGAAGAACCCCGAGCAGCGATTCCACTCGGCCCACGATCTCGCCTTCGACCTCGAAGCGCTCTCGGGACGCTCCGGACCGGCGGCGGCGCCGGCAGCCGGGAGAGGGGTCCGCGCGCGCCGGCCGATTCTCGCCGGAGCCGCCCTTCTCGTAGCGGCCGGAGTCCTGGCCGCTGCCTTCTGGATCGGCCGCGGAACCGGCCACTCCAAAGCGGAGACATCGCCGGTCTTTCGCCGGCTGACGTTCCGGCGCGGGCTGATCCTCGGCGCGCGCTTCGCGCCGGATGGCAAGACGATCGTCTACACCGCCTCCTTCGACGGGAAACCGGGCGAGCTGTTTCTTGCGCGCGCGGACGGCGGGGAGCCGAAGTCGCTCGGCATCTCGAACAGCCGCGTGCTCGGCGTGTCCCGAAGCGGCGAGATCGCTCTGAACCTGCGCAAGGAGCCAAGCCTACGCTGGTACACGAAGGGGACACTCGTCCAGATGCCTCTCCTCGGCGGAGCGCCGCGCCCGATCCTGGAAAACGTGATCGACGCCGACTGGAGCCCGGACGGAAGGGATCTGGCCATCGTGCTCGAGGCCGAAGGAAAGACACGGCTCGAGTTTCCCGCCGGAACGAAGCTCGACGAGTCGAGCGTATCTCTTGGCTCGCCGCGCGTCTCACCCGACGGCCGGAGCGTCGCCTACGTGCGATCGGGGCGCGATTCCGATGCAATTGTCTTGGCGGACCGATCCGGTTCGAAGAGGACGCTGGTCGAGAAAGGAATCGGAATCCTCGATCTCGCCTGGCACCCGTCCGGAAAGGAGATCTGGTACGACGAGAGCGGGGAAGCCGCCGGGACGGTGCTGAGCGCGGTCACACTCGCGGGCGAGCGCCGGACGATTCTCGCCAGCCCGGACACCCTGGGTCTCTGCGATATCGCGGCCGACGGCACGGCCCTGATAGAGCGGCGGACGCTGAAGGCATCGCTGCTCTTTCGCGGCCCCCACGATGCGCAGGAGCGGGACCTGTCCTGGCTCGATTGGAGCGTCGCCGGCGCACTGTCGCCCGACGGCGAGACTCTCGCTTTCATCGAGATCGGGGACTCCTCCGGTTCGAAGGGGGCCGTTTACCTCCGGAAGACGGACGGGTCGCCTCCGGTGCGCCTGGGCGGAGGAGACACGGCAAACCTTTCGCCGGACGGCAAGTCCGTACTCGCGGTCTTCGACGGCAAGTTGATGCTCTACCCGACCGGGACAGGGCAGCCACGTCAGATTTCGACGGGTGACGTGAAGCCCTTCTGGGCGGCCTTCCTCCCCGACAGTCGGACGATCCGGATCCTCGGGCTCCAGCCGGGGCACGATCGGCGCAATTGGATCCTCGACAGCGCGGGCGGCGCGCCGCGGCCCTTCACGCCGGAAGGGGCGCAGGGAAATAGCGTGGCGTCGCCCGACGGGCGCTCGGTGGCGGTCTACTTCGACAAGGAGGGACACATCTACCTCTGTCCGCTCGAGGGAGGCGAGCGGCGGGTCGTGCCAGGCACGGAGCGGGGCGAGAGGGCGTTCCAGTGGAGCGACGACGGACGTTTCCTCTACGTCCTCGACCCGGACGGCCCCCTGCCCCGGCGCGTCTTCAAGGTCGAGATCGCGACGGGAGCCCGGCAACTCTGGAAGGAGCTCGCGCCGGCCGACAGCGCCGGCCTCTACGCCATCTTCAACGTCGTCATCACGCGGGACGGCCGCTCCTACGCGTACACGGCCTCGCGCGCGTCCTCTTCCGATCTCTACCTCGTGGAAGGATTGAAGTAGAGCCATGACCGTCGCTCCGCTTGCTCGGGGGTCTGGCTTCGCCACCGGCGCGCGGCTCGCGAATCCACGCTCGACCGCGCGCCAGACCACCACGCCGCGCAACGCTCCCGCGGCGCGAACCTCCTCCCTCCCTTCGGTCGGGAGACTATTCGCGCGGCGAGCGGCAGGTAGAGTTGCCGCGTTGATAGAACGAGATCGCTTTCCGGAGATGGTCTGACGTGAGTCTCGCTGCCGGGACGAAGCTCGGGCCCTACGAGATCCTGGCGCCTCTCGGCGCGGGCGGGATGGGAGAAGTTTATCGGGCGAAGGACACTCGTCTGGGCCGCGAGGTGGCGATCAAGGTTTTGCCGGCGTCGTTCTCGAGCGACGCGGACCGCCTGCGGAGGTTCGAACAGGAAGCGCGAGCGGCGTCCGCCTTGAATCACCCCAACATCATCACGCTGCACGACATTGGCCAGCACGACGGCGCCCCCTACGTCGTCTCGGAGCTGCTCGAAGGCGAGACGCTGCGCGCGCGTCTGGCCACCGGCGCAGTCCCTCCCCGCAAGGCCGCCGAATACGCCATCCAGATCGCGCAGGGCCTAGCCGCGGCGCACGAGAAGGGCATCGTCCACAGGGACCTGAAGCCGGAGAACCTCTTTTTCACCGAAGACGGCCGCGTCAAGATCCTCGACTTCGGTCTGGCCAAGCTGATCCAACCCGAGGCGACGGGACAACCGCAGACCTCAGCCCCTACAGCTTCTCTGGGCACCGAGCCCGGCGTGGTCATGGGAACGGTCGGTTACATGGCGCCCGAGCAGGTCAAGGGCCTCGCGGCCGATCACCGCTCCGACATCTTCTCCTTAGGGGCCATCCTCTACGAGATGCTCTCGGGCCGCCGGGCGTTTCGAGGCGACTCGGCCGTCGAGACGATGTCGGCAATCCGGAAGGAAGACCCGCCGGACCTCTCGGAGTCCAACCGCACCCTCTCCCCCGGCCTCGAGCGCCTCGTTCGACACTGCCTCGAGAAGGCTCCCGCGCAGCG
>JBGPCK010000056.1:0-18765 GCA_041481715.1 Thermoanaerobaculia bacterium | reverse complement strand
GTGTTGCGGCGCAACTTCAAAGCCGTCGACGCGGCGCTCGGCGGCCTCTCCGCCGTGCCGGTGCCGAAGATCGTCACGGCCAAGCGGGGACGTCCGCCCATCGTGCCCGCGGAGGCTCCCGACTTCGTGCAGAGGGTCACGGCGCTCATGATCGCAGGCCACGGCGACCGGCTGCCGGTCTCCGCCTTCCCGGTCGACGGCACCTGGCCGACGGGCACGGCGAAGTGGGAGAAGCGCAACATTGCTCTGGAAATCCCGGTGTGGGACCCCGCCATCTGCATTCAGTGCAACAAATGCGCGCTCGTCTGCCCGCACGCGGCGATTCGCGCCAAGGTGTTCGAGCCGGCGCTTCTCGAAGGAGCGCCCTCGACCTTCAAGTCCGATCGGTTCCGCGCGGCGGACTTCGAGGGGTGGCGCTACACGATCCAGGTCGCGCCGGAAGACTGCACGGGCTGCTCGCTTTGCGTCCAGTTCTGCCCCGCCAAGGACAAGTCGAACCCAAAGCACAAGTCCATCGACATGGCGCCCCAACGGCCACTGCGAGAGGCCGAGCGCGAGAACTACGCCTTCTTCCTCGACTTGCCCGAGCCCGACCGTTCGCGGATCCGCGTGCTGGACGTGAAGGGCTCGCAGTTCGCCGACCCGCTCTTCGAGTACTCGGGCGCCTGCGCCGGCTGCGGGGAGACTCCGTATATCAAGCTCCTCACACAGCTCTTCGGCGACCGGCTCCTGATCGCCAACGCGACCGGCTGCAGCTCGATCTACGGCGGCAACCTTCCGACGACGCCCTATACGGTGAACCGCGAGGGCCGCGGCCCCGCCTGGTCGAACTCCCTTTTCGAGGACAACGCCGAGTTCGGTCTGGGCATGCGCCTCGCCCTCGACGGCCGCTCCGAGCAGGCGCGCCTGCTGTTGCCGCCGCTCGCCGCTTCGATCGGCGAGACGCTCGTCCGCGAGCTCCTCGAGGCCGACCAGTCGAGCTGGGCCGGCATCGAGAAACAGCGGGCGCGCGTCATGGAGCTGCGAACGCGGCTGGCAGCGGTCGGCAAGTTCGAGGCGCGGCAGCTCGAGGTCCTCGCCGAAGATCTGGTCCGGAAAAGCGTTTGGATCGTCGGCGGAGACGGCTGGGCCTACGACATCGGCTACGGCGGCCTCGACCACGTGCTCTCCCTGTACCACGACGTCAACGTCCTCGTGCTCGACACGGAGGTCTACTCGAACACCGGCGGCCAGCAATCCAAGGCGACGCCGCTCGGCGCCGCCGCGAAATTCGCGGTCCGGGGCAAGGAACTCGCCAAAAAGGATCTCGGCCTGATGGCGATGAGCTACGGGCACGTGTACGTCGCAAGAATCGCATTCGGCTCGAAGGACTTTCAGACCGTCAAGGCCTTCCAGGAGGCCGAGTCATACCCGGGTCCATCGCTCTTGATCGCCTACAGCCATTGCATCGCCCACGGATACGACATGGCCTACGGCTGCGAGCAGCAGAAGCTGCTGGTCGACTCGGGCCTCTGGCCCCTCTATCGCTTCGACCCGCGGCGGATCGCGCAGGGGCAGCCGCCGCTCGAGCTCGATTCCGGGTCGCCGAAGGTGTCCGTCGAGAAGTTCATGCAGAACGAGGGCCGGTTCCGGATGCTCGAAGCGATCGACCCTGCGCGGCACCGGAGCCTCGCCTCCGCGGCCGGGCGAGAGGCGCAGCGGCGCCTGCGGCTCTACAAGCATCTTTCGGACTGGAGAGTCGACGCCGAGGCACCGGCCGCGCCGATCCAGACTCCGGATCCGGCCCCAGGAGGACCCGCCGAAATGGCCGGGGCGAAATGACAATGGATCTCTCGACCGACTACCTCGGCTTCCACCTGCCGCACCCTTTCATGCCCGGCTCCTCGCCGCTCGTGGACAATCTCGACATGGTCAAGCGCCTGGAAGACGCGGGCGCGGCCGCGATCGTCATGCACTCCCTCTTCGAGGAGCAGATCGTGGGGGAGGAGCTCGCGATGTACGACGCGGTCAACGTCCCGGGAGAGTCGTACCCCGAGGCCTTGTCCTACCTGCCCGATCCGGCGGAGTTCGCGCTCGGAACCCACGACTACCTCGAGCAAATCTCGCGCATCAAGGCAGCCGTCTCGGTGCCCGTGATCGCGTCCTTGAACGGCACGACCCCGGCGAGCTGGATCGAGTACGCGCGGCTGATCGAGCAGGCGGGCGCGGATGCCCTGGAGATCAACGTCTACGACCTCGCGACGGACCCCCTCGAGACCGGGGAGGACGTCGAGCGTCGCGCGCTCGAGGTCGTGACGGCCGTCCGCGAAGCCGTCGCCATCCCCCTCGCGGTCAAGCTCTCGCCGTTCTACTCGTCGCTCTCCAACCTGGCCCGGCGCCTCGAGCGCGCGGGCGCCAACGGGCTCGTCCTCTTCAACCGCTTCTACCAGCCCGACATCGACATCGAGGAGCTCGAAGTCGTGCCGAAGCTGTACCTCTCGAGCCCCAACGAGATCCTGCTGCGGTTGCGCTGGCTCGCCATCCTCTCCAACCAGTTTCCGGGCTCGCTCGCCGTGACGGGCGGCGTCCACAACGCCGCCGACGCCATCAAGGCGGTCATGGCCGGCGCGCACGCCGTTCAAATGGTCTCGGTTCTCTTGCGCCGGGGACCGGAAACGCTCGTTCGGATTCGCGCCGATGTGGAACGGTGGCTTCAGGCGCACGATTACGAATCGCTCAAGCAGATGCAGGGAAGCATGAGCTATGCGCGCAGCTCCAACCCGAAGGGGTTCGAGCGGGCCAATTACATGCGGATTCTTCAGGGCTGGCGCCCATTCGAAGATGTATCGTGACGCTTGGGGAAGGAAGGGGGCGGGAATGATGACGATCGACGATTTCACGCAATTGCCTGAAGGCTCCGTCGTCCTTCTCGAGGGGACCGTCGTCCGCTGTCCGCGGTGCGGGCGCAACGGCGTCCTCAAGAACCCGTACGATGGAAAAGCCAGCTGCATCCACGCCGAGGAGTCCACCATCCTCTGCGACGGGATGCTGACCGAGCCGACCGACAGCTGCGAACTGCCCGACGCATAGGAGCGCGCCGGCCGGCCACCGAGGCGCGAGGGCGCGTCCCGGGTTAGCATCTCACCCACCATGGAGCGACTGGTCGAGCCCCGGGCGTCGGTCGGGACGCGCCCGACGCTTGCGGCACGCTTCGGCGCGTTCGTGGCGGAACGATTCCCATTCGCCTTGGAGCCGGCGCTCGAGGCCTTTCAGTCCATCTGCCCGGGCGACCCGGGTCGCGACTCGGGGTCCATCGAGGCCCTGCGCCGGCCGGTCGCCGACGCCCTTCGCCTGGCGTTCGACTCCCCGCCGCCCGATGGGATTCCAGAGACGACGCCCCGCGTCGCGGCGGCCGAGCGGCTTCGGCAGGCGCACGCGGAGCTGCTCGAGGCGTGCGACGGTTTTCTGCGCCGCGAGGCGATCGCTGCCTCGCTCACCCCCGAGGAACGTGTCGAGATCCTGCGCGGAATGATCCTCACGCGCGCGACGGACAACCGGCTCAAGGCCCTCTTCTCCGGCAACGAGGTCCGCTACGAGGGGGTTCCCTTTCAGGGAAAGGGCTTCCGGTCGCTCGGCCAGGAGGCGATCTACGCGGCGGCAATCCGGCTGCGGCGCGGCGCCTCATATCGCGCCTCCGACGGCTCGTGGACAGGGGACGTCGTGGCTCCGTTGATCCGCGACGTCGGCGCCGCACTGGCCATGCGGCCCGAGCCCGAATCGGTGCGTCTGGTCCTGAGTGCGCAAATGGGAAAGGCCGGCCCGCCGATGGACGGCAAGGACCTGCACCTCGGAGACTTCTCCTGGGGCATCCTCCCGCCGGCCGCGCCGCTGTCGATCTCCTCGCTCACGATCGCCGGAATGGCGATGGCCTTCGGGCGGGAGGCCTCGGGACGGGTCGCCGTCTCATTCATCGGCGAGGGAGGCACGTCGCTCGGGGAATGGCATGAGGCGATCAATCTCTGCGCCGCCCGCAAGCTTCCGGCCATCTTCTGTGTCGAGAACAACCAGACGGCCCTCTCGACGCCGGTCGCCGATCAGTCGGCCGTGCGCGTCTTCGCGGAGAAGGCCGCCGGCTACGGCATCCCGGGCATCACGCTCGACGGAACGGAGCCCGAGGGCATCGCCGCGGCCTTCGCGTGGGCGGCCGAGCGGGCGCGAGCGGGGATGGGGCCCGCGCTGATCGAGCTCTGTTGCCTTCGCATCTGCGGGCACGCCCACCACGACGACATGCTCTACCTCGGCAAGGAGCCGGCAATTTCCTGGGACTATCCCTCGCTCTCCGAGGGCGGGTACGCGGACCGGGAGCTCTTCGAGTACTGGTCGCGCCGGGATCCGCTCCGCGTCTACGCCGCGCGCCTCGAATCGGAGGGCGCGATCGGAAAGGGAGATCTCGAGCGGTTCGAACGAGAAGCCGAGGAGCTCGTCGAGAAGGAAGCCCGCCGCGTCGTCGAGGCGCCCTGGCCGGAGCCGGAGCTCGCGGGCCACCGCGTCTTCGAGGGAGACTCGCCGCGGCGGGCCGTCGAGAAGCTCGAGCCCTCCGCGCGAATGGGCGGCGAGTCCTCGTTCCCGCCGCTCGAGCCCGGTCCGCCCTTCGACCCGAAGGGAAAGACGTTGCTGGAAGCCGTGATGCTCGGCGTGGCGGACGCCTTGCGGGCCGATCCGCGCGTCTTCGTTTACGGCCAGGACGTGGGCGGAAAGTACGGGAACGCCTTTCTCTTGCTGCGGCCGCTGCTGAAGGACTTCGGCGACCGGATCATCAACTCGCCGCTCGCCGAAGGGGCGGTGCTCGGCGTCTGCGTCGGAGCGGCTCTAGCGGGGCAGCGGCCGATCGGGGAGATGCAGTTCAACGACTTCGTCGCCACCGGCTTCAACCAGCTCGTCAACAACGCAGCGAAGGTCCGTTATCGCTGGGGGGGCGCCGTCCCGATGGTCGTGCGGATGCCTTGGGGAGGCCTGCGCCATGCCGGCCCGTTTCACAGCCAGAACACCGAAGCGTGGTTCTACCGCACGCCCGGCTTGAAGATCGTCGTCCCCTCCACCCCGCACGACGCGCGGGCGCTTCTGGCCTCTGCGGTCGCCGATCCGGATCCGGTGCTCTACTACGAGCACATCGCCCTGTACCGCGACCCACGGATCAAGCAAGCGCTGCCCGAGCAGGCCCCGGCTCCGATTCCTCTCGGAAAGGCGGCGCTGCGACGCAAGGGGTCCGACCTCGCGATCGTCTCCTACGGCGCCTACGTCCACGTCGCGATGCGGGTCGCCGAGAAGCTCGGCCAGGAAGGCCGCGAGGTCTCGGTCCTCGACTTGCGCAGCCTCGCGCCGCTCGATCGGACGGCACTCCTCGCCGTGGCGCGGCGCTGCGGCCGAGTCCTGATCGTTCACGAGGATACTCGCACCGGCTCGATCGGTGAAAGCCTCGCCGCCGTCATCCAGGAGGAGGCGTTCGAATACCTCGACGCCCCGGTTCGGATCGTCGGCGCGCTCGATACGCCGGTCCCCTACTCCCCGCCCCTCGAGAAATTCTTCCTGCCCTCCGAGGAGCAGGTCGAACGGGCCGCGAGGCTGCTGCTCGCCTACTGAGGCGTCGGCGCCGCGGAGCCGGCCGGCGCGTCCGATTTCCACTCGACCTTCCCCGCAATCGCGAGCCAGTTGGCTCCGCTGCCCACCTTCTCGATCGTGAAGGGCAGGTTGTCGGGCATCTTGAAGAGCGTCATGTCAGTGTAGGTCTTCGTCAGCAGAGGGGAAATGAAGTTGATCACCCAGCCGACGATCCCCTTGCAGCGCGTCTCGATCCGAATGTTCTTGATCAGGAAGCTGCGCGACGGCGCGTCCACAACCAACTCCGCCTTCCCCTCGGGCTCGCAGATCTGGCGGAAGAGGCTCTTCTTTCCCTTCTTCTTCTCCGCCGTGACGCCCAGATCCACCAGAAAACAGGTCTCGCCACAGGGAGCGAACCGGCGCGGCTCGATGTCGAATTCGACCTTGCGCATGACCGCCGGAATGTCCTGGCTCCACTTCGCCCGCAGGACGACGAGAGCCGCCTGCTCGATCGGCGGCCACGGCACCTTGAAGGAGTAGGTCCCGGTCACGGTACCCTCGTCGGCGCCGCCCGCGTTCTCCAGATGCAGCTGCGTCGCGAAGGGACCCTGAAAGACGAGGGAGACCTGCCGATCGCCGATCTGCTTGACCGGATAGCGCACAGTCATCGCGTAGTCCACCCGATAGGTGAACTCGAGGTCCACATCGCCGTTCGCGCGGCCGTTGATCACGCGTGTGCCCTGGGTCCTCAAGTGGATGTCTGAGGCGGAGACCAGGGAGCCTCCGCGCGCGAGCCGTCCGACCTTGCCGAGAAGATCGGCGTCGAAGAGCCCTGAAAACCTTCCGTCCGGCTCGACTTTGAGATCGCGAAAACCGACATGCGACGGGGGGTCGACGAAGACGTGCGGTCCGCCGGGGACGTGAAACTCGCCGGAGGTCAGGTCGAGAGCGAAGAGGCGAGCGCCGATCTCCGTCTGGTACCCGCCGGCCTCCTGGGAGCGCACGCGGTAGGTCCCGCCTTGCAGCTCTCCGTGGGAAAACGTGCTGCGACTTCCTCCGAACGCGACGGCGCCGTTCTCGATCTCGCCGTCGAGCCGCCCGGCCACGTCGATGTGCGCGGGCGCTCCGCCATGGCCCGGCTGGAACGTCGCTCCGTCGATCGACACCCGCAAGGGCGTCCCGGACTTGCTCGCCGACGCCGTCTGAAACTGAACCATTTCACCGAGACCCAGCGGTTTGCCGGCGAAGGCGATGAGCTCCGAGTCCTTCACGCGGACCTCGCGCACCAGATCCATGAAGGAGGGTCCGGGCACCAGCGTGGGCGTCGCGGCACCGGCGACGGGCGCCGGGGAGGGCGCGGCCGGGGCGGCGCCCGGCTTCTTGTCCGGCGCCGCCTTCGCCCCGAAAATCTCCCCGCGCAGGACCGAGGGGATATCGGTGCGGAACTCGAGCTTGCGCAGCGACGACATGGCGAGGCCGCGGAAAATCGCGACGATCGGCCGCCAGATCCCCTTTCCGCGGAACTTCGCCTCGGTGATGCCCTTGCCGCCCTCGAAGGCCAGCGATTCGATGTAGACCTTCGGCCGCAGCCCCTTGCCGTCAACCAAGAGCTTGCCTGCGTTGGCCACGCCGATGTGCAGGCGCTGGACCTTCCCCTGCGCGGCCTCGGCCGCAATCCTGGCCAGCGGCGATCCCTTCGTCTCGACCGTCCAGCCAGGCGCCGCCGGGACCCGGCCGTCCAGAAGGTCGATCTCAACGTTCAGCTTGCCGCTCTCGACGACGCCGCCCAACTGGTCGAGCAGAGCCCGCGAGTCCGTTGGGGCGGCCGGGGGTTCGACGGGAGTCGGCTCGGGAGCCGGGGCGGCGACCGGCTCGGACGCGGCCGGAGTCGGCGCCGGCTCGGGAGGCGTTTGCGCCGGGGCACCTGCCGGCCGAAGAGCAAACAGAAGCGTGACATACGCGAGCGCTCGGAACCGAAACCCCATAGGACCGAATTCTGCCACGACGACCTGTCCACCTCGCCTCCGGTCCACTTATGATCGAGCGGCCATGGCCGACGGGAGGCTGCGACGAATCCTGCACGTGGACATGGACGCCTTCTATGCTTCGGTCGAGCAGCGCGACGAGCCGGCTCTGCGCGGCCGGCCCGTGGCGGTGGGAGGCAGCCCGACATCGCGAGGCGTCGTCTGCGCCGCGAGCTACGAGGCGAGGAAGTTCGGCGTGCGCTCCGCGATCCCGATGTCGCAAGCGGTCCGGCTCTGTCCGGAGCTCGCGGTCGTGCCTCCCGACTTCCGCAAGTACAAGGAGATCTCCGACCGCATCTTCGCGATTTGCCGAAGCGTGACGCCTCTGGTCGAGCCGCTCTCGCTCGACGAGGCGTACCTCGACGTCACGGAGAACGCGTGGGAACTGCCTCTGGGCGTCGAAGTCGCCCGGCGACTCAAGGAACGCATCCGTGAAGAGGTCAATCTCACGGCCTCGGCCGGTGTCGCACCCAACAAGTTCCTCGCCAAGATCGCCTCGGGCTGGAAGAAACCGGACGGCCTGACGGTCATCGCTCCGGCCCGGATCGAGAGCTTCCTGCAGAAGCTGCCGGTGGACGCGCTCTGGGGCGTCGGCCCCGTGACCGCCGGAAAACTGCGCGCCGCCGGAGTCGAGCGGCTCGTGGACGTGCGGACGGCAGAACCGGAAGTCTTGAGGCGCGCCGTCGGTAGCTGGGCGGAGGGGCTGCGCCGCCTCGCGCTTGGAGAAGACGACCGGCCCGTCGAGCCCAACCGCGAGCGCAAATCGATCGGCTGTGAGGAAACCTACGCGACGGACCTCGCGGACCTCGAGCGGATTCGAAGCGAGGTCAAGGCCCTGGCCCGCCACGCGGCCGAGATCCTGGGCCGGAAGGAGCTCTTCGCCCGGACCGTGACGCTCAAGCTGCGCTACGCGACGTTCGAAACGATCACGCGCAGCGAAACCCGAGCTCCCGCGACCCGTGACGCCCAGGAAATCGCCGAGCGCGCGCTGGCACTGCTCGAGAAGACCGAAGCGGGGCGGCGTCCCGTGCGCCTGCTCGGCGTGTCGCTGCACGGGCTCTCGGCCAGCGCCGATGACCCGGCGCCGGCCAGGCACCCGGCCGGTCAGCTCGTGTTACCCGTTCGCTGAAGCCGGCGCCGCCACCTTCGCCATCTGCTCGCGCAGGACCCGCTTCAAGAGCTTGCCCTGCGGGTTGCGCGGAAGGGAAGCCACGAACTCGACCTGCTTCGGCAGCTTGTAGCGCGCGAGCCTGCCCTTCGCGAAGGCAATGACCTGCTCCCCCGTCAGCGCGACCCCGGGTCACCGGCATCCTCCCGACAAACTCCTCCCAGCTCGTCCAATTTCGGGCGGGTCGCAGGCAAACGTAGCGGCGCACCGGGATCTCCTCGCGGATCGCGTCGATCGCCGGCGTGAAGTCCGGGCCGCACAGGAGAGTGTGCACGCCCGCGTCGGAAAGCATGAAGGAGAGCTCGGACGGCGAGAGGCGGAAATTCAGAGGCACGAAGATCACGCCCGACTGCCAGCAGGCGAAAGCGAGCGTCAGGAACTCCGGTTCGTTGAAGGTCAGCGCCGCGACGCGGTCGCCCGAATTGACCCCAGCCTCCCGCAACGCGTGCCGGACCCGTTGCACCTCGGCGTTCCACTCCTCATAGGAGAAGCGGCGGTCCTCGAAAACGAGTGCCGTCCGGTGCGGAGTAATTTCCGCGCGACGCGATAGCCAGAAGCCGATGCCGCGGTCCATGGGGACTGCGGCTAATCTACCCCGAAGGAGAAGTGGCTAGGGGCTGCCCGTGCTCGTGCCGCCCGAGCAGCGGTAAGCCACGCCCGAGCTCGGCGTTCCGGTCCCGCCCGAAAGCAGCAGGACGTTGCCGCCCTTGGAGCGCACCAGGTTCTGGAGCTCTTCCTTCGCCGCGCCGCTGGTCCAGGCGCCCGACAGACGCACCTGGGAGAGCTTCTCGCACCCCGCTACGTCCGACGCGCTGCTGGCGATGCGCACGGCGTCCTTCGCCTCCGAACCGTTGCCGTGTGCGCAGCCGGCGGCGAGCGCGACCAGGGCCACGCCCCCCAACACTCCCGAAACGAGATTCCGTTTCATTTCATCCCCCCGAACTGCCGCATTTGTTGCAGGCATTCGGGGATACGGTGGGGGGGAAAGGCGGTTCTCCCGCCCGTCCCCGCCCCGGGGCGCTTCGTCACACGGAAGGCAGGTCTAGCAGGCTGCTGGCGGTGGAAGCGCCCGATCAGTGCGGCACGGGCGCGAGCGGGGCCCGACGCTCGTACATCTGATAGATGTGGTGCGCCTCGTGGTGGGCCAGGTACTCCATCGCGAAATGAACGTCGTATCGCGGATAGTCCGGGTGCCGGCCGGCCCGATGCCACTCTGACGGCTCGAGCTTGGCGAGGCGCGCGAGCAGCCGCCGGCGCCCCTCGAGAAATTCCTCGAGCGATTGCTCCGCCGGTAGGGCCGCCAATCGACCGAACTCCGCGTCGCCGTCGGGCCCGTATCCGGCGATCGACGGATTCTCTTCGGCAAGCATGGCGTCGAGCCGTTGCTCGAACACCTGTTGCACGCGCAGCACGTGGCAGACGAGCTCCTTGAGCGACCACTTCTCCGGCTTCGTGCGCCCGCGACCGGGCCGCCTCGTCGAGGCCCGAAGAGAGGCGCTGCACATCGTCCGCCTGATCGCGGAGCCGCGCGATGAGCCGGTCATGCGCGGGTCCGCCGCCGCGAGCCGCCTCCGTCATCGAGAGGCCTCCGGCGCCGCCTTCGGAAACGCTCCGAGCAGGCGCTTCTCCTCGAGAAAAATCATGTCGCACGGCGCCGGTCCTCTCTTCGGCGCGACACAATCCGTGCCGCGCTCAGAGGCCGGCCTTCTGCAGGAACAAGATCGCCGCCGCAATCAGACCGATCACGACGACGGCGGCCCGCGCTCTCTCCCGCCCGATCGAACGGGCGAACCGCGCGCCTGCGTAGCCGCCGGCGATCGCGCCGACGATCAGCACGAGCGCCGCCGGCCAGTTCACCGCGCCGCGCACGATGAAATAGGCGGCCGCGACGCCGTTGATGCACATCGCGAAGAAGCTCTTCAGTCCGTTGGCGGCGTGGATGTCCGAGAGTCCGAGAAAACCGATCACGGCAAGCATCAGGATGCCGATCCCGGCGCCGAAATAGCCACCGTAGACGCTCACGCCGAACTGGAAGATCCACGCGGCAGCAAGGCGCACGGGCGCGCGGCTTTCTTCGGAGGGCGAGCCGGACCAACGCGACACCGCGTTCTGCAGGGCGAACAGAACGGTCGCGAAGAGAACGAGAAAAGGGGCGAGGCCCTCAAACGTCTTCGCCGGGGTCTGCAGCAGCAACACCGCCCCGAGCGCGCCTCCGAGCAGGCTCGGCAGAAAGAGCCTCGCGAGCCACGCACGATGGTCCCGCACCTCGCGTCGGAAGCCATACAGACTCGCCGCGGACCCCGGCCAGAGAGCGACCGTCGACGTCGCATTGGCCGTGATCGCAGGCTCTCCCAGAAGAATGAGAGTCGGAAAAGTGAGAATCGTGCCGCCGCCGGCCATCGCGTTCATGACGCCGGCGCCGGCCGCCGAGGCGAGCAGCGCCGCAATCTGGCCGCCGTTCATGCCGGCGGTCGGCTCAACGGGCCCGGTCTCACACCCTGCGCCTTCCGCTCGACGCGGCCGGCTGCCTCAGCGTTTCTCCATCGGCACGAAGGTGCGCTCCGGGGCGCCCAGGTAGACCTGCCGGGGCCGCGCGATCTTCTCCTCCGGGTCCTCGAGAAGCTCTTCCCACTGCGCGATCCAGCCGGACGTGCGCGGGATGGCGAAGAGCACGGTGAAGGCCGCCGTGGGGATGCCGATCGCCTGATAGATCAGCCCGGAGTAGAAGTCGACGTTGGGATAGAGCTTGCGCTTGACGAAGTAGTCATCCTGCAGGGCGATGCGTTCGAGCTCCAGGGCGATGTCCAGCAACGGGTTCCTCCCCGTCACCGAAAAGACCTCCTCGGCCATCCGCTTGATGATCGTGGCGCGCGGGTCGAAGTTCTTGTAGACCCGGTGCCCGAAGCCCATCAGCCGTTTTTCTCCCTTTCCCTGTTTGACCTCCTCGATGAACGCGGGCACGCGCGAGACCGACCCGATCTCCCGCAGCATCTTGAGCACCTCCTCGTTCGCCCCTCCGTGGAGCGGGCCGTAGAGGGCCGCCGCCGCGCCGGCCACGGCGGAGTATGCGTCGGCGTGCGAGGAGCCGATCGACCGCAGGACGCTCGTCCCGCAGTTTTGCTCGTGGTCGGCATGCAGGATGAAGAGGACGTCGAGCGCCCGCACGAGCGTCGCGTTCGGTCGATAACCGCGGGCCGCCGGCATCTTGAACAACATATTGAGGAAGTTCTCGGTGTAGGAAAGGTCGTTGTCCGGGTAGACGTAGGGCATGCCCAGGCTATGGCGGTAAGCGAAGGCCGAAAGCGTGGGCATCTTGGCAATAAGCCGATAGGTCTGCTTGGTCCGCGAGGCGGCGTCATGAACGTCGCGCGCGTCGGGATAGAAAGTGGACATCGCAGCCACCGTCGCGATCAGCATCCCCATCGGGTGGGCGTCGTAGTTGAAGGCATCCATGAGCTTCTTGAGGCTCTCGTGGATCATCGTGTGCCACGTGATGTTGTGGATCCACTCCTCGTACCGCTTCGCGTTGGGAAGCTCGCCGTAGATCAGCAGGTAGGCGACCTCGAGGTAGTTGCACTTCTCCGCGAGCTGCTCGATCGGGTATCCGCGGTAGCGGAGAATTCCCTTGTCGCCGTCGATGAAGGTAATCCGGCTCGTGCACGAAGCCGTATTCAGAAACGCCGGGTCGTAGGACATCAGGCCAAAGTCCCCGGGCCCCGTCTGGATCTGCCGCAGGTCCGTCGCGCGGATCGTGCCGTGGGCGATCGGGATCTCGTAGGACCGTCCCGTGCGGCGGTCGAGAACCGTAAGCGCGTCGCGGGGGTCCTCGGAAGCCGCATTTGTTTTTTCGGCGGTCTTCGCTTCGGCGATGCCCATGGGAGACTCCCTCCGGTGTCATTATATTGACCGGCAGGGCCGCTCGGGCTCCGCGGGCGTTGGGGGGCTGCAAGCGCCCGCGAATCGAGACGAGGGAGGAGACGAGGCGAGCCCCATCTACCCCGCGTCAATGCGATTCTCGAGGCGGGGAATAGGATCGGAAAAGTGATGCGCTGCGCGGGAAGAATTGGCGTCTTTGCTTCGGCCGCCTTCGCCGCGGCTACCGAGCCTTCCCGCGCTACGGACCCGGTCGAGAAGCACACGCTCGCCTCCGGCGGTGCGATCAACCGGAGCGCCTGGGAGCTCCTCTCCCGCCAGTCGCTCTGGGCCGACCCGAAGCACACGGCCTACAAGGACCCGCAGTGACCGCGGGCGCGATTGGCTCCGCCGGCGAGCGTTACGACGAAGTCCCCTACCCGGGCCAGGCGATCGCACACACGAGCCCGGACGCAATGGCCACCAAGGGGACGCTCTTCGGCATGAGCCCCGCCCCGGCCGAGACGTGCCGTGTGCTCGAGCTCGGCTGCGCCGCGGGAAGCAACCTCGTCGCGATGGCGGTGCCGCTTCCAGACGCCCGGTTCATCGGAATCGACGCCTCGCAGCGCCAGATCGAAATGGGGCGGGCGCTCGTGCGGGAGCTGGGGATCGGCAACGTGGAGCTGACCGCCGGAGACATTCTGGACCTGTCGGCGGACTTGGGAGAGTTCGACTACATCGTCTGTCATGGGGTCTACTCCTGGGTGCCGGCGGCCGTTCAGGAGAGGATCCTCGAGATCTTCGCCCGGCACCTCGCGCCGCAGGGCATTGCCTACCTCTCCTACAACACCTACCCGGGCTGCCACTTGCGCGCCATGGCGCGGGAGATGATGCAGTTCCACGTCCGCGCGATCCCGGACCCGGCGGAGAGAACGGAGCAGGCCCGCGCGCTGATCGAGCTCTTGAAACGCTTTGCGCATGGCCGGAGCGGTCCCTACGAAAAGATCCTCGAGGATCTGTCGGAGCACATGGGGCAGGTGCCGGACTACTACGTGTTCCACGAATACCTCGAGGAGCACAATGCCCCCGTGTACTTCTCGGAGCTCGTCGCAACGGCTGCCGCCCACGGCCTCCAGTACCTCGCCCCGGCCAACTTCATCACATGGGAGCACAACCTTCCCTCCGAGCTCGATGGCGTCTTCCAGCAGTTCTCCGATCGGATCGTCCGCGAGCAGTACCTCGATTTCCTTTCGAACCGCATGTTTCGGCGCACGCTCTTCTGCCGCGCCGGCGTTCCGATCGCGCAGGCTCCCCGGCTCGATGCGGTCGAACGACTGCTGGCGATTGGCCGCGCGCGGCCCGTTCGACCCGATCCCGACGTCCTCTCGAACGGGGAAGAAGAGTTCCGCTCTCCCTCCGACGACCGCCTGTCGACCAATCGGCCGCTAGCCAAGGCGACGTTCACGGTGCTGGCGGAGCTCATGCCGCGGCCGATCTCGATCGGCTCGCTCTGGCGGATCGTCTCGGAGCGTCTGAACGGGGGAACCGATGCCGCCGCCGGACCCGCCGAACTCGCGAGAATCCTGCTGCGCGGCCACCTCGCGAACCTGGTCAAGCTGCGAGTTTCAGCTCCCCCGCTCGTTTTTTCGCCGGGCTCGTTTCCCGTCGCGAGTCCCCTCGCGCGACTCCAGGCCGCCCGCAACGAGCGCGTCGTCAACCTGCGGCACGAGAAAAATGACCTCGACGATCTGGACCGCTTCGTCTTGCCGCTTCTGGACGGCACGAGAGACCAGGCGGCGATTACGGAGGCCGTCGTCACCGAGGTCGCCCGCGGCGGGCTCGGCATCGAGGACGCAGCCGGCGCAAGGCTCGAGGACCCCCAGAAAGTGCGGGATGTCGCCGCCGACGCCGTGAACCACAGCCTCGAGCGTCTGGCAGCGGCTTGTTTGCTCACCGCCTGAGGGCGCGCGCGGTACTCTGACGCCATGGAGAAGCAGAGCGTTCAGGATCGCTACGCGCCTCAGAACCGCTGCTTCGGCTGCGGGCCTTCGAACGAGAAGGGCTTGCAGATCAAGAGCTTCGCCGAGGGCGACGCTTTCGAATGCGACTGGCGCCCCGAGCCCCACCACCTCGCGTTCGAGGGAATCCTGAACGGCGGCATCTGCGCCGCCATTCTGGATTGCCACAGCAACTGGGCGGCCGCCTACCACCTGATGCGGCGGTCGGGCGCGGACTCCCCGCCCTGCACCGTGACCGCGGATTTCCAAGTGACCTTCAAACGCCCGACCCCGATGGACGCACCGCTCCACCTCACGGCCCGGGTCGTCGAGTCTTCGCCGGACCGCGCGGCGGTCGAGGCGACGCTGGAGGCCCGGGGACGGATCACCGCGACCTGCCGGGGCACCTTCGTGGCCGTCCGCGAGGGGCACCCCGCTTTTCACCGCTGGTAGCCGAGGGCCTCGCTGGAGTTAGACTTCACGTGCTTTCGCGTTCCGGAGCGGCGAGCGGCGGCGTGCCGGAGCGCTCCCGAGGCGAGAGAAAGGAGAAGGCGATGGCGGAACATCTCCACGGATATCCTCGGTGCGACACCCCGGCCGGCTCGTCCTGCACCAGCTCCGACCTGCATTGGGAAGAGTGCAAAACCCACGGCGCGTTTCGGGCGTGCGAGGCGAGTGTCAGGGACGGTATCCCGACCGGACAGTACCGTTGCTCTCACGACGAGGCGCCGAGCAAGCCCGCGCCCGCGAAGAAGGCCGCGGCCAAGCCGAAGGTGAAACCGCGCAAGGCGGCCCGGGCCAAGCCCAAGCCCAAGGCGAAGAAGAAGGCGGCTCCGCGGAAAGCCAAGACGAGCCCGAAGAAGAAGGCCGCGAAGAAGGGCGGCGCAAAGAAGGGCGCGCGCAAGAAGAAATAGCGCGGCAACCCGTCCAGATCCGAAGCCTCCGGGGCAAACGCCACGGGGGCTTTTTCTTACCCGTTGCTACTTGGCGCCCGAACCCTTCACGATCTCGATGCTCCCGTTGCTATTGGTCAACCGCACCTCGCACCTGCCGTCGCCGATCCTTCCGGAGATCGCATCGCCGCTCACACTGCCGGCAACGCCGATCGGCAGCTCCGTCGAGACCTTGCCGAAGGAGGTCCGCGCCGTGACGTCGTAGCCGCCGAGCGGGTCGAGCGCAAGGCGGATCGACGAGAAGGAGGTCCTCAGGGCGATTCGCGGGCAATCCTTGGCGCGAGGGGCCAGGCCACGCACGTCGACCGCGCCGTTCTGGTTGTCCACGTCCACGGCGCCGCCAATCGCCTCGAGGGTCACCGGGGCGAAGGAGGTTCGCACCGTCGCGCCGCCCTTGACGTTGGAGGCGCGCACACCGCCATTGGAGTTGTCGACGGTCAGCTCGCCTTCGATCCGCGACGCCTCCACCTGGCCGAAGCTCGTCTTGACGTAAACCGCGCCGCCCACGTCCGTAAGCGTCACGCGCCCGTTTCCGGACACGACCCGGGCCCCCTTCTTGATGCGCGTGACGCCGGTCTCGCCGAAGGAATTGTGCACCTCCGCGGCGCCCTCGACGTTGGCGAGGGTCACCGTTCCGTTGGCGTCGGAGACCGTCGCGTCGCCGCCGATGCCGGCCGCGTCGACTTCGCCGAAACGGGTCGTGAGCTTCGCCGCGGACTTCACGTCGCGCACGCGGATCTTGCCGTTGGAGTTCTCGACGTCGGCCGCCCCGCCCACGTCCGCGAGCTCGACCGACCCGAACGTGTTGCGCACGGCAACGCCTTCGGCCACCTTGCGGCCGCTAACGGAAGAGTTGCTGCCCGTGGCGGTCACTCCCTTGCGCATGTCGGAGAAAGAGATCGCGCCGAAGCTCGTCGCGAGCTCGGCCCGCCCGCCAACCGCCGTGACGGTGACGATTCCGTTGCTGTTCTGGACGGAGAGGTCTCCGCCGACGTTGCGGACGTCGACCTTACCGAACGAAGCGGTCAGGCTCCCCGAGGCCGCGGCGCCGTCGAGCGTGACATCGCCATTGCTGCTGTTGACCACACATCGCTTCCCGACCTTGGTGACTGTCGTGCGTCCGAAACGATTGCGGACGTCGAGCTCCCCCTCGACGTCGTTCGCCGTGACGACACCGTTGCCGTTGATCACAATGGCGTCGCCGGCGTTGCCGGAAAGCTCGATCGAACCGAAGGAATTCTCGAGCCGCTGCCGGCCGGCGCCGTCGCGAAAGGTCACCTTTCCGTTGGAGTTGGCGATGTCCCCCGCGGCCTTGAGCCCGACAACCTCCACGTCGCCGAACCGATTGCGCAGCGTCAGGGGCGACGTCGCGGGCATCACGATCGTGTAGTCGACCGAGTACGAGAGAAACCCGAAGTTGAAGGAAGTCCAATTCTTCTCGGGATAGACCGTCTTGACCGAGACACCAGCGGCCGTCTGCGCCACCTCGATACCGATTTCCTGCGCCAGCTTCTTGGCTCCTTCCCGGTCGGAGGAAGAGACGCGGATCGTGGCGTCGATCGAGACCACCGCCTCCCGGTGCGTCGTGATGCTCACGCTGCCGTGGCTGTGATCGACCGATAGCTTCTGCCCCGCCGGCAGCGGCAAGGACTTCTGGAACGTCCGCGAGATCTCCTCGCGCCCCCCCGCCCCCGCCCGCGCCGCAGCGCAGGCGATCAGGAGTCCGGCGGCGAGAAAACGCGAGCGTGTCGCGGCGCGGCGGATGCGCGGCGAGCGGGACGGCGTTCGAGCGATCATGATTGCCCTACTTTCATCAGGTCCTGAAGGGTGCGTTGCTTCTCGCGGTACATGGCGAGCAGCTCCTTTCGGAGATGCGTGTTGAAGCGGTTGCGCTCGACCTCGCCGCGCGTCTCGGCGATCGCGGAGTCGAGCATCAGGAGTTTTTCCCGATACGCGGCGGAGAGAGGCGACGACGGGTCCGCGAGGCGCGGCCGCGCGAGAAGCGACAGCTTCTCGATCGAGGTCAGGTAAGCGGACTCCGCCGTCTCGACGTCGGAGAGAGCCTGCTCTGTCAGCAGGGGCTCCCGGCCAGGAGCGAGGCTCGTCAGCGGCTCGCGGCCCGCGCTGTCCCGGAAGACGCGGACTCCCACCATCGAGAGGACCACGAGCGCGGCTACCGCGGCGGCGGGCAGGAAGCGCAAGAGCGAGGCCGGACGCGTCGGGGCGTCAAGGCTCGCGGAGCTTTCAGCCGGGGCGCCCGCGCCGATCGCCTCCTCGATCCGGCGGAGAAGATCGGGGCTGTCCCAGGCCTTGCGCAGCGCGGGCGCGGCGGCCGAAATCTCTTTCCAGAGGGTGAGCCGCTCCCGGCAGTCCGCGCAGCCGGCGGCGTGGCTCTCGAGCTCCGTCCAGGCCCTTGCGTCCTCCCGCCGGGTCGCCCGGTCAAACCGGTCGCAGCCGGAGCCGCTCATGCCCGGGACTCCCGTGCCCGGCCCCGGCCCCGCCAGAGAAGGCGCTGCAGCTGCCGCCGCGCCTCGAAGAGGAGGGTTCGGGATGTCGCCTCGGGGACGCCCAGAACCTCCGCGATCTCGCCATGCGAGAGGCCCTCGACCGCCGAGAGCAGAAACACCGTGCGCGGCCGCTCGGGAAGCTGCTCGAGCGCGTCCTCGAGCTCGAGGCGCAGCAGGTGGTCGGGCCCCGCGGCGGGAAGGTCCAGGCGCGCGTCGGAGTCGGAGGAGCTCGCCGCAGCCTCTCCTTCCGGCCGGCGCTCTCGCCGGCGCATCGCGTCGTAGCAGGTATTGATCAGAATCCGGTAGATCCAGGTCGAAAAACGGGCGCTGCCCCGGAAGGCCGCCGCGCCGCGGTAGACCTTCAGGAAGGACTCCTGCACGGCGTCCTCCGCATCCGACGCGCTCGCCAGCAGGTTGCCGGCGATGCTCTTCATGCGAGCGCCGTGCCGGTCGTAAAGCCGTTCGAAGGCCGGCAGGTCTCCCCTCCGAGTGGCCTCGAGGAGCTCTTCGTCGGTGATCTGCGGGTCGTCCGGTCCGGGTCGTGGCAGCGCAACCTCCTCGGGCGACGGCAAAACTCGCGTGAAATTCTCCAACGGCCCGTCACCCTCCGCCCCTCGAAGAAACCATCTCGACCGGTTAGACGCCGCGGGAACACGAACCGTTTGAAGGAGGATACGGAAAAACGCG
>JBGPCK010000055.1:0-19265 GCA_041481715.1 Thermoanaerobaculia bacterium | reverse complement strand
GCGGGCCGAGCGTTCGGCAAAGCCCGGCGGGAGCCTTGGCGCCGGACGCGGGCTGGCGCCGGTCTGAGCATTTTCGGAGACCACCTGCGGCGGCGACGAGGCTCCCCAGACGGTGAACTCCTGCTTGGGCTGGACGAAGATCACCGACGGGTCTCCGCCGATCGACTCCAGCGTCTTGAGCGGCACGCGGGCGCGGATGCTGCGGGCCGAAGGGTACACGCCGAGAACCTGCGCGCCGAGCCGACGGAGCCGCCGGAGCAGCGCGATGCTAACGTTCGCCGTGATGTCCACCACTGTCGCATTCCCGGTGTCGACCTCGACCCCGGTCCGGAGCGAGCGCACGCCCGGTGCGGCATCCACGCCGCGCCTCTGTCTGTCGGCGTAGAGCAGCTTCGAGTCGATCTTGCGTTGTGCGGGAGTGCGGGTCTCTTTCTCGGCGAGCAGCGCCTGGATCTGCTGCCGGGCCTGGACGCTCAAGGTCTCGCCGAGCGCGGCGCCGACCGAAAGCAGGCCGCAGAGGATCGCGAGCGGGAGGAAGGCAGGCCACCGCCGGCGCAACCCTTCGAGCCGGCGGCGAGGCACCGCGTGTCTCATCTGGGGACCTTCCTCCTGAGGACTTCCCCTCCGAGGCCCACCGATCTCAAAACGGCAACCCGGAACCCATCCGAACGCAAATCGGAGATTGCGCGGGATTCTATAGGTGTTTGCCGGGCCCGGCGCTACTGGAAGTAGCCGTTAATGTCGAGGATGAGGTGGACCGTCCCCTCCGGCTGGTCGCACCGGACGGAGAGTCCCCCCGAGGCCCCAAGGCCGGAAACCGCGTTGTTCGCCCGCGTCTGGCCGGCGCGGTAGTTGATCGCCGACGCCTGAGGGGGCGAACCACCCGGATAGAGCCGCAGGTCTCCGGCCGCCGCGGGCTGGGCGACGGTGACGTTTACGGAAACCGCCTTTGCGGTCAATGGAATGCCGCAGGTCCCGACCATCGGGAAGATACGGGTTGCCCCGGCCGGGAGCGCCGGTCCCTCGAGGGGCCCGGCCGGCTTGCGGGTGTCCACCAGCCGGCAGGGGGCCACCGTGTAGAAGCTCGTCCCGGCCGGCGCGGCAAACTCGTAACAGCCGATGTCGTAAGCGGGCCCGACCGGCCGCGCCCTGCCCTCCAGGTCCGCCGGGCAGGCCGAGACCGTCTGCCCCGCGTCGATCGCCGGCGAGCCGCCGAGCAAGTGATAGTCGCCTCCGGCCGGGTTCACGAAGAGGCTCGCGAGGGTCGCGGAGAACGAGTGGAGCTCGTGTCCCTGGGCCTGCCACGTCCCGAGCGCGACGCGCGTACTGTCGTCGGGAGAGACGGCGTCCAGGATGTTGAAGTCGCTGTCGGTGTCGGCCACGTCGGTCGCGTCGCCGTAGGTGATCCCGCCGTGGTTGGCGTTGCGATTGCCGAGGACGTTGTTGCGCACGAGGTTGCCGCCCGTCGAGCTCTTGAAGAGCAGGGCCCAGCGCGCGTCGGCAGCCATGTCGATCGTGTTGTTGACGATCTGCATGCCCCGAGGGCCCTCCGCGCCGTCGATCTGGAAATTCGTGATGCCCGAGGCGTGGTTCCCGTAGAGCAGGTTGTCGCGCACGATCGAGTCATGGACGCCGTCCAGGTTGATCGCTCCCCCGCCGCCCGAGCCGTTGTTCCAGATCACGTTGTTCTCGACGACCGCGCCGCTGATGACCCCGTCGCCGCCCTGCGAGGCGTCGGCGTTCAACTGAATTCCGCTGGCGTGGTTGTCGTGCACGCGGTTGCCGCGCACGACCGGCCGGTCGCCGCTGTTGGAGACGTAGATGCCGTGCTGGGTGACGCTGCCATAGCACTCGTTGTTCTCGATCAGGAGGTCGTCGGAGAAGTCGGTGAAGATCCCCCAGGTCGCGTTGTTGCCAAACGTCCCGTTGCGCACCGTGACGTGGTCGCTCTGATCGACACGGACGGCAGCCCGGTTGGCGTTCGAGCCTCGGAGGCCGTCCAGGACGACGTAAGAACTGAAGGAGACATGAATCGTGTCCCGGTTGTCGGAACGGTCGCTCGTCGACAGCACGTTCGCGTTGGCACCGAGCGCCCGGATCGCGAAGACGGCGGAAGCAGTTCCGGCCATGCCCTCCAGATCGAATCCGAGGTAGTCGCCGTCGGCGACGAGGACCGTATCGCCCGGGACGGAAGCCACGATGGCCCTTCGGATCTGACGCCACGGCGCGACCAGGGATCCGACGTTCGTATCCAGACCGGAGGGAGAGACGTGGTACGTGGCGGCTTCGGCCGCCGCGGAGCAACCCGCCAACGCGCCACACAGGAAGAAACGACGAGAGATCGAAGCGGCGGTCCGAAACGGGGCGATTGCGGAGAATGCCGCCGGAAAACGGCTACTCGAAGTAGCCATCGACGTCCAAGATGAAATGGACGTTCCCAGAAGCCGCTTCGAAAAGCACGCTGACGTCACCCGTGGCACTGAGCAGGAGGACGGCGTTGTTGGCCCGAGTCTGCGCCGCGCGGAGGCTGATCACGCTCGACGGCGGGACCGTTCCCCCCGCCGGGTAGATCTTGAGATCGCCCTGCGCCCCGGCCTTGGTCACCGTTACGTTGACGACGGCCGAGCGGGCGCTCGCGGGAAGGCCACACCGCCCGACGAGGTGGAAGCCGCGGGTCCCCTTCGCCGCGAGCGCCGGGCCTCCGAAGGCGCCCGTGGCGTTGCGCGTGTCCACCAAGCGGCACGGCGTGAGCGTGTGGAAACCAGAGCCCGGCGGATTGATCCGGTAGATCTTCCCCGAGCCGATCGCCGCGAAATAGATGAGCCCGTCGGGCCCGGTGTGAAAGGAGACGGGCCCTTCGGCGTTGGTGGCGAAATTCTGAAGGGTGCCGCTGACCTGATTGCTCGCGTTGATGTTGAGGTATCGGATCCAGCTGGCCGCGTTGTCGCCGAAGAGGTACCTGCCCTGGATCGCCGCCGGGTAGGTCGCGGACGTCACGAACAGACCGCCGATGATCGTCCGGCCGACGGTTCGGTCGTAGTCGAAGATGGGATCCGTGAGTGGGGAACTGCAGGTGACCGAAGGCGAGCCCATGTAGGCGATCAATCCCTCGCGGCAAGGCCAGCCGTAGTTCTTGCCCACCGTTACGAAGTCGAGCTCCTCCCGAGCGGACTGGCCGACATCCGCGACGAAGAGCGCCCCGTCGGAAGGCCGGAACGAGAACCGGAACGGATTGCGAAATCCGAAGGCCCAGATTCGGTGCTCCACCCCCGACACCGCGGCGAACGGATTGTCCGAAGGCGCCGATCCGTCGAGATTGAGCCGGAGGACCTTGCCGCTGAAGTTGCCCGTCGAAAGGTCCTGCGCCTTCGCGCCGCCGGTGCCTGTTTCGCCAGGCGCCGCCCAGAGCTTCCCGTCCGGTCCGATCCGGATCGTCCCGCCGTTGTGATTGCCATTGGTCGAGCCGATGTTGTCGAGAACGACGTGCTCGCTCGCCGAATCGAGCGCATTGCCGACCATGTGGAACCGGGAGATCCGATTGTTCGGCGCCGCCGTCGTGTAATAGAGGTAGACGAAGCCGTTGGTGCCGAAATTCGGATCGATGCAGATTCCGAGCATGCCCCTCTCGGAGAACGTGTCGACGTTGCCGGTCCAGTCGAGGGCCGGTGTCGCCTGGAGCACTCCCCCGACGACGATCCGCACCAGGCCGCCCTTTTCGAGGACGAGCATGCGGCCGTCCGGCAGCCAGTCGAAGTCCGTCGGAGAGGATAGGTTCGTGACGACCGCGGTGTCCGAGAGACCGGCGATCGAGTATGTCGCACCGGCGGCCGGGCCGGGCTCGAGGGCGAACGCCAGGGCGACCAGGGCGCAGCCGCGACGGACGCGGGTCAGGCCGCGGCCGCCCGGTGAAAAAAAGTCCGATCGCATGTGTCGCCAGTGTAGACGCTTGCCTGCCGGTCGGTAACTGTCCGGTGGACCAGCGGAAGGCCGCCCGCGAAGCTATTCCGCCCGGTCCCCTTCCCGGGCAACGAGGACCACGTCCGCCTCGACCATCATCTTCACGAGCTCCGGAAAGCTCACCTTGGGCGACCAGCCGAGCTCCTCGCGGGCGCGCCGCGCGTCGGAGATCAGCAGGTCCACTTCGGCGGGCCGCACGAACTTCGGATCGGTCACGACGTGCTTCTGCCAGTCGAGGCCGACGTGGGAGAACGCGAGCTCCACGAACTCCCGCACGGTGTGCGTCTCGCCGGTCCCGATCACGTAGTCGTTGGGCGTCGGCTGCTGCAGCATGAGGTGCATGGCCTTGACGAAGTCGCCCGTGAAGCCCCAGTCTCTCTGGGCCTCCAGGTTGCCCAGGTGCAGCTCCTTCTGCAAGCCCGCCGCAATCTTCGCGGCCGCGAGCGTAATCTTTCTCGTTACGAACTCGGGACCGCGGCGCGGCGACTCGTGATTGAACAAGATCCCCGAGACGGCGAAGATCCCGTAGGACTCCCGGAAGTTCAGCGTGATCCAGTGCCCGTAGAGCTTGGCAACGCCATAAGGGCTGCGCGGGTGAAACTTGGTCGTCTCGTTCTGGGGGACGGTGTCCACCTTGCCGAACATCTCGGAGGAGGACGCCTGGTAGAAGCGGATCTTCGGATTGACGACGCGGATCGCCTCGAGGATGCGCGTCACGCCGAGTGCGGTGAACTCGCCCGTGAGCACGGGCTGCGAGAACGAGGCGGGCACGAAGGACTGCGCCGCGAGGTTGTAGATCTCGTCGGGTTTGGCCTCGAGGATGGCGTTGATCAGCGAGTTCTGGTCGAGAAGGTCCCCGGCCAGAACCTCCACCCGGTCGCGGAAATGGGAGATGCGAGCGAGGTTTCGCACGCTCGTGCGCCGGACCAACCCGTAGACCTTGTAACCGAGGTCGAGCAGATGCTCCGCGAGATAGGAGCCGTCCTGTCCGCTGACTCCGGTGACGAGTGCGGTCTTCATCGCACGTCCATCATCGCTCGGTCTCCCCGCGGTCGTTGCGCCAGATTTGGCCTCCCTTCATCACGAAGAAGACCTTCTCGGTGGCTCGAATGTCCATGAGCGGATTGCCGGGCACGGCGACGATGTCGCCCTCCTTGCCGACCTCGATCGTCCCGATCTCCTTCGACAGGCCGAGCAGGTCGGCCGCCACCGGGCCGGCGGAACGCAGCGCCGCGGCCGGGGACATGCCGAGTCCGACCATCAGGCCGAACTCCTGGGCATTGATGCCGTGGGGCGACACGGCCGAGTCCGTCCCGAATGCGATCTTGACGCCCGACTTGAGCGCCCGCCGGAACATATCGGAACGCGCGGCGAACGCCGCCTTCGCCTTCACCGCGATTTCCGGCGGAAACTTCTGCGCCCGGCCGCCGGTCCACTCCCCCGCAAGGAGCGTTGGCACCAGGAACGTGCCCTTCGCCTTCATGAGCGCCAGCGTTTCGTCCGTAAGGAAGGAGCCGTGCTCGATCGAGTCGATCCCGGCCCTCACTGCGGCGCGGGCCGCGGCGTCGCCATGCGCGTGCGCGGCCGTCTTGCGGCCGAGGCGATGCGCCTCGTCGATCACCGCCGTCAACTCCTCGTCGGTCATCTGGGGCGCCGAGACGTCATCGCCGAGCGACAGCACTCCCCCCGAGGCGCACATCTTGATGACGTCCGCGCCGTACTTGATCTGAAGCCGCACGGCCTCCCGACCGGAGTCGGCGCCATGCAGGATGCCGCGCTCGGGCCCGGGCTCCGCGCCGAACAGGCCCTCCGGAAATCCGGTCCGGTCACAGTGCCCGCCCGTCGAGCCCAGCGCGTAACGCGAGACGAGCATGCGCGGCCCCGGCACGAGGCCCTTCGCGATTCCGTTGCGCAGGCCGGTGTCCTCGTCCCTCTCGGCGCCGACGTTGCGCACGGTGGTGAAGCCGGCCTCGAGCGTGCGCTTCGCGTAGACCGCGGCGAAGAGGGTCTGCTCGGGAGCGGTGCGCCGCAGGCCCTGGTAGAAGTCCGCAAGCCAGCTCTCCGAGGACTCCTCGGTCAGGTGCGTATGCGAGTCGATGAAACCGGGCAGGAGCGTCGCGTTCCCCAGATCCACCGTCGTCGCGCCCGCCGGGACCGGGACGCCCGTCCCGATCGACTTGATCTTGGTACCTTCGATGACGACAACCGCGTTCTCGAGCACGCGGTCGCTCGTGCCGTCGAAGATCCGCGCCGCGCGCAGGACCGTGATGGGCGGCGGTGTGGGAGGGGTCGCGGGGACGGGAGCCTGGCCGAAGAGCCCGGCCGCTCCCAGAAGCAAGAAGACCGTGAACGAAAGAGACCTCTTCATCGAATCCTCCTGAAGATCATTCCAGAGCCTCCGGTCGAAGGGCGCCCCGGCGCGCGAGAAAGATTGCCGCGCCGGCCGCGAGCGCGATCGCGCCCGCGACGAGATTCTTCTGAGTGGCCGAGGAAAGAAAGACGAGACAGACCCCGAGCGCGGCGGCCGGAATGAGCGCTCCGCCCGGCAGGCGGACGGCGCGCGCGGTCGCCGGCATCTTGCGCCGCAGCACCGGCACCGAGGCGGCCGTGCCGATGTAGGTCGCGAGCCGCGCGACGACCGAAAGCTCCGCCAGCTGCTCGGCCGTGCCGGTCAGCATCAACGCCGCCGCGATCCCGCTCTGTGTCAGGATCGCCACGTGCGGCGTCCGATACTTCGGATGAACGCGCGCGAAGAAGGAAGGGAGCGCGCCGGTCTCCGCCAGCGCGTAGAGGTACCGCGGGCCCGACAGGATCGTGTTGTTGTTCGTGCCGAGGACGGAAAGCGCGGCGCCGAGGGTCAGCAGAAAGCCTCCGATCGGGCCCATCATCTGACGGGCGGCGTCGGCCAGGGGCGTTTCCGAGGCGCCCAAGTTCGGGATCGTGCCGATCGCAACGAGCTGGACGAGCACGTAGATCCCCGTCACGATCGCGATCATGACGATCAGGGCGAAGGGGACGTCGCGGCGCGGGTTGCGAAACTCGGCGGCGGGCGCGGCCGTGTTCTCGAAGCCCGCGTATGCGAAGAGAACGAGGAGGGCCGCCTTCCCAAAGTTTCCGGAGGCGGGCATCGGAACGGGAAAGACGCGGCTCCAGGCGACCGCGACGATCCCGACGGCCACGAAGAGCACGAGCGGCAGGACCTTGCCCCACGCGAGAAAGACCGCCGTGCGCGCGCCGGACTTGACTCCGAGCACGTTGATGGCCGTCAAGGCCGCCAACGCCAGCAGGATCGTCGCCCACTTGCCCGCGCCGCTTCGGGCTCCCTCCCACAAGAAGCCGACGGCGCGCGCAAAGAAGACCGAGAGCCCCGCGACCGATGCGATGCGCGCAATCCATGTCATCCAGCCGACCTCGAACCCGACGAAATCCCCAAATGCCGCGCGGGTGTAGACGTAGGCTCCTCCCGCGCGGTCGAAGAGGCTGCCCGCTTCGGCGAAGCAAAGCACCAGCAGCAGCACCGCGAGTCCGGCCGCCAGGATGGCCCAGACGCTCGCCGGGCCGAGCAGCGCCGCGGCGGCCACGGGCAGGATCAGGTAGACGCCGCTCCCGATGACGTCGTTGACGGAAAGGGCGACGATCTCCCAGCGGGAGACGACGCGCAGGAGACCGCCGCCGGCGGTGGGAGTCGCGCTCAAGGTGCGGGGATTCTAAGTCGAAGACCCTTCACTCTCGCTTCCCTTGCGCGGGCGCCCATGAAAGGATCGAAACGAGCCCATCTCCAGAGGCCCGAAAAAGCGTGAAGGGCACCGAATCGACCACTAGGGACTCTCTGATCCAATCGGCCGGGACCTCCGCGCTCCGGCAGGGACCGGCCGCGCTCTTGTCCGCGCATCCCGGCCACGAGCTTCGAGTCCACGGATGGCTCGAATCCGCGCGACCCGTGGAGCTCGTTCTGACCGACGGCTCGGGTGGAGCCGCCGCGTCCCGCCTCGCATCGACCGAGCGTTTGCTCGAGTCCGCGGGCGCGCGCCCCGGTTCGTGGTTCGGACGATTCACGGACCGCGACATCTACGAGGCGATTCTGGGGGTTCAAACGCAGATTTTTTGCGACTTGGCACGCGAAGCGGCAGCCTTCCTCGCCCAGGGCGGCATCTCGGTCGCGGTTACCGACGAGGCGGAAGGCTACAACCCCGCGCACGATCTCTGCCACGGAATCGCGGCGGCGGCAGTCCGGCTTGCCTCCGGAACGACGGGGCGCCAGGTGGTTCTCTTCGCGCACCCGCTCGCGCCAGGCGGCACGCTCGAACGAGCCGGCGAGATCGAACGCCTGTGTCTGGCAGACGACGCGCTTGCGCGCAAGCTCGAAGCGGCCGCGCGTTACCGGGAGCTCGCCCCGGAAGTGGACGCGGCTCTGAGCGCGAAGGGAATCTCCTCCTTCCGGACCGAAATGTTTCGCCGGATCGACACGCGACAGCCGCTCGACCTCGATCCGGGCCAACCGGCCTTCTACGAGCAGTACGGCGAGTGCCAGGTCGCCGCGGGACGCTACCGCCGGGTTCTCCGATACCGCGAGCACATCTTGCCGATCGCTCGGGCGCTCGCCGAGACCTCCGGAGGCCGGTGACGCCGTGCGCGTGCTGCTGACCAACATCACCCTCGCCTCCCGAACGGGAACCGAGGTCAACGTCCGGGACATCGCGATGGGTCTCCTGAGGCGCGGGCATCGTCCGACGGTTTTCAGCCGTCAGCTGGGTGAAATGGCCGACGAAATCCGGGCAGCCACGGTGCCCGTCGTCTCCGATCTCGAGCAGATCGGCGAACCTCCCGATCTCATCCAGGGAAACCACGCCCTCGAGACCGTGATGGCGGTCCTCCGATTCCCGGGGGCGCCGGCTCTTTTTTTCTGCCACGACTGGTCCAGCTGGTTCGACGAGCCGCCGCTCCTGGCCCGGATCCGGCGCTACGTGGCCGTGGACGAGACCACCCGCGACCGGCTCATCCTGGAGAACGGCCTCCCGGAGGACCGAGTCCGCGTGCTCCACAATGCGGTGGACTTGCGCCGGTTCCTGCCGCGCGGTCCCCTTCCGCCCCGGCCGGCGCGGGGCCTGGTCTTCAGCAACTACATGACCGAGCACACGGGCCTGACGGCCGTGCGCGAGGCCTGCGGCGCGCTCGGCATCTGCCTGGATGTCATCGGCGCGGCGGCCGGATCATCGAGCGCGGCGCCCGAGCGAGTTCTCGTGAACTATGACCTCGTCTTCGCCAAGGCTCGCTGCGCCCTCGAGTCCCTGGCGGTCGGCGCGGCGGTCGTGCTGTGCGATCGATCGGGCGCGGGGCCGCTAGTTCGGACGGAGAACTTCGATCGTCTGCGTAGTCAGAACTTCGGGCGCAGAGCGCTTCAACGACCCGCGACCGTCGAACACCTGGTGCAGGAGATCGGTCGCTACGACCCTCATGACGCGGGCAACGTGTCGCGCCGCGTCCGCGCGGAATGCGACTTGGAAGGAGCGCTCGACGCCCTGGAAGGGCTCTACCGCGACGTCCTGGGCGACCACGGGCCCGCGGCGGATCCCGCCGATGAGCTCCGCGAAGTCGCCCGCCTGCTTGCGCGGTGGAGTCCCCGCCTCGATTACCCGAGCGTACGCGCCGAGCGCGACGAGTTGCGGACGGCCGCGGATCAGCTGGAAGCCGAGCTCCGTCGTTCCGAGCAGAAGGCATCGAGTCTGTCCGAGGAGCGCGACCGGTTGCGAACGGCCGCGGAGCGGCGGGAAGCCGAGCTCCGTCGTTCCGAGCAGGAAACCTCGAGTCTGTCCGAGGAGCTTGCGTGGATTCGGGCGACGAAGACCTGGAGGGGGCGCGATCGCCTGATCCGCATCCGCTCGCTCGCGGCTGCCTACCGAGCCGTCAGGGCGATGGCGGCTCGGGCGCGCCGGCCCGGCGGATCGCCGCCTCGAGGCTCCCCATCTCCCAGGAATCCAGGGTCTTCCCATTGACCGCGTTCTCGACCAGACGGACGAGCGGAGCCGGGAAGGAGAAGGGCGGCAGATGCAGGTTCACGTTGCGCCAGCCCCCCGACGCGACCTCCTCATTGCGGGCGATCGAGATGTGGTTGGTCAACAGTAGATGGCGCGCCGCGGACCGCCGGAAATTATGGAGAGCGCGCCAGCCGTCCTGAGAAGAGAGATGAATGAGGGTGTCCCGGCAAAGGATCGCGTCGCAGCGGGGTAGCGCATCGCTCGTCAGGTCGGCCGCGCGGAACTCCCTCTCGGGCGATCCGTACAGGGCGCGGTTCCGTTCCACCAGCTCGGCGACGATGTCGATGCCGATGTAGTGAACCCCTCCAAGGTCGACACGCCGCATCCAGTGAAAATCGCCGCACGCGGCGTCGAGCAGGGAACGGGCTCCCAGGGCGGCGAGGATACCCGGCAATCGCTTCCGAATCTCGACGGTCCGCTCGAGCGTCGAGCCCCGGCCCGATACGGAATCGCTCCCCGGCTCCTGCCAGGCTCGCTCTTGGTAGATCCGAGTGAATGTGTGCTCCAGCCGTCGGCTGCGCTCCGAACGGGGCGCCGCGGCGCCGTGGCGGAAGGACACCGCGCGCAACACCAGATTCATGAGACGGCGCATGGCCCGGATGATACTGGGCGGGTTGACGGTAAACTGCGCCGCTCATGCTGCGCGCCGGAATCGTCGGGCTGCCCAACGTCGGCAAGTCCACGCTCTTCAACGCCCTGACCCGCACCCGCAAGGCGGAGGCCGCGAACTACCCCTTCTGCACCATCGAGCCCAACGTCGGCGTGGTCACCGTGCCCGACGCGCGTCTCCAACCGCTGGCGAAGATCGCGAAGACGACGACGATCGTACCGGCGGCCATCGAGTTCGTGGACATCGCGGGCCTGGTCCGCGGGGCCTCGAAGGGCGAGGGCCTCGGCAACAAGTTCCTCCAGCACATCCGCGAGGTGGATGCGATCGTCGAGGTGGTCCGCTGCTTCGAGGACAAGGACATCTTGCACGTGGCCGGCGCGCTCGATCCGGTCGCCGACATCGAGACGATCAAGACGGAGCTCATCCTGGCCGATCTCGAAACGGTCGCGAGAGCGCGGGAGAGGGCGGAGAAAGTCGCGCGCGGAGGCGACAAGGAAGCGCGGGCGACGCTCGCCGTTGCCGACAAGCTCCTCGCGCACCTCGACTCCGGGCGCCGCGCCTTGACCCTGGAGCTCTCGGAAGAAGAGTCGGCCGTCGCCCGGCGCTTCTTTCTCCTGACCTCGAAGCCCATCCTCTTCGCGGCCAACGTCTCGGAGGAGGGGCTCGCCTCGGCCGCCTCGTCGCCCTATGTGGCGGCGGTCGGGAATTACGCGCGCACGCATCTTGGGACCGAGGCCGTCGCCGTCTCGGCGAAGATCGAGTCGGAGCTGGCCGAGCTGCCGGAGGCGGAGGCGCGCGAGTACCTGGCGCATCTGGGTGTTTCGGAGTCGGGGGTCGGCGCACTCATCCGGGCGGCCTACCACCTGCTCGGGCTGCGCACGTTCTTGACGGCGGGAGAGAAGGAAGCGCGCGCCTGGACGATCCACGCGGGCGACACCGCGCCCATGGCCGCCGGCGTCATCCACTCGGACTTCGAGAAGGGGTTCATCAAGGCGGAGACCGTCTCGTACGAAGACCTGCTCGCCGCCGGATCCATGGCCGCGGCCCGGGAGAGGGGCCTCGTCCGCCAGGAGGGAAAGGACTACGTCGTCGCCGACGGCGACGTGATCCTCTTCAAGTTCAACGTGTGAGGCGAGGGACAGTCCGGACGCGGAGGATCGTACGGGGGTTCAACCTACGCCCCGCTCCGCCCTCAGCCGAACACCCTCTCGACCGCCCAGTACAGCCCGATCGCCGCGATCGAGAGCGACAGCGGCACAACCACTCTCCGGTGATACCAGGGCTTCTCCCGGAAGGGCAGCCCGACCAGAAGGAACGCCGCGAGAATCACCGTGAGCTGCCCGAGCTCCACCCCGACGTTGAAGGAGATCAGGGCGGGAAGAAACTGCGAGCGCGGCAGACCCAGCTGCGAGAGCACGCCCGCGAATCCCATTCCGTGAATCAGCCCGAAGCCGAAGACCAGGGCGACGCGCCTCGCGTAGAGACGCGCGGTGAAGACGTTCTCAACCGCCACGTAGACGATCGAGAGCGCGATCAGCGGCTCCACGATCGCCGGCCGCAGAGACACGACCCCATAGATCGTCAGGCCGAGCGTGATCGTGTGCGCGAGGGTGAATGCCGTGACCTGCAGCAGGATCGGCTTCCAGCGGCGCGAGAGCAGGAAGATCCCGAGCACGAACAGGATGTGGTCCGCGCCCTTGGGAACGATATGCGTGTAGCCGAGCTTCAGGTACTGCCGAATCACTTCTGGGCCGGTCGGAGGCACGACCCGTCGGGCGAGAACGAACGGTTTGCTCTCCTGACCGCCTTCCATCCACTCGCGCAAGGGGGTCTGCTCTCCTTCGGTTGAGAGGGTCAGCAGGTAGGACCCGAGCTTCAACGAGTTGCTCCAGGTGAACACGCGCGCGCCGCCCGGGATCGCCCCTGTGAGAAGCAGCGCCGCTTCCGCGGCGGCCGGGTCGGGGTTTTCCCAGGCGAACGCGGGCTCGACACGCCGTCCATCGAAGCGCACCTCGCAATGATTGGCGACCTCGGCAAGGATCCGGCCAAGGGGTGAGCCGAGCTCTCCGGCCTCGAGCCCGGCGATCGCGTGAATCGGCGTTTCCCCCCTCGACGCAAACCCCGGGGGCAGATGCTCTCGGTCGATGATGACCTCGATCCGATAGGTGCCGTCCCGTTGGAAGTTCGCGAAGGTTCGGATCGTGCCGAGCTCGTGGGCCGCGGCCATCCGCACCAGGATCACGAGCCAGAACGACACCGCGACAGGCCGGCGCGAAACGCCCCTCGACGAGCGGCTACAATTCCCGAACGCTTGCCGATTCCAGACGCCGCCTCGGAAAAAGCGCTCTCGACCCGCAGCCTCGGCGCCGCGGTGAACGGGTTCGCCCTCGTCGCTCTCACGGCGCACGTCGTCCTGGCTCTTCACCTGCGCGTGGTCGCGTGGCCCGAGATCGTCACACCCGGCTACCTCTGGTCCCGCGGGATGTTGATGTACCGCAACATCAAGCTGGAGCACACCCCGGCGACAACCGGCACGCTCGCTCTCGGATTCCTGCTCTTCGGCGCCCGGACGGCCTTCGTGCGAGCCTACGCGGTCCTTCCTCCCCTCGTGGCGCACGGGCTCCTTCTGCGCGAGACGCGCGGATTCTCGCTGACGGTCCGTGCTCTGTCCTCGGCATTCTTCCTCGCGGTCTTCTTCGGATCCGACGGCAACGCGGTCTGGCCCACGGTCGTGATGACCGCCCTGGCGATCCCGATCGCCGCGGCCGCGAGCCGCGGGCGCTTCCGGCTGGCGGGGGTTCTCTTCGGGATCGCGATTCTCTTCAAGCAAACCGCGGCCTATGCGCTGGTTCTCGCCGCCCTGGTCCTGCTCCTGCGCCGCCGCTTCCGAGACGCTGCGACGCTCTTCCTGGCGGGATGCGCTCCGTATTTCGTCACGCTCTTGCTCTTCGCGCTGCTCGGCGCCGGCAGGGACATGCTCCGCTGGACGATCCTGGTCCCGCTCACGATCCGGCCAGCCTTCCTGACGGTCCGTCCCGGCCTCGGGACGGCGGCCACCATCCTGTTCGGTTTCGCGCCGCTCTCTCTCGAGGCCTTGCTCGAGCGTCCGGGCGAGCACGCCACAAGCGCGCGCTGGCTGCTCATCGTCGCCGCGGGCCTCGCCCTGATCTGCTATCCGCGGTTCGATGTGCTCCAGACCGTGGCGAGCACGCCATGTCTCGCCGTTGGAGCGGCTCGGCTGATGAGCCGCCGTCCGGCCGTTCTCTCGCGCTGCGCCATGGCCTTCGCGGCGACGCTCACGCTGTCGCGGGGCGCCGTCCTCGCGGTGGGCGGCAACTTCGACGGCCGTGTGCTTTTCTGGAACGACGAGCCGGCCTTCAACCGCCTGATCACGCGATTGCAGGCGCTTCCGCCCGGCGCGCGCGTTTTCTCCCAGCTCTGGGGCAACGTGAACCCCCGCGCCGACCGATTGCCGCCCGGTGACATCTATCAGCATCCGTGGTTCGACTGGTTCTTTGCCGTCGACCGGACCGGCGAGCGGTTGCGGGAGGCGGCCGCCCGTCCCGGCACGATCATCGTGGGATACCGCGGCGCCCGACCTGGCGGGGAAATCGTCGGCCCCTACGCGATCTGGCGGGTCGCCGGCGCCGCCGGACCGAGCCGGTCCCGTTAGCAGGGTGCTGAAAAATGGACGTGGGCGTCGCGGCTGGCTTCTTGCAACTCGCGGCGAGCACCCAATTGCGTCGGGAGGTTTTCATGAGACTTGAGGTCGCCGCGAGCAAGAGGCCAGCCGCCCCAAGGGGTTGCGGCGGCGCTCGCAACGCCGCTCCACACCATTCTTCAGCAACCTGCTAGAACCCGTACACCACCGCGATGCGGGCCGAGCGCGGCGACGCCGGATGGAAATGGAGGTCGTTCACGCCGTCGAGCGGCTCGCCCGGCAGGCGCGACGCATAGTCGTAGTCGATGTCGGAAACCTGCGCGTTGAAGAGGTTGAACACCTCGACCTGCGCACGCAGGCCGCGCAGCAACTCGCATCCCAAGAGAGCGTTGACCGTCGTCGAAGCCTTCGAGCGCACGCTGCTATCCTCGATGAGCGGCCGCGGCCCGAAATAGCGCACGCGAAGGCTGCCGACGAAGCTCGAGAGCCGGTCGACCGAGACCCCTGCGGAAACCACGTTCTGGACCGCGCCCGGGATGGCGCTGCCGACCTTGTCCTCGTCTCGAAATTTCGCTTTCGAGATCGACAGGTCGGCGTCGACGGTCATCCAGGAAAGAACGCGGTAGTCGTTGGACCCTGCCGATGTCGTCGAAGCGCCCCTGAAAGCCGACCTCGTTCTCGGCGTCCACGCCGAACATCCCCGCAAACCAGCGGTGCGTCGCCTTGACGCCGTAGACCTGTCGGCGGTCGGCCTGCTCGAACTGATCGCCCGTGTCGGGATGCTCCAGGAAATACGTGAAGTTCGACCAGAGGTTCAGCTCGTAGTCGATGGCGTAGACCGTCGCCCGCGTGACCGAAGTCGCGTCGGACCGCTGATACTCGCCCGACAGGCTGTAGCGGTGCGTTTCTCCCCCGTCGCTCGGATCGATGGTGCCCAAGCGCGGGATCTGGCCGTCCTCCACGGCGCGCAAGGGGATCTGATCGGTCGAATCCCACGTTCCCTGGTAGCCCATCGCGGTGAGCGCGAATCCGTTTCGCGCATCGCCGACGCTGTATCGCAGCACGCCGTTGAACTTACGGTAGTTGTCGCCCTTGACCCAGGGCCCGTTGTTGTAAACGGCCTCGAGCCCGTAGAGCAGATTGCCCTCTCCGACCCTCGGGGATCCGGCCACCAGGGCCCGCGTGTAGTCGAACGAGCCGCCGTCCACGCGCGCGATCGACTCCTCGAGAACATTGGCGTAGTTGATGTTCGCCGAGCCGGCCGTCGTGAAGTCGCCGTCCTCCACGAAGTAGGGGCCCTTCTTGTACTGAATTCCGCTGACGAGCTCCGGAATGACGAAGTTCAAGTCGGTGTAGCCGTGGCCGTGCGCGTTTGTGGGCAAGTTGATCGGCATGCCGGCCACGGTCGTCGAAAAATCCGTGCCGTGGTCGAGGTTGAACCCGCGCAGGTAGTACTGATTCGCCTTTCCCTCGCCGCTGTGCTGGCTGATCACGACGCCCGGGATCGTCTCGAGCACGTCTGCGGCGCGCCCGATCGGACGAAGCTCGATCTGGCTCGCGACGACGGCCCCCTGGCTCGCCGCATCGGCGATCCCGGTGAGGCTCTCCCCCGCTTCTGTGGCGTCCGCGAGATTCCGGAACGTTCGCTTGCCCGAGACCATGACGTCGGCCGATACCGAGAGACGCATTCTCGCGTCCGCCTTCGCCGTGCCGCCCGCAGCGAGGACAAGATTGCTCCTCGCGACACCCATGAGGCCGAGGAGCCGGAAGGCGACCTCGTAGGACCCGGCCGGCAGACCCTCCAGCCGGTACTTGCCCAAGGCATCGGTGGCCGTGACCCGCGCCGCGGCCAACGATGGGCCCTTCACCTCGACGGTGACGCCCGGAAGCGCCGAGCCCGACTCGTCGCATACCTGGCCCTCGATCGCCCCGGTTCCGGAGGGCTGCCCCAAGATTGTCTGCGCCCCCAGGAGCAAGAGAACGACGATGACGCGCAGTCGCACGAGTGGGGCCTCCTCCCGATGACCCAGGATCCTGTAGAGCTACGAACGGCGGTTGCCGGCAGATTGCTGGAGGCCGGCGGCGGGTTCCGGAGGACGGTCCCCTGCTCGCGACAATCAGAGTCTGGAGGGGGGCCCCATGCCGGCTGTCGCGATCGATGGACGCTCTTGACCACCTGTTCCGCAGCGGCCTGCGTCGACTCGGCATCGACACGCTCCTGACGGACCCGACATTCTCCGTGACGGTCGCAACCTCCCCCCGGCTCCCGGTCTTCGACGACATCCCCTTCGGTCTCGAGTGCGCGCGTTTGCTGCGGGCGGTGTGCGAGCGGACGGATGCGCATCTCTACGCCTACTGCCTCATGCCGGATCACGCCTACCTCCTGCTCGGGGTGGGTAGCCGCGGGTCTCTGGCGGCACCGGTGACGGCCTGGAAGTCGCTGTGCGGGCAGGTGCGGCGGCAAAGGGGCGGCTCCGATGCCTTCTGGCAGCACGGCTACACCGAGCGGGCCCTCCCGGGCCCCGAGGCCGTCCGGATGGCCGCCCGCTACGTGCTCGAAAAGCCCGTGCGCGCCGGGCTGGTGCGGGACTCCCACGACTACCCGCTCTGCGGACCCTTCGAATCCGGATCGTGAACGGGCGGCAGCCGCCGGCGCAGTCAGGAGGCCGGATGCGGGTTCACGATGCGGCGCCCTGGATCACCTGGGAGAGAACCCGGGTCAGGGGCGTGACAGGAGCCGAAACGATGCCTCGCGGACGATCGCCGGCGCCGCTCCGGTCGGGTCCCGGAGCGTTATGGCGAGGCGGTAGCCACCTGCCGGAAGCGCCGTGGGCTCGAACTCCAGCACGATCTTCCAGAGTCCCGTCGGGTCGGGAGCGGTTCGGCCCACGACCACCAGGTTGCCGGGAGCCCACTGCCGCCCGTCAAGCCCGACGATGACCGCCTGGATCTGGAGATTCGGCTCCGCGGCGGGCGAGGAGAGGAGCAGACACAGACGCGCCGGCCGCCCCACGATCAAAGCCGGATCGACCTCCGGGACGAACGCCTCTCCCGCGATCTCGAAGGGCTCGGCGGACGCCTCGGACTGGCCGGGGGCATCGCGCAGGGTGATCCCGCCCGCGGCCCCGGCCAGGAAGAGCGGCGGAGAGGAACGAAGCCCGCCGTCTTTCTCGGGCTCCGCGACCTGTAGTGACACGGCCTGGAAGGCGGACCGGCCGTGGTCCTCGTCCCGCGCGAGCGTCCGGATCCGGTAGCGCCCCGGAAGCAGGCGCAGCTCTCCACGGTAACGCAGCAGACCCTCGCGCAGCCGCGCGGCGTCGCGGCCGAGGTCGAGCGTCACGGAACGCGTGAAGAAGTCTCCGACCTCACCCTTCTCGGACACGGCGTAGACGTAGAAGCCCAGCCGCATCGTTCCGTTGGAAGCCTTGTCGAGCAGTTCCTCGCCCGGAATCTGGATCAGAACGGGCACCCGGCACAGCGCGCCCGCCTGCAACGGGACGACGAGCACGGTCATCGGGAAACCGCCCGTCTGCCGCTCGTGCGTGATGACGTCGGCCGCGGCGAGCGCGCGCTGAAGCGGTGAGAAGCTCGAGAAGCCTCGCGTCTCGTAGTAGCCCGCCCTGCCCGACACCCGCCCGCCCCCCTTCTTCAAGCGAACCTTGAGGCGGTGATAGCGCCCTTCGCCCCTGCTTCGGCTCGGTCGAAAGGAAAGGACGTAGGTCAGAAGGGTGCTCGCCCGGATGTGCTCGAGCGCCCGATCCAGATCGTTGGGGTTGCGGACGACTTCGCCGCCGGTTCCCTTGGCGATCATCTGGAGCGCCTCCTCGCCCCGGTGCGAGATTTCGAGCTGCTCGGTTGCGCCCGCGCGCAGCCCCGCGATGTCGATCGGGTAGATGTTGCAGTCGGAGCGGCGGAAGAGAGCCAGGGTCTCGGTCAGCTTCTCCATCAGCGGCGCGTTGGCGAAACGCCGGTCCACGTCGACCGTCCAGTACTGACCCCGCACCATCGCTTCGTTGTCGGCGACGGCCGAGTCTCCCACGAGCAGCCGGCCGTCGAAGCCCTCGGAGAAATAGACGATCGTTTTCTGCCCCGCGACCTCCTCGAGAGCCGCCGCGAGCGAGCCCATCGCGGCGAGATGTTGTTCGACGCGTCCGACCGCGAAATCGTCGAAGGTCTTCTGCGTCATCATCTGGTCCGACGGCATCGGAACGATCGCGTCGGCGCTCGTTTCCACCCTTTGCGGAAAGGAAAAGGCGAGGGGATCGCGTGTGCGGTCGGCCGGCGCCGCCAGGCCGATCGACCGGATGGCGTTGACGAGCTGGCGGCGGTCGGCCGTGAAGGTCATGAGCAGACGCGCGCCTGTTTCGACAGAGACCGTGGCGACGGCCGCCAGGTCCTCGGGCTCCATCCCCTCGCCGACCAAGCGCGCGGCGGCATCGCGCGCCCGCCGCATGGCGTTGGGGCTGGCGTAGGACTGGTCGAAGAGGATCAGGAAGTGTCGCCGCGCCGCCCCGGGGACGGCCCAGGGCGGCTCCCCCACCTCCCGAAACCGGCGCAGGTCAACGACGTCCAGGGCCTCGATCGACTGGCGCACGCCCTCGTCGGAAAGCTCGAAGTCGGAAGCGGTGAGTCCCCGAATGGGGGTGCCGTCGGGCGCCGTGACGGTCACGGGCACCGCAACGAGGGAGACCTCGGCATTCTCGTGGAAAGATTTCGGAAACTGCTCGCCCACGCCCGTCGCCGCCGCGATCACCAGGCCCGCGGAGACGAGAATGCCCGGCAACGGGCTCCGCGCAAGGACACGAAGGACCGCAAGCTGCACCGAAGCCTCCGAACGCCTCGGAGCAAGCTATCACGCGCCCGAACGCGGGGCCGCCGGGATCGGGCGAACTGCCGCGGCGCCGCGACCGGCCTGCTGCGCCTTCCGCTCGAGCTCCTGCGCGGCCGCCGGATCCCCGAGGATGCGCAGCGTCTCGGCCGCGGCGTGGTATCCGCGCGGCGT
>JBGPCK010000054.1:0-19482 GCA_041481715.1 Thermoanaerobaculia bacterium | reverse complement strand
GGGGGCAAGAAGCCCAACATCCTGGTCATGTTTGGCGACGACATCGGCTACTGGAACATCAGTGCCTACAATCGCGGAATGATGGGCTACCGCACGCCCAACATCGACCGCGTCGCTAAGGAAGGCGCGCTCTTCACCGACACTTACGCCCAACAAAGCTGCACGGCCGGGCGCGCCGCGTTCATCACCGGCCAGTCGCCGATCCGCACCGGCCTGCTGAAGGTCGGGCTCCCGGGCGCCCCCGAAGGGCTCTCTGAGAAGGACCCGACGATCGCCAACCTGCTCAAGGCGCAGGGCTACGCGACCGGGCAGTTCGGCAAGAACCACCTGGGAGACCGCAACGGTTTCATCCCGACGGTCCACGGCTTCGACGAGTTCTTCGGCAACTTCTACCATCTGAATGCCGAAGAGGAGCCCGAGAGCCCTGACTATCCGAAGGGCGAAAAGTTCAAGGCGATGTTCGGCCCCCGCGGCGTTTTCCACTGCTACGCGACGGACACCGCGAGCACCCTTCCCGACGACGGCCGTTTCGGGAAGTGGGGCAAGCAGCGCTGCGAGGACACAGGCCCGCTGACGAAGAAGCGGATGGAGACAATCGACGAGGAAGTGCTCGCCCAGACCGTCAAGTTCATCGATGCAAACCAGAAAGAGGGCAAGCCCTGGTTCGCCTGGTTCAACACGACCCGCATGCACATCCACACACACCTCAAGGCAGAGTCAGAGGGCAAGACCGGGTTCGGACTAGTCCCGGACGGCATGGTCGAGCACGACGGCCACATCGGGCAGCTCTTGAAGAGGCTGGACGACCTTCAAATCGCCGACAACACGATTGTGATCTACACGACCGACAACGGCGGCGAGGTGATGAGCTGGCCTGACGGCGCTGCGGTCCCGTTCCGCGGCGAGAAGAACACGCCATGGGAGGGCGGCTACCGCGTGCCCCTGGTCGTGCGCTGGCCCGGCGTGATCAAGCCCGGCACCGAGATCAACGAGATCATTTCCCTCGAGGACTGGCTGCCGACGCTGCTGGCCGCCGTCGGCCAGTCCGACGTCAAGGAATCGCTGGCGAAGGGCACGACGGTAGGAGGGGCCAACTACAAGGTGCACCTCGACGGGTACAACCTGCTGCCAGCCCTCAAGGGCGAGGCCAAGGAATGGCCGCGCCACGAATTCATCTACTGGACCGACGACGGGGAGCCCGCGGCCCTTCGCTACAACCAGTGGAAGATGGGATTCCTGGAGCAGCGCGCCAAGGGTCTCGACGTCTGGCAGGATCCGATGATAGTCCTGCGCTTGCCCAAGGTGTTCAACCTCCGCGCCGATCCGTTCGAGCGCGGCGAGGAGGGCTATGGTTACCAACGTTGGCGGATCGATCGCGCGTACCTCGTTGGTCCGGCCGCGATGATTGTCGGCCAGTGGATGCAGAGCTTCATCGAGTTCCCGCCGCGCCAGAAGCCCGGCAGCTTCAACCTCAGCCAGGTGATGGAGAAGCTGACCAAGGCAGACCACTAAGCCGAGCAGGCGTTCCGACACTGTCATGACGGGCGGCGGGGGCTTTCCCCGCCGCCCTTTCTCGTTTCGACCGTAAGCTTACCCACCCATGCCGCGACGCTCACGCCCGGCCAATCGCCGGGTCGCTCCCGTTCCGCCGCCGTCTGAAGCTCGGATGTCCGGAATCCAATCGGCAATGCCGCCCGCGGTTCTCTTGCTGTCGGGCGTGGCGGCGCTGGTCTATCAGACGCTCTGGGTGAAGCAGTTGGCTCTGATCGTGGGGGTTGACGTCTATGCCGTCACGACCGCGGTCAGCGCCTTCTTTGCGGGCCTCGCCATCGGCGGCGGTCTGTTCGGCCGCCGGGCGGATCGGTCGGCCCGGCCTCTGAGGCTGTTCGCGGCGCTGGAAGCGGGCACCGGCGTTCTCGCTCTCGGGGCAACGCTGGCGCTGGCGAACGCGGCGCCGGCTTTCGTCTCGCTCGAGGCCGTGTCCCGCCCGCTCGCCTGGGCGTTGCTGTTCCTGGCGATCGGTTTGCCGGCCCTGTTGATGGGCGGCACGCTCCCGGCACTCGTGCGGGCCGTCGCGCCAGCCGAGAAGGCCGTCGGCCGGGCCTCAGGGAGTCTCTACGCCGCCAACACCCTGGGGGCGATAGGAGGCGCTTTGGCCGCGACATTCCTGCTCGTTCCTATCCTCGGCGTCCGCGGCTCCGCCGCCGCGGCTGCCGCTTTGAACTTCGTAGCCGCCGCCCTGGCCCTGGCCTCCGACCGTCGGACGAAGCCGCCCGCCCCCATGGAGGCCTCCCGCGCGCGGCCGCCCCAGAGCGTCTCGCTGGCGCTCGGGCTCTATGCGCTGGCAGGAGGGGTGGCTCTGGGCTACGAAGTCGTTTGGACCCAGGCGATCGTTCAATTCCTCAGCACGCGCGCGTTTGCCTTCACGGTCGTGCTGGCGACCTACTTGATGGGGCTCTTCCTGGGCAGCCTGCTTCAGTCGAGATTCGCCGATCGGATACGCCACCCGTGGCCGGTCTTCGGCTGCCTCATTGCCGCGGCGGGCGGGAGCGCTTTGCTGCTGTTGGCCGGTCTTGGGCCGTGGCTGCCCCGGGCGCAAAGCTGGATCGGCGGTGTCGTTTTGTCGGCGACCGGCAGCGAGCTGGCTCGCATGTGCGCCCGCTTCGTCCTGGCTTCCGCAGTCGTCGTTCTCCTGCCCACCATCCTGCTCGGCGCGGCCTTCCCCGTGGCCGTTCGACTGGCCGGAGGCGCCGCCCGAATCGGGCGCGACCTCGGCGCCATCCTGGCGCTCAACACGGCCGGGGGAATCGCGGGGACTCTCCTGACCGGCTTCGTCCTGGTCCCGGCATTCGGCCTCGTTCGCACTCTTGGCATCCTCGCCGTCGCAGCGGCGATGCTCGGCGCCATTGCCGTCGCGCGCGGAGCGGACTTTCGCAAGCCGGCGCTCTTGGCGGCGGGCGCGCTCGTCCTCATCGTGGGCGGCGGCGCGGCGCTCGTTCCGAGTGATCTCCTGGCGCGTCTTCTCGCGACAGCAAGGGGCGGCAAGCTCGTCTTCTACGAGGAAAGTCCGGGCGGCACGGTCGCTGTGCTCGAGCAGCGAAGCCCGTCGGGTTCCTTTCGCCGTCTTTATGTCCAGGGGGTCTCCAATTCCGGCGATCCCATGCCCTCGCTGCGCTACATGCGCCTGCAGGCGCTCCTGCCCCTCCTCATCCATCGCGGCGAGCCGCGCGCGGCGCTCGTCATAGGGCTGGGGACGGGCATCACCGCCGGCGCCTTGCTCGCCGACGACTCGCTCAATCGTCGCGTTGTCGCGGAGCTGCTGCCTGCCGTCGTCCGAGCCGCGCCGCAGTTTACGGGAAACTTCGGCGTCACCGATGACCGCCGCATGACCTTGCGGCTGGGCGACGGCCGCCGCGAGCTTCTCCGCAACGCCGACCGCTACGACCTCATCACTCTCGAACCGCCGCCTCCGTCGGCGGCCGGCGTCGTCAACCTCTACTCCCGCGACTTCTACGCCCTCGCCCGCCGCCGCTTGAATCCGGACGGGCTCCTGGCCCAATGGTGGCCGCTGGCCACCCAGAACGACGAGGACTCGCGCTCCCTCATCCGAAGCTTCCTGGACGTCTTCCCGCACGCAACCCTGTGGACGACCGAGCTTCACGAAGCGCTCCTGATTGGATCGGCCGAGCCGATCCAGCTCGACGCGACCCGGATCGCGGAGCGCTTTCGGCGACCCGGCGTGTCCGCCGCGTTGAAGGAGGTGGGCATCGCATCGCCGGCCGCGCTGCTGGCGACCTACGTCACGGATCGAGCCGGACTGGAGCGATACGTGCAAGACGCGCCGCCCACGACCGACGACCGCCCGCGGATCGAGTATGCGACCTGGCTCCGCCCGGGGGAATTCTCCCGGGTGTTGCCACGCTTGCTGGCGCTGCAGACGGACCCGATGATTGCGGGCGCCGTCGAGCCGCTCCTGGCGGCAATTGCCGTCGAGCGGCAGCGTCTCCGGGACTTCTACCAGGCGTTCCACGCCTACGCTGGAGAGCGCGAGCGATGGGCCGAGAACATGGTCAGAGTCCTCAGCGCGGACGGGTCGAATCCCTACTACTCGTGGTTTCTGGCCGGAACTTCTGAAGACGACCGCCGAAAGGACACAAGATGAAAACCGCCCGCACGCACAAGCTCATGGCCGCCTGGAGAGCTGGGCCTCAGCGAGCCGAGTCGCGGGCGAGCTTGATCGCGGCTTACCTGGGCCGTGCCATCAGTGGCGATCCCTTCTCAAGGACAGCGAAGTATTTCGGCAGAGAGGAATCGACATTCGTGAGAGAGTGCTCAGGCACAAGAAAAAGCTGGAGACTGATGTCAACCTCCAGAGGCAGGTCGCGCGAGCGCGCGAAGGCCGTCAGGCGCCTGATAATACAGGAAGTACACGGTTGACCCTGATTCGCGGGAGAGAATTTGCCCAATCCGTACAAGAGCCTCAAGTACCCGCGCCTGACGGTCGACTCGTTCGTTCTCGACCGAAAGGGCCGTCTGCTCCTCGTGCGCCGCGGGCGGCCGCCATTCCAGGGACACTGGGGCTTACCGGGGGGATTCTGCGAGTGGAAGGAAACGACGGAGTCCTGCTGCGGGCGGGAGACCCTGGAGGAGACGGGGCTGCGCGTTCGGGTCGGAGAGCTGCTCGCCGTCTATTCGGCGCCGGACCGTGACCCGCGGGGTCACAACGTGACGGTCCTCTACGCGGCCCGACGGATCGGCGGACGAGTCCGGGGGGGCGACGACGCCGCGGAAGCGCGCTTCTTCACGCGGGCGGAGCTACGGCGCCTGCCCTTCGCCTTTGACCACCGGGAGATCGTCAGCGAGCAGCTGGCTCGGCTGGCTCGGCTGGCTCGTCTGGCTCGACGGCGGGCGGCGGGTCGTCCTTCGCGCGCGCGGCGCGTCGGCGCTCGAGGATGAGCATCTCCCGCACCGCGTCGAACTTCTCTTTGTGCTTCTGAATGATCCCGACGACCTGGTCGACCTTCCGCGTGACGTGCACGAGCTCCAGGTCCTCCACGTTGACCAGACGCCGTGGCGCCATTTCGCGCCGCATCCATTCGACCAGGCCATCCCACATCTCGCCGACCAGGATCACCGGCCGCTCCGTCATGAAGCCGACCTGGAGCAGCTGCCAGACCATCATCAGCTCCAACGCCGTCCCGATTCCGCCCGGGAAGATCACGAAGGCCTGGGACATCCGCACGAAGTGGTGCAGGCGCGAGAAGAACGTGCGGTGCGCCGTCACGCTGTCGAGATAGGGATTCGCCTTTTCGTATGGAATCGCGATCGTCAGGCCGTAGGAGCGCGTCTTGCGTACGCCACGCGAGGAGGCCGCTCCCTCGTTGGCCGCCTCCATCAGGCCGGGACCGCCACCGGTCACGATGTCGCAGTTCAGCTCGGTCAGCCGCGAGGCGAGGTGGCGGACCTCGGCATACTCGCGGTCGGTCGAAGCCAGCCGCGCGCTGCCAAACACAGCGACGCGGTAAAAGTGCAGCTCGGCCGGGTTGAGCGACTCGAGCTCCTCGATCGTGTCCCACAGCCGCACGATCGTGCGATCGATGATTTTGCCCACTTCCGGCTCGCGCCGGATCTTCTTGCTCGACTTCATGCGTGGATCTCCCAGGACAGGCGCCAAGCCATGTCCTGTTGCCTCATCTGTTGGCAGAAAGCTTACTCCGGCGTACGGAGGGTCGCGGAGAAAGCCTTCGCCAGGAGCCCGTCGCCGGTGACCGCCCAGACCGTGTACCGATAGTACGTGCCCGGCCGGGTGGCCGGGTCGACGAAGGCGTATCGGAAGGACTCCGCCGCTACTTCCGAGGCCGGAACGACCTGCGGATCGCCGCGGAAGATCCGGCCGTCGGGCTGGACCTCTTCCCGGAAGACCACCCAGCCGGCCAGCTCTTCGTGGGAGGAGGTCGTCCACCAGAGCCGCGCGCCATCGGCCGACGGCGCGGCGTGGGGGACCAGATCCGCGAAAGGATAGCCGTCCAGCATCTCGAAGAACGCGGGCGCCGAAGGCCCGGGCGAAGCCGCGCCCGCAACCACCCAGTCGATCCTCGCGACACCCGCGAGCGCCACCGAATGGACGCTTTCGGGCTCGAGGAAAACGACGTCCGGCGGGAGCTCCGGATCGCGGTATCGAACGATGGCCGCACCCGCTGCCGCCCCGGCGGGCCAGTGGAACCGGAGGGCTCCTGCGGTATCCGGCGGAGCGTAGGTCCGATGATTGAAGGACCATGCGGCCGGTGCCGCCGCGTCGAACGCGCCGGCCTCGAGGTCCCACAAACCGATGCTCGAGGGACCGGGCTCGGTCTCGACTGTGGTGTAAAGACGCGCGGCGAAACGAAGCAGAAGGGCGTCCTCCGGCTGGCCGGTCCGCTCGGCATAGGTCTGGACCAGGCTCGTCAAGGGGTCCTCCCCCCGTTCACTCGCCCGTTCCCACACGAGCCGCAGCGCGGCAATTCCCCCAGCCTCCTGTGCGAACTCCTCGAGCAGCGCCCGTCCCATCGTGCGGGCATGCGCGGCCAGGCGAACCGACGGCGCCGCGGCGACCACGCGGACGGCCTCTGCCCCCTCCGGGGACTCGCCCCCGCCGGAGAGCACTTCCGCCGCCGCGGTCGTCAGAAAGCCCTTGTCGGACACCCCATAGCTCGAGACGGCCGCGAGCGCGAAGAGTCGGGCGGCCTCGCGGACGATCTCGTCGTTGGAGAGGCCGGAGCCGTCGATCTGGATCGCCGGGGTCACCAAGTGGCGGTTATTGAGAGAGCGAGCCACGAGGCGAGCAACGCCATCCGCTTCCCGGCGGGTCACCAGGATTCGGAGGGGGTCGCCTGAGTTGAAGGGCATCGGCCATCCCTGCCGCTGGAAGAGCTCGCCCGCAAGCCTCGCCACCATCTGAGACAGGGACTGCCTCAAACCGGGGTCGTCCGCCTCGTCCTCCAGGACGACCGCAGCGGAGATCGCCTGGGCCGGGCCGAAGCTCCGGAAGGGGCCTTCGGACCAGGGAATCCGGCCGTCGACCACCGCCTCCTGACCTGCCGCAACGGCCGCTCCCGAAAGGAGCAGGAGCCCGAAACTCAGTTTCCCCAAGACCCCCAACGATTTATGCTGTTTTCGCATCAGGTGGTCAGGATAGACGGGTAGCCGGGTCCCGTCAACGGTATTACGGACGCCACACGGACTTCGTCCCTGGTGCTGTGCGGAGGCGAACCGCTCGACGGGCGCCCGAATCAGGGCGATTCGACGTCGGGCTCGGAGGAATTCAGGACTCGGGCGATGACGACCGTGATGTTGTCGACGCCGCCCTTCTCGTTGGCGACGTCCACGAGGGCCCGGCAAAGCTCCTGCGGATCCTCGTGGTCCGCGACGGCCTGCTCGATCTCTTCGTCGGAAAGCATGGTCGTCAGGCCGTCGGAACACAAAAGGTACCGGTCGCCGGCCGAGAAAGACAGCTCCTGCAGGTCCGGGGACACCGAAGCCCCGCCGCCCAGGGCCCGCGTCACAACGTTTTTCAGCGGATGCGATTTCGCCTCGTCTTCGGTCAGGATGCCGGCGGCCACCTGCTCGTGGACCCAGGAGTGGTCGTCGGTCAACCGCCTGAGGCTGCCGTCTCGGAACAGGTACGCGCGGCTGTCGCCCACGTGGGCCAGAGAAAGGACCTTTTCGTTGAGCAGCCCCGCCACCACGGTCGTGCCCATGCCCTTGAGCCACGGCTGTGCGGCCACGGCCGCCATCACGCGCTCATTGGCCTTTTCGATCGCGATCGCCAGCCGGTTGCTGTTGAAGTGGAGAGCGTGGTTGTACTTGAAGGGCCAGGTCGCCTCTTCCTTCTGGCGGGTTGCCGCGATGAACTCTCCAATCGTCTCGACCGTGATCCGCGCCGCCACTTCGCCCGCCGCGTGCCCCCCCATTCCATCGGCGACGATGAAGAGGCCGTCGTTCAGGTCCAGAGCGAAAGCATCCTCGTTGTGCTTTCGCTTCTTGCCGACGTCGGTCAGCCCGAACGCTTCGACGGACGGCATACTTAGGATTTGACGGCTCGCTTCGCGCGGACTTCTTCGAGGGCCTTGCGAACCTCGCCCGCCGAGGGGTCCCAGCGCAGCGCTTCCTGGTAGCACTTCTCCGCCTTGACGAGCAGACCCGCCTGGCGGAACACGGCCCCCGCGTCCTTGAGCATCGCCACGTTGTGCGGGTCGAGCGCGATGGCCGCCTCCAGCGCCTTGACCGCCGTGCGCATGTCGCCCGCGCGCGCCGACGCCAGACCCAGATAGTGCTGCGCCTTCGCATCGTTCGGGTTGCGGTGGACGGCCAGCTGAAAGTTGCCGGCCGCGTCGGCGAACTCCCGCTCCTTGTAAGCGTGCATCCCGCGCGCGAGCAGGCTCTGCGTCACGGAGTCGGCATCCGAGGAAGCGGCGCCGCTGGCCTTGAAAGCCTGCTCGAAGTCGTAGGACTTGCGGCGCTCCGGATTCGTGAGGACGTTGACGGCCTCGGTGAGATCCTGAAACTTCGCTTCGGCCTCGGCCTTTTGGTCGCGCGGAGCCTTGTCGGGATGGGCCTCGCGCGCCAGCCACCGGAAGCGCTCCCGGATCTCGCTTTCGTTCGCGTCGTGGGTGACGCCCAACAGGGCGTAATAGTCAGCGTCTCGAGACATTTTTCTTCGAAATGATACGACGTGCGCCTCGCGCGCGCCGCGCCCTTCTTGGTCGCTAAAGATACGGGAAAACCGATGGTCCCGGCAAGGGCCGTCGGCCGCAATGCCCGGGCGGCGGAAAGGTGCCCCGATGGCCCGCCGCCCCGTGGCAGCGGCGGTCAATGCCGTTTTTCGGTGAGAAGCTTGCGCGCGGTCAGCCGCAGGCCTTCAGGCAGATTCGGGTCGCGCATGACGGCCTTCAGCTCTCGCGGGGACAGATGCTTGACCAGAGGCAGCGTGAGGGCGATCGGGATGGCAGGATTCCGGACCATCGCCTGCATGACCGCCTTGTTGCGAATCCACTCCTTGTTCATCGAGATCTTCCGATACATCTCGCCGTCGAGGTGGCGCATCGTGCAGAAGGACTCCACCTCGTTGACCGTGAGGCCGCGGGACTTCAGGACGGCCTGGCCTACCAGGGTGTTCGAGTCGCCGACCAGGATGCGACGCTCCTCCTTGCCTCCCGAATAGGCGAGGTTGATCTTCTCCTGCACGGTCATGACGCCGATGCGCCGGAAGAGGGCTCCGCCCGTCAGCATATCCTCCTCGGTCGGTGCCGCAGCGTCCCCTTCCGCCGCCTCGCCCCCTTCCGCAGCCTCCTCGTCGGCCTCCGCCTGGGCGATTTCGGCCAGCTCCGCCTGCACCCGCTGCAGCTCCGCCGCGTCGCGCCGGCGCTGTCCCTTGTCGAAGAACTCCTCGCGGGTCTCGCTCAACCGCCGCCGGCTCTCGGCGGTCAGGTCCGGATTGTCGAAGAGCGCCTCGATCAGCGCCGGCAGGCGAAGCAGACGGACCTGATTGACGACCAGGGCGTCCTGGGGAGTGCCGGTCACGGTCCGGGCGAGCCGCAGCAGGGTCTGATCGTCGACATTCCTGTGGCGAATGATGCGCTCCAGGACCTGCCCGTCCTGGCTGTAGCGCGCGATCGAGTCGACCTCGATGCCTGAAGCGTCGCCCCTGTCGAGAAAGTTCGACAGTTCGTCGGGAGGCGTGGCGGAGAGGGTCGCCCGTGCGGTTTCGGCAGTCTCGGGGTCGGGGTCGTCCAGGACCGCCAGAAGGGAGCGCATCTGGCCCTGGCGGTCGAGCGGAAGCAGATTCCGTGCAGCGAAGCGGCGGATCTCCGGAGGCGCCTCTCCCGAGAGAAGCAGCGAGAGCAGGTCCTGAGTTTCCGCGGGGTGGGGATCGAGCAAGGGCGGCGCCGCCGCTAGCCGCGGACGGGCGTGCCCGGCAGCGGCAGGTCGCGCACGACCTGTCCTGCCCCGCCGAGCCGGTCGAGCGAGCGGCCGTCGACCGTGACGCGGACGGCACCCGCGTTTCCAAGCGTCAGGCGAAATCCGTCCCGGGCCTCGAAGCGCCTCGACTCACCGCGACGAATGAGCCCGGAGAAAACGGTCCGGCCGTCCGCCTCGAGCCGCGTCCAGGAGTCGCCGCCGTCGAACTCGAGCAGCAGGGAGACACCCGAGCCGGCAGGCGGAAGGGGCTCCGACACGGGAGCCGCGGGCGGCGCCGGAGAGGCGACCTCGTCTCGGATCGCCGGCGTCGGTTCGCTCGAGGCGGTAACGTGTTTCAAGCTGGCGGAGACGGGGCGAGGCATCGCGCGCTCGCGCAGCGCAAGCGGGCGCCGCTCCGGGTTGGCGATGAGACCCAGCAACAGCAGCAGTCCCGTCACGCCGCCAACGATCGTCCCGGCCGTGGCACGGCGGCTGCGCCAAAAGCGCGATCGGGGCCGGGGCCTCTTCGCCGACGGCGCGTCGGGCGCAACGCCGGCGAGATCGGCGAGATACGCATTGACCTTTTCCTCCGGGTCGACGCCCAGATGACGCGCGTATGCGCGGATGAAACCGCGGGTAAACGTCGGGGCCGGCAACTTCGGCAGATCGCTCGCCTCGAGCGCCTTGAGCAGTCGCAGCGAGATCTTCGTCGCGGCGGAGATCTCCTCGAGCGAGATCTCGCGGACAACTCGCTCGCGCCTGAGCTCCTCGCCGAAGCTCATGGCAGGCTGTTCCGTCATGCCTTTCGAACCCATGGGGCGGAATTTTCATGCTAGACCCGCGCGAGCCGATCCGCAAGAACTCTTTCGGCGCACGCCTTCAGAAGGGGCGCAACCCGGGCTGTGCTGCACAGTCCCTCAAGGTCCTCTCTGCTGGCCCGGCTCAAAAGCGTGAGCGCCAGGGACAGGGGGAGCGCCGGGCTGCGCAGGAGGGCGCTCCGGACTGCGGAACGCAGGCTCCAGCGGGGGTGGGCGGCGATCGTCTCGAGAACCCCCGAGCTCGCGCCAGCCCGTGCTGCCGCCTGCACCACGTCCGGCTCGGTCGCGAAACGGTTGTCGAGCAGGGCCTCGACGACCCGGGGGTCTGAATCGAACCGAAGGGCCACCAGGGTTCCCCGGCCCACCGTCCGGGCCAGGTCCACCCGCTCGGCACGGGCCATTTCCGGCAGTCTGCGCAAGAGGTCCCGGTCTGCCGCCCGGCGGACCTCCGGGTGGACGCGCGTATCCGCCGACAGGTGAGCCAGATCGCGCCAGAAGAGGGTGGCTACCAGGGACAACGCCTCCGTCCGGGGGGTGCGCGGGTGGCCCGCCAGCGCCAGGCGGACGGCATGGAAACGCCGGGCGCTCCGGTCGCGAAGGATTTCCTCGAAGCCGGCCTGAGGCAGGTCCGACTGGAGCAGAAGCTTTAGGAATCGCCCCTCCAGGCCCATCACCAGAGTCTAGTGTGCCGCCAAAGAACGTCACGTACATAGGGGCGGCTCTTGCGGCCGCCCGCGGCTTACCCAGCGCGTCGAGAAAGCGTCACCGCCGGCAGGCGTCCACCAGGCTCGCGGCCAGATCCTCCACTGCTCGCTCCCGACCCTCCCCGGCAGCCTCGGCCGCCTCCACCAGCGCGGACCCGACCACCACACCGTCGGCCAGGCGGGCGGCGCGCCGTGCCGCCGCCGGGGTTCCGATGCCGAAGCCGATGGCGACGGGGAGCGTCGCGGCTGCGCGTCTTGCTCGACGCACCGTCGCGGCGAGGTCCGAGGGCAGATCCGCACGCGTGCCGGTCGTGCCGGGCCGCGAGACGACGTAGAGAAAGCCGGTAGAAAGCGCGGCGGCCGAGGCCATCCGCGTGGAGGGCGACGTCGGCGAGACCAGAAAGATCGTGTCGAGGCCGGCGCCTCGAAACTCCCGCACGAAGGCAGGCGCCTCCTCGGGCGGCAGATCCGTCACGAGAACGCCGTCGAGTCCCGCCGCGCGCGCCTCCTCAGCGCTGCGGCCGACGCCACGGCGAAAGAGAGGGTTCAAATAGGAGAAGAGGACGAGCGCCAGGTCCGTTTCGTCGCGGATCCGTCGCGCCATCGCGAGAACTCCCGAGAGCGAAGTCTTCGCCGAAAGGGCGCGCGCCGCGGCTCGCTGCAGAACGGGGCCGTCCGCGATCGGATCGGTGAAGGGGACACCGAGCTCCAGAATGTCGGCTCCGGCCCGGTCGAGCGCCCGCGCCAGAGCGATGGTCGCCTCGGCATCGGGATCGCCGGCCGTCAGATAAGCGATGAACGCCGCCCGGTTCTCGCTGCGCGCCTTCTCGAACGCTTGCGCGATGCGGCTCATCGCCTTGCTTCGCGCCAGCGTGCGTACTCCTCCAGATCCTTGTCCCCGCGCCCCGAGAGATTGACAAGGATCCAGCGCCCTCGCGCCATCTTTCGGGCGAGCTCGATCGCGAAGGCGAGGGCGTGCGCGCTCTCGAGCGCCGGAACGATGCCTTCCGTCTGCGAAAGCGCTTCGAAAGCGTCGACGGCTTGGGCGTCGGTAACGGAGACGTATTTCACCCGCCCCAGATCTCGCAGATGCGCGTGCTCCGGCCCGACGGCCGGGTAGTCGAGGCCCGCCGAGATGGAGTGCGTGGGCAGGACCTGCCCCGCCTCGTCCTGGAGGAGCATGGTCAGAGTCCCGTGCAGAACTCCGAGCGAGCCGCCCTTCCCCGAAAACCGCGCCGCGTGCTCCCCAGGCGCCTTCCCCCGGCCCCCCGCTTCGACCCCGTAGAGCTTCGTCGGGGACTCGAGAAACGCCGCGAAGAGGCCGATGGCGTTCGAGCCTCCGCCGACGCACGCGACCGCCGCATCCGGGTCCCGGCCGGCCATCCTTCGGAACTGCGTCCGCGCCTCACGCCCGATCACGGACTGAAACTCCCGCACCATCGAAGGATAAGGATGAGGACCGAGTGCCGAGCCCAGCACGTAGTGCGTCGTCGCGACGTTTTCGATCCAGTCCCGCATCGCTTCGTTGATCGCGTCCTTGAGCGTCTTCGAGCCCGAATCGACCGGAACGACTTGCGCGCCGAGCAGACGCATGCGCAGGACGTTGGGCGCCTGGCGCGCCATGTCGATCGAGCCCATGTACACGCGGCAGGGCAGCCCGATCTTCGCCGCGGCCGCGGCAGTCGCCACACCGTGCTGCCCTGCCCCCGTCTCCGCAACGATGCGCCCCTTGCCCATGCGGCGCGCGAGCAGCACCTGGGCGAGCGCGTTGTTCAGTTTGTGGGCGCCGGTATGAAGCAGATCTTCGCGCTTCAAGGCGATCCGGGCGCCGCCCAGTTTCGCCGCGAGCCGGCTCGCCACCGTGATCGGCGTGGGCCGGCCCGCGTAGGTTCGCAGCAGGTCCGCAAGCTCCGTCCGAAATCGGCGGTCCCGCCGCCACCGCTCGAAGGCCTTTTCCAGCTCCTCGAGCGGCTGCATGAGCGTCTCCGGAGCGAAGCGGCCGCCGTACGGTCCGAAGTAACCCTTGCGATTCCTACGCCGCGTCGGCATCTGCCTTCCGGACCGCCGCGAGAAATCGGCGCATCTTTTCCGCGTCCTTGACTCCCGGCGAGCTCTCGACGCCCGAGGCCACGTCCACCGCCCAGGGCCGCACGCGGCCAATCGCCTCCGCCACGTTCTCGGCCTTCAAGCCTCCCGCGAGCAGGATCGGCAGACCGAAGTCCGTGCCGGCGATCAAGCGCCAGTCGAACGGCGTCCCGGTGCCTCCGGCGCGATCCTGCTCGAGCGTGTCGAGAAGAAGCGCGCGGCAGCGCGCGAGGAGATTCGGCGCCGGAAGAGGGTCCGGGCCCGCGGCCCCGACGCGCGCCACCGCAACCACGGGCACCGCCAGGCCCTCCAGGTCTTCCTCTCGCAGGGGCCTGTGAAGCTGGACCAAATCGAGTCGGGCCTCCTCCACGGCCTCGCGGATGGCTGGGGCTTCCTCCGCCTCGAAGACTCCGACCCGAAGGACGCCGGGAGTTGTGGCCTGTGCCAGGCCGCGAGCCGACGCAACCGTGACGCGCCGTGGAGATCGGGCCGCGAAGTTGAATCCGACCCAGGAGGCGCCGGCCGCGCAGGCGAGCGCGACGTCCTGGGGACGCGTCAGCCCGCAGATCTTGACCGCCGTCATCGGCGCAGCTCCCGCAGTGCCTCCGACCGATCTTCGGCCCGGAGCAGCGTTTCCCCCACGAGGAACGCCTCGTAGCCCGCGGCGGCAAGGCGGACGATGTCTTCGCGCGAGCGGATCCCGCTTTCCGCCAGCCGCACCGGACCGGGTGGGATTGCGGCAGCGAGCTCCTCCGGCCCCGAGAGGTCGGTTGCGAAGGTAGAAAGATCTCGGGCATTGACGCCGAGGACGTCGGGGCTGACAGCAGCGCCGCGCCGGATCTCCTCAGCGTCGTGCGCTTCGACCACGGTCGCGAGACCCCGCTGGCGGGCCTCCGTGGAGAGCCGCGCGAGATCCGTATCGGGAAGGGCCCGGACGATCAGCAACACGGCGTCCGCGCCGAGGGAGAGCGCGAAGTCGAGCTGCCGCTCGGAAACTATGAAGTCCTTCATCAGGACGGGCAGGCCCGAGATCCGCTTGGCTCGCGGCAGCCAGTCCGGCTTCCCTCCGAAGTGGTCTTCCTCGATGACAATCGAGAGTGCCGCCGCCCGCCCTCGCCGGTACTCGAGCGCGACGGTCTCCAGGCTCCCCTCGGCGTCGGGAAGGATTTCTCCGGCGGAGGGGGACCGGCGCTTGATCTCCGCGACGATGCGGGTTCCCGGCTCTCGCAGCGCGGCGACGAAGCCCGGCCCGTCCGACGGACGCGGGGGCGGCCCTCCTGGCCCATACTCGCCGCGGTTCAGTCGCGCCCGCTTGTCCGCGAGGATGCGTTCGAGCAACCCGCCGCTCACGCCGGCCCCGCTGGCGCCGCGCCGCTCATCGCCTTCGACGACGATCGCAACGCCTCGAAGGCCGCAAACGCGCGGCCGCTGTCGATCGCCTGCCGCGCGCGCTCATAGCCCTCCGGCAGGTCCGCCGCCCGCCCTTCGACGAGGAGCGCAAGTGCACAGTTGAGCAAGACGGTTTCCCGCCGGGGCCCGGTCTCCCCCTCCAGGAGCGCTCTCAGCATCGCGGCGTTCCCCGCCGCGTCCGACCCGGCGAGCTCCTCGAGCGCGACTGGCGCCTGCGGGAGAGCGGAAGGATCGTAGCGCCAGGAGCGCGTCCAACCCTCGCGCACCTCGATGCCGAAGGCGGGCACGCCGGGGACGAGCTCGTCGAGCCCGTTCTCGCCGTGAAAAACGATCGCCCGCTCGGCCCCGAGGCTCGCGAGCGCATCGGCGAGGAGGCGCACCAACTCCGGCCGGCCCACACCGATCATCTGCCGCGAGGCGCCGGCCGGATTGGCGAGCGGCCCGAGCGCGTTGAAGATCGTTCGGATCCCGAGCTCGCGGCGCACCGTGCCGAGCTCTTTCATGGCCGGGTGGAAGGAGGGAGCGAAGAGGAAGACCAGACCCGCCTCGTCCAGGATCCGCCCCGCCGTCGCCGGGTCGAGCTCGACGGCGACGCCGCACGCCTGCAGCAGATCGGCCGACCCCACACGAGAGGTGATCGAGCGATTGCCGTGTTTGGCGACCGAGGCGCCCGCGCCCGCCGCGACGATGGCGGCGGCCGTCGACAGGTTGAAGAGGTCGCGGCCCAGGCCGCCGGGACCGCACGTGTCCAGAAGCGGTGTGCGCCGGCTTTCGACGCGCCGCATCCGGGCCCGCAGCGCGGTCACCGCACCGGCGATCTCCTCCGCCGTCTCGCCGCGCGTGGCGATGCCGAGCAAGAGAGCGCCCTTCTGGGCCTCCGTGGCCTTCCCATCCATCAGGTCGAGGAAGACCTCCTCGGCGAGCGCGCGTCCGAGCGGCTGGCGGGCCGCGACGACCCTCAAGGCCTCGGCGACTCGGGGCGTCATCGATTCTTGCCCTCGTCCCGGGCCATGGACCCCGGGCTCCCGATTCCCGCCTTTCGCGCGATCGACAGGAAATTCGCCAAGAGCTTCTCTCCTTCGGGAGTCAGCACGGATTCGGGGTGGAACTGAACGCCGTGGATCGGCCGGATTCGGTGACGCAGGCCCATCACCAGGCCGTCCTCGCTGCGGGCCGTCACGACGAGACTTTGCGGCAGGCCTTCCTCTCGGACCACCAGCGAATGGTAGCGCGCGGCGTCGAAGGGATTCGGCAGCCCCGCGAAGACTCCCTCTCCGTCATGGGTCACGCGCGAGCTCTTCCCGTGACGCGGCGGCGCCTTCTCGACCAGTCCACCGTGGAGCGCGCCGATCGCCTGGTGCCCCAGGCAGACGCCGAGCAGCGGAATCGCGTGACGCTCAGCGGCTTCGATCATCTCGATGGATCGGCCGGCTTCCTGCGGCCGGCCCGGCCCGGGCGAGATCACGATCGCCGTTGGCCGGCGCTCGACGACCGACTGCGGATCGAAGCGGTCGTTTCGGACGACCTCCACGTCCGGATCGATTTTCCCCAGGGCCTGGACCAGGTTGTAGGTAAAGGAGTCGTAGTTGTCGACGATGAAGATCATGGCTGGTGTCGTGGTTCGGATGCGTTTCGGCCGGACCAGGAGCGAGCCATCTCGACCGCCCGGAAGAGGGCGGCCGCCTTGCTCTGCGCCTCGCGGTATTCCTTCTCGGGGACCGAGTCGGCGACGATGCCGGCGCCCGCCTGCACGCGGCAGACATCCCCCTCCACGACGGCCGTGCGGATCGCGATCGCCATGTCGAGGTTGCCGCCGTGGTCGAGGTAGCCGACCGCTCCTCCGTATACGCCGCGCCGCGCGCCCTCCCACTGGTCGATCCGCTCCATGGCGCGGATCTTCGGAGCGCCCGTGAGCGTTCCCGCCGGAAAGCAGGCCGCGAGCGCGTCGATGGCGCTCTTGCCTTCGGCGAGCCGGCCCCGCACCTCCGAGACCAGATGCTGCACGTGGGAGTACTTCTCGACATCGGCGTACCGGGAGACGCGAACACTCCCGATCTCACAGACGCGCCCGAGGTCGTTGCGGGAAAGATCGACCAGCATGACGTGCTCCGCGCGCTCCTTGGGATCGGCGAGCAGCGCCCGCGCCAGCTTCTCGTCTTCCGCCGGCGTGGCGCCGCGGGGCGCCGTCCCCGCGATCGGCCGCGTTTCGACTTCCCTCCCCCGGCATCGCACGAGCATTTCCGGCGACGCCCCAAACACCGTCGTCTCGCGGGTCTGGAGATAGAAGAGATACGGCGAGGGGTTCAGGACTCGCAGCGCTCGGTACACGTCGAACGGGTCCGCGCCGAGCGGAGCCGTCCAGCGCTGCGAGAGAACGACTTGGTAGAGGTCGCCCGCGAAGATCGCCTCCTTCGCGCGAGCGACGTTGGCCAGGAACTCCTCCCGAGAGAGCAGGGGTTTCCATCCATCGGCGTCCAACGAGGCCCCCGCGGCCTCCGCCAAACGCCTCGGCGGGCCCTCGGGCTCCGCGCGGAGGTATTCCTCCAGCCGGTCGAGCCGCGCGACCGCGGCTTCGGCTTCGCGCTCTTCCTCCCCAGCCCGCCTCACGTCGAGCTCGGTCAGGAGCAGCAGGCGCTGGCGGACGTGATCGAAGGCCACCACCGCGTCGAAGAGCAGGAAGAGGCCGTCGGGAATCCTTCCGTCGCGGGGATGGCGGTCGGGAATCGATTCGAGAAGCCGCACGGCGTCGTAGGCGAGAAATCCGACCGCGCCGCCGGAAAGCGGCGGCAGGTCCGGGTCGACGACGAAACCCGGCCGCACGACGAGTCGCTCGAGCGCCGCCAGGGGCTGCTCGTCGTGCCGCTCGCTGTGCCAGCCGTGCGAGACCCGAAAGCTTCCGCCGGAGATCTCGAATCGGGCGATGGGACCGCAGCCGAGGAACGTGTACCGGCCCGTCGTTTCACCCCCTTCGACGCTTTCCAGGAGGAAACACTCCTGTTGCGAGCGGCGCATCCGGGCTAGCAGCCCGACCGGCGTGAGCGTGTCGGACGCGAAGACGCGGGCCACCGGCACGGCGCTTCCAACTCGCGCGCGCGCGATGAGGCGCCGCTTCTCGTCGTCTCGGACCGTCATCGGGCCTCCCGCAAGACGCCGGCGACTTCCTCCGCGGTCGCGTCCCCAACGCCGAAGAGGCGAGCCTGGGAGATCGCCTGGGCGGCGAACATCTGAATTCCTTCGACCGTCGCACACCGGGCCGCGCGCGCGGCGGCGATCGTCGGCGTCGCGGAACCGTCCTGCCGGTACACGCAGTCGAAAACGAGCGGGCGGTTCTCCAGAACGCTCTTTGGAAAGGCGGGCGGATCCTCTGGAAGCGATCCGATCGGCGTCGCGTTCAAATACAGATCGGCCTCGCTCCTTCCCAGATCCTCGGCGGCCAGGGAGTCCACCTGAAACTCCTCCGCGAGCGCGTCGGCGGCGTCATCGCGCCGGCCGACAACGAGGACCTCGTAGCCCAGGCGCCGAGCCGCGACGATCGCGGCCCGGGCGACTCCGCCCGTCCCCAGGATGACGGCCGTCCTTCCCTCTCCGGTGTCGTGATCCGCGAGCGGGTCAAACACACCGTCCACGTCGGTGTTCGCGGCGCGCCACCCGCCCCTCGAGCGAAGGAGCGTGTTGGCCGCTTTCGTCGTTCGGACCTCCTCCGAGCCCGCGGCGGAGGCTGCGGCCGCGAGCTTCCATGGCCGCGTGACGGAGAAGCCGCGAAAGGGTGGATCGAATTCGAGCCGGGTCGGTTGAGAGCGTTCCCAGTCGGCGACCGGCAGCGGCAGATACAGGAACGGAAGGCTCCTCGAGCGAAAGAGCGCGTTGTGGAGCGCCGGCGACAGCGATCCGGCGACGTCCGCGCCCACGATCCCGAAGAGCGCCTCGACTTTTCGCGGCCGGTCGACGGCGAAGGTGTCGAACAGGTCCCGCAGGGGGATCTGGCCCGACGCCGTCGGAGCGTCGATCGGCCCGTAGACGAGCGCCGCTCCCGAGATCGCCGACAGCACCCGGCCGGGAGGGCTCGCCGGGCCCATCGGGAAGACGGAGACCGAGTCGCCCCGGTGCCGCGCCTGGATCGACGCGAGCTCGAGGCTGGAGGGCAAGTCCGCCGCGCCGCACACGAGCTTCACCGCACGCGCGCCGCAGGAGAGCATGGCGGACAGGCGCTCGCTCCAGTCTCCCGGAATCGAGAAGGGAGAGTGGTGCGAGACGACGACTCGCTTGCGGTCCGGCAGCTCTGCCGGATCCGCGAGGAGACCGCTCGCGTGCTCGACGTCCACCGTGGCGCCGGCGGCGTAGGCCTCTCGCACCAGGCGGCGGTAGTCCTCCGGCGAGCCGGCGAAGTCTCCCCCTTCGGCCCGCGTGCGGTAGGTGAGGATCACTGGGCGCGAATCGAGCTCGAGGAGCGCCTTCACCGCGATCGGTTGGCGCGCGTGGTCGAGGCGCATCTCGATCGCCGTGGCCCGTTCGGGCACGAGCGGCACGAG
>JBGPCK010000053.1:0-20160 GCA_041481715.1 Thermoanaerobaculia bacterium | reverse complement strand
TCCCACGTGCTAAAATTCCTCAGTGTCATCGGTCGAAACGGCTGAAAAGACGCGGGTTTTCCCCGTCATCGGGCTGGAAGTCCACGCCCAGCTTCAGACGCGCTCGAAGATCTTCTGCCCCTGCGAGGTCACCGTCGGAGCGCCTGCCAACTCGGCCACTTGCCCCGTCTGCCTCGGATTCCCCGGCACCCTCCCCGTCTTGAACCGCCACGCCGTGACGCTAGCGCTGCGGTTCGCCTCGGCCGTGGGGGCCGAGATCCATCGCGAGTCGCGCTTCGCGCGCAAGCACTACTTCTACCCCGATCTTCCCAAGGGCTACCAGATCACGCAGTACGACCGCCCCTTCTCGACCGGCGGAAAGATCGAGATCGACACGCCGTCCGGTCCCCGCGCAATCCGGCTCGTGCGGATTCACCTCGAGGAGGACGCCGGCAAGTCTCTCCACGACACCCCCTTCGCCGAGGTCCCATCGACCGAGACGCTGGTGGACTGGAACCGGGCGGGCGTGCCTCTGATCGAGGTCGTCGGCGAGCCGGACATTCGCACACCGGAGGAAGCGGCGGCGTACCTGACGGAGCTGCGCCGGCTGCTGCGTTACACGGGAGTCTCCGACGGCGACATGGAGAAGGGAAACCTGCGCTGCGACGCCAACGTATCGGTGCGCCCCTCGGAAACCGCGCCCTACGGGACGCGCGTCGAGATCAAGAACCTGAACTCCATCCGCTTCGTGGCCAAAGCCCTCGAGCACGAGATCGAGCGGCAGGCGGCGGCGGTCGCGCGAGGGGAGCGGATCACTCTCGAGACGCGCCTCTGGGATGCGGCGGCGGGGCGCACCGTGGCGATGCGCGGCAAGGAAGAGGCGCACGACTATCGTTACTTTCCAGAGCCGGACCTGGGTGCCCTGGTCGCGGACGACGCGTGGATTGCGGAAGCCGTCGCGGGAATGCCCGAGCTGCCGCGGGCGCGCCGGGCCCGCCTCGTGGCGGCGCATGGCATCCCTGAGGCGGATGCCGAGACGCTCGTTTCTGCCCGGGAGCTTGCCGAGTACTTCGAGCGCGTCGTCGCGGCGGGAGTGCCGCCGAGGCTTGCCGCCAACTGGATCACGGGCGAAGTCCTGCGCTGGATGAAGGAGCGCAAGCACTCGTCCGAGGAGGCTCTCTCGTTTGCGGTGTTACCGGAACGGCTCGCCGGCCTCCTGCAGCTTCTGAATGGCGCGGAGATTTCCTCGGCGACGGCCAAGGAGGTACTCGCTGCGATGATGGATTCTCCGGCCGCGGCCGAGGCCATCGTGAAGGAACGGGGGCTCGGAAGGCTCTCCGATGCCGGGGTGCTCGACGCCATCGTGTCGGAGGTGATTTCCGTCAACCCTTCGCAGGTGGAGCTCTACCGCTCAGGCAAGACGCAGACCTTGGGCTGGTTCGTGGGCCAGGTCATGAAGAAGACGGGCGGCCGCTACGATCCCGCGCAGGTGCGCGCGGCCCTGGAGGCTGCGTTGGGAGCTCCCCCCGCGTGATCCAGCTCTTCCGCGTCTCGAAGGAGTACGGCCGCTTCCGCAATGCCCTGATCGACGTCTCCTGCAACATCGAGCGCGGGGAGTTCGTCTTCCTCACGGGGCCCTCGGGGGCCGGCAAGTCCACGTTCTTGAAGCTCCTCTTCCGCGACGAGTCGCCGAGCGGCGGGCAGATCCTCGTCAACGGGCGCAACATCGGCGTGCTTCCGCCTTCGCAGATCCCGTACTTTCGCCGCACCGTGGGCGTCGTCTTCCAGGATTTCAAACTGATCGCCCGCAAGACCGTCTTCGAGAATGTCGCCTTCGTGCAGAACGTGCTCGGGCTGCCGCGCGCCGAGCAAAAACGCCGCGCGTACCACGTCTTGAGGCGGGTCGGCCTCCACCACCAGATGAACGCTCGCCCGGAGGAGCTCTCGGGCGGCGAGCAGCAGCGCGTGGCGATCGCCCGGGCGATCGTGAACCAGCCGACATTGCTTCTGGCCGACGAGCCGACGGGCAACCTCGATCCGGCTCTCTCGGAGGAGATCATGCGGCTCTTCGCGGAGATCAACATCCGGGGGACCACCGTTCTGGTCGCTACGCACGACGTCGAGCTGATCCGCCGGATGGGCAAGCGCGTTCTCACGCTGGACCACGGCCACCTGCGCGAGCGCGAAGCGATCCGCGAGGCGCCCGGGCTCGTGCGGGAAGTACCGTTCTTGCCGCTGGGGTAGCTTTCAGCCCTCGGCTGTCGGCTTAGCTGATAGCTGATAGCTTTTTCAATGGGCATCAAGGCGCGTTACGTTTTCGGTGAGGCCTGGTCGGTCGCGCGCAGCGGGCCGCGCCAGACGGCCATGGCCGTGCTGCTGGTGGCGCTGGCGCTCTACGTACCGGGCCTGCTGGCGCTGCTTTCCCGAAACCTCGGCCGCCTTGCCGCTGCGGAGGGAGATCCCGTCGCCGTGATCTTCACACTCGATGTCACGGCGGACGCGCGCGGACTCGCACGGCGTCTGGCGGACGACCGTCGTGTCGCGAAGGTGCGGATCGTCGGGAGCGCCGCGGCCCTGGAGCGGTTTCGCCAGGCCTACCCGGATCTGGGAGACGCGCTCGCCGGGCTCGAGGGGGCACCCTTTCCGCCCACCCTCGAGGTGACACTCACCCGCCGTGCCCCGGCCGGCTCCGGGCGGCAGATCGCAGCCGCGGCCCGGTCCTGGCCGGGTGTGGAGTCCGCGGAGTCGGAGGAGGAATACGGCCGCCGGTTCCGGGACGCGGTGCGTCTCTTACGCGGGGCCGGGCTCTTCCTGGGTGCGGTGCTGACGGCGGCGGCGATCCTCTCGGTGGCCTCGGCGATCCGGCTCGCGCTCGATCTGCACCGCGAGGAGATCGAGATCATGCGATTGATGGGCGCCACGGAAGGCGCCATCCGGGCTCCGTTCTGGCTCTACGCCTCCGTCGAGGGGCTAGCGGGCGGGACTTTGGCGCTCGTTCTTCTCTACGCAACATTTCGGGTCGCGACCTCCTGGCTGGCCCGCGACCCGCACCCCGTTCTCTCGGCGCTTTGGGTCCGTTTCCTGGACATGCCCACGGCGCTGCTGTTGCCCTCGATCGGGCTCGCCGCCGGGTTCGCTGCGAGCCTGCTGTCGGTCGGGCGCCGGAGCTGACAGGGAGAGTCGAGGTCTTAAACCGCCTGCGGTGGCGGGTCGGGCTCGCCGAGCAGACGCGCGAATCCTTCCCACCCGGAGACGTTCTCGCAAACGACTTTGAGCGCCGAGGTGAGCGGCACGGCGAGGATCGCCCCCGGCACGCCCCAGAGCAGCCCCCAGAAGATGAACGACACCATGACCGCCAGGGGGAAGAGGCGCACCCTCCCGCCGACGATCAGCGGCGTGAGAACGTTGCCCTCGAGGAACTGGAGCAGAGAGTACACGGCGAAGACGAGCAGGGCCTTGCGCCCGTCGTACTGGAAGTAGGCGATCGCGATGGCCGGAACGGTCGAGAAGATGATGCCGACATACGGGAGCAGGATCGCGAGCCCCGCGATCGGGCCGAGGATGTAGTAGTAGTTGATCTGCAGCACCATCAACCCGATCGTCGTCGCCGCCGCCATGATCAGCATCACGAAGGAGAGGCCGAGGGCATACGCCGTCATGGCCCGGGCGATCGCGCTCGTGACGTTCGTCTGGCCGTAGCGCGGATTGCGTGTGAGCATCCCTTCGATCACCCGCCCGAACTTCTCGCGGTCCTTCAGCATGAAGAGGGTCAGGAACGGAACCGTCGCCGCGTAGAGCAGGAACTGGATCAGGTCCCCGATTTGGGCGACGAACGCACGGGTCGTCGCGAACGGCGACTCGCTGATCTTGACCTCGCGCACCGCGCGCTGGTCCTCCGGCAGGATGTTGCCCATGCGCTCCCGCAGCGTGTTGATGAACTCCATCACTTTCGACAGCAGTTCCCGAATGCGCGTCTGGTAGCGGGGCAAGTCGCTGTAGAAGAGGTTGAGCTGCGCCGTTACGTTGATGACGAGCAGGACGATCGCTCCGATCAGCACGAAGAGCAGCATCAGGATCGCGGCGATGCGAGGGATGCGGGCCCGCTCGAGCAGCGACACGAAGGGGCGCAGGGCGAAGGAGAGAAAAAGGGCGAACGAGAGGACGACGAAGAGATTCCGGCCGAAGTACAACAGCGCCACCACCGCGGCGGCCGAAAGGATCGTCAGGCCCGCCGAGCGGACAGAGGCGGCCGGCGGACCGGCCGGCCTTGCGGCCGGAGTCAAAAAAGCCCCCTCGGCGGGAGGGGGCTCGGTGTCTTTCGACGTCTCCGGTTTGCTCACGCTCCGGAGATAAGTGTTACCACAATTACGGCCCGGCGGTTCTTGGCCCGCCCCTCGGGGGTCGCGTTGTCGTGGGCGGCGTCCTGAGAGCCCCTGGCAAAGAGGGCGATGCGGCCGGGGTCGATTCCGTGGCGAGTGACCAGATACTCCTTGGCCGCCTCGGCCCGTTTGGCCGAAATCGCGACGTTCGCGTCCTCCTTGCCGCTGTTGTCCGAGTAGCCCGTGATCGCGGCGGTGGAGTTCAAGTCGTTCTTCATGCGCAGGGCGATGCCGTCGAGCATTGCCTTGGCGATATTGGTCAAGCGAGCGCTCCCGGCGTCGAAGAGGATCTCGTCGGTGGTCTTCTTCGGAGTCGGCGGCGGAGGCGGAGCGGGTGCCGCCGCCGGAGCGGGCGCCGCGGCTTCGGCCTTCGGTTCCTCGACGGCCGGCGCGGAAGGCGCGGGAGGCGGCACGACGACGGGCGGAGGCGGCAGCGGGGGCCACGCCGCGTACGTCAGCCCCAAGACCCCTCCGAAGGGCGACGGGTTGTTGCCGTGCTTGATCAGAAGGTCCAGATTCATGGAGAGCGCGGTCGAGACCGCGACGCCGGTGCGGCCGATCCAGAAGCGCGCACCCAGGTTCATCATCGAGTAGTTGGGCTCGGGGTAGTCCCCTCCGTCGAGGATCGTGCGGTCGAGCTCGCCGATGACATGCACCGGCCCGGCCGGCACGTCCACCCCGACGCCCAGGCGCAGGCGGTTGGACGGCCGTACATCCTGATCATGGAATCCCGCCAGGATGTAGGAAGCCATCCCCGTGAAGACCCCCTTGGTCACGGCGGCGCCCCACTCCCAATCGGTCCGGCGGGAGTTGATCTGGTCCGACACGGTGAAAGCCTGATCCTGCCGGATCGAGCCGTTGTTGACCGGTGCGAGCCCCGCGAGCCAGAAGCCGACCTTGAAGTCCGGGTCCGCCTCCGAATAGAAGGTGACCTTCGTACCGATTCGGACCTTCCGCGCCTCGCTGCTCGAGAACGGATCGGCGATGGGGAGGCCGTTCACGACGCCGCCCTGCCACCCGCCGCGGCTCTTGAAGTCGTCCATGCCGCCGCTGGCGAAGATCGACCAGTGGCGCGTGAACCCGAAACCGATCGAGAACTCTCCGGACACGTGCCGGAAGACCCGTGTTCGCTCATCCGAGGTCTGGTCGGGCAGGTTCCCGGCGGCGAGCTGCTCGAGCCACCCATAGGCGCCCAGGGTGAAGTGTCCAGGTTGCGGCTGGTCCGCCGTCGGCATCGTGAACAAACCGATGTCGCCCTGGTTGTTCGGGGCGAGTTGCGCGGAGGCAGCCGCGCTGATCAGGCATGCAAGCATCCCGAGGAGCGCGGTACGCTTTGCCTTCATGCAATCTCCTTTCGAATGGGCGAACCAAGGACTGCCTAATAGAATAAGCTAAAAAAGGTCAATTGCCAAACAACTTTATCTATCTGAGGGCATTAGGCGGTTGGCCGAAGGCAGGACAGTCCGTTTCCCTCGATTTTTTGGGGTTTCCCGGGGGATTCGTTGCCGGGAGCTCAGCGACGCGAAGCGATCGTTCCGCCGATCAGGTGTTGGCGCAGCGAACCGAGCAGGGTGCTGAAAAATGGATGCGGGCGTCGCGGCTGACTTTCGGCCGCGGGCGTTCGCGCTGCGAACGGCGGCCGAGAATTTCAAAGGATCGGAGCAGGCCCCCGCCGCTGGCTCAGAGGCCACAAAATGCTCTCCGCCCTTGTACGGGCGCGCCGAGTGCCCGCTCGAAACTTCGTCGCCGCATCCCTGCCTGCCGTCGCATCGCCATCGTCGGGAGCGCAGCGACGCGAAGCGATCGCTGCAGCGACCGGCTGTTCGCGCAGCGAACTAGGCCTTGGGCTGCATCACCAGAGACATCTTGTCCTGGAAGGCCTTCACCCGGGCCGGGCCCCGCAGCGCCGAGATCGCCTTTTCGGTCTGGCGGATCAAGTCCCGCACGGCTTCGACGCCGCGCCCCTGATCGATTTCCGAGAGGGCCTGCCGGTAGGGGCGCTCGAGGTTGGGCAGATTCGATTCGCCCAAGGCGACCTCGGCCTCTTGCTTGACCCGCGTGCAGAGGATCATCAGGATCTTCTTCTCGTCGCCGAGGACCGACGCGGTCGCGGTCGCGGTGGTCGGCCTGGCCGTCTCTCGCGAGCGCATTTCCGAAAGCCCGGCGGTGATCAGTCCGTACAGCACCTTGGCCGTGTCGAAAGAAGAGGAGCCCATGGCGCGCGACAGCTCCTCCAGCGATCGTTTGCCGTCGATGTGGATGACGAGGTTCCATTCGGGAGGGGAGAGCGTGACCGGCTCGGCGAGATTGCGAGGCTGGAGCACCGGTACATAGTCGAGCCCGGGGATCTTGCGCGACAGGACCTTCCATTCGTCCAGTCGCCGCGCCGACTCCATCAGGAGGCTCGTATTTGGCTTGTCGATCGTGACGGTGTCGGGCTCCTCCCCCTGGTTGAACTGGAACTCGCCGGTCGACCAGATGGCCAGAGCGTAGACGGCCTCCTCACCGGCGAGCTCGCCCAACTTCGCATGGATCATTTGTCCGTTCTTCAGATAAATGAACCCCCGCTCCGCCCCCCGGACCAGCGTGAACATGCCCGTTTTGCCCGAAACGGATACGAGCTGGATGATGTCGGGAACGGGCAGCTCCTGAATGGAACCCTGAAATGACATTTGTTGGTGCGCATGATAGCAAGGAAGACGTCCGGCGCGAGGCTTGAACCGGGATCGTGCGGTTTACGGTCTACGCTCCACGGGCGGGCTCGCGTGGATGTGGCAGATCGCTACGGCGAGCGCGTCGGCGGCGTCCAGTGAGATCCGCGCCCGCTGCCGGGCCAGCAGGGAGAGGACCATCGCGCGGACCTGGGTCTTCTCCGCCTGGCCATAGCCGACCAGCGCCTTCTTGACCAGGCGCGGCTCGTATTCGAATACGGGCAGTCCGTTCTCCGCGGCGGCGGCGAGCAACACTCCGCGGGCATGCGCGAGCTTCATGGCGGAGGCGACGTTCTTGGCCCCGAAGACGGTCTCAACCGATACGGCGGACGGGCGGCACTCCGCGATCAGCGCCCGGGCACAGGTCGAGAGCACGCGCAGCTTTTCCGCCAGGGGCAGCCCGCTCTGCGGACGCCAGACGCCGCAGCGCTCGAGCCGCAGGCTTCCCGACTCGAAGATCACCAGGCCGTAGCCCGTCGCCACCGTGCCGGGATCGAACCCGAGGATGCGCATTACAGCTGTCAGCTCTCAGCGATCAGCTCGGAGGTCCCGAATTCTGGTCTGGCTGACAGCGGACGGCTGATAGCTGACAGCTGAAACCGCTACGCCGTTTCCGCGAAGTCGAAATTCGCCCACACGTGCTGCACGTCCTCGTGGTCCTCGAGCGCCTCCATCAGGCGCATCACCTGATCCGCGCGGCGCTGGTCGAGCGCGACTTCGGTCGTCGGGATCATGTCGATCTCCGCGACCGCCAGAGGCAGGCCCTTCGCCTCGAGCTTTGCCTTCACTTCGGGGAAGACTTCCGGCGCGCAGAGGATCTCGTGAACATCGCCGGTAAGAGTCACGTCCTCGGCGCCGGCCTCGATGGCCGCCTCCATGACCTGGTCCTCCGTGGCCTTGTCCTTCTCGACGGTCAGGTATCCTTTTTTCTGGAAGAGGAAACGGACCGACCCGGATTCTCCAAGGTTGCCGCCATTCTTCGAAAAGATCGTGCGGATCTCCGGCAGGGTGCGGTTCTTGTTGTCGGTCATCGCGTCGACCAGGACGGCCACGCCGCCCGGGCCGTAGCCCTCGAACGTGATTTCCTCGTAGGTGACGCCCGGCAACTCCCCCGTACCGCGCTGAGTCGCCCGCTTGATGTTGTCGGCCGGCATGTTGACGGCCTTCGCGTCGTCGACCGCCTTGCGCAGTCGCGGGTTACCTCCCGGGTCGCCGCCGCCGAGGCGCGCGGCCATGGTGATTTCCTTGATGAGCTTGGTGAAGACGCGGCCGCGTTTGGCGTCGGCCGCTCCCTTCTTGTGCTTGATCGTTGCCCACTTGCTGTGACCGGACATCGGAAGCTCCTGACTTTCGAATTGCGGCGGGATTATATGTTCGCGAATGGGGAGCGCGATCTGGCGACGACGTGCTCCGCGTTCCCTTCCGCGAAAAGCGGGCGGCGAAACCTGATTGTCCTGTATCATTACAGCGACTTTCCAGCAAATCGACACTTTGCCGATGTCCAAAAGGGTCCTCCTGATCGACTACGAGCCGCGCTCCGTGGAACGGCTCCAAGGACTGCTGTCCTCCGACTACCAACTCGTTGTGGCCCGGGACGGGGAAGAGGGCCTGGCCACCTTTTCCAGCTCCCCCCGTTTCGACGCCATCGTTCTGGCAGGGATGCTGCCGCGCCTGGCCTCGGGGGAGGTGATTCGTGAGATTCGGCGAAAGGGGGGCGCGACCGCTCCGCCGATTCTTCTGATGGTCTCCGGTTACAAGGGCACCAATCCCAAGGCGGACGCCCAGCGGGTTGGCGCCTTCGACATCCTGGTCAAGCCCTTCCCCGACGAGGACCTGCGCGCGGCGGTGCGCAGCGCGATCGACTCGACCGACGTGGGCGCCAAGACCGTTCGCATCCCGACCATGGCGGCGGCCGCGCCCGCCCCGGAGCTGACGGCGGCGGACATCTTCGCCGACGTCTTGAAGGATGTCGCTGCCGAGGCGCCGGTGAAGCCGACTCCCGCTCCGGCCGCGGGCCGGGCGGCGGCGGCGGGCAGCGCCGACCTCGATCAGAGGCTGCGCGACTCGCTCTCCGGCCTGAGCTCGCGCCCGGCGGCCAAGGCGAGCTCCCCGACCCACGCCCCGACTCCGGCCGGAAAGCCGGCCGCCGCCTCGAAGAAGTTCTCGACCGATGCGGACATCGACCGAATGATCTCGGACACCCTCTCGGGGCTTGCGTCGTCGCCGCGCCCGCGCCCGGCCTCGGACAAGACGCCGCCCCCCGCGACGCCGCCGCGCCCCCCGACGCCCCGCACCGAGATGCCTCCGGCGGCTCCGGCGACAGCCTCCGCGGCCCCGGCGAAAGCCTCTGCGGCCCCGGCGGCGCCCCCGACCTCCCCTCCAGGCGCCGTGAAGGGGGAGTCGCCTCGGGTCCCCGAGGGCCCTCCGGTTTCGGCCTCGGGGCCCGATCGCTTCGGCCAGTACGAGATTCTCGAACGGATCGCTTCCGGGGGCATGGCCGAGCTCTACCGGGCGCGCCGAAGCGGTGTCGAGGGTTTCCAGAAGATCGTTGCGATCAAGAAGATCCTGCCCCACCTGGCCGACAACGAGGGCTTCATCGCGATGTTCGCCGACGAGGCGAAGCTCGCGGCGCAGCTGAACCACCCGAACATCGTCCACATCTACGACCTGGGGAAGATCGAGGGCGGCGGCTACTTCATCGCCATGGAGCACGTGGAGGGGCGGGACCTGCGCGCGATCCTCGAGTCGGCGCGGGAGCTCGGCATGCCCCTGCCGGTGCCGCTGGCCGTCTACATCGCCTCGAAGGTCGCTTCGGCCCTGGACTACGCCCACCGGCGGCGCGACGGCGACGGGCGCGACCTCCACATCGTTCACCGGGACGTCTCGCCGCAGAACATCCTCATCTCGTATGAGGGGGACATCAAGCTGTGCGACTTTGGGATCGCCAAGGCGGCGTCGAAAGTCTCGCAGACGGAATCGGGGGCGCTGAAAGGAAAGATTCAGTACATGTCCCCCGAGCAGGCTTGGGGCAAGCCGATCGACCGGCGGAGCGATCTCTTTTCTCTGGGTGTCGTCCTCTACGAGCTGCTCACGGAACAGAGGCTTTTCCGCGGCGACTCGGATCTGACGGTTCTCGAAAAGGTGCGCGCGGCGGTTGTCTCGGCGCCTTCCGAGGCCAATCCGGAAGTTTCCAAGCCGCTCGACGTGATCGTGCTCCGAGCCCTGGCCCGCGAGCCCGAGGACCGTTACACCAACGCCTCGGACCTGCTCCGTGACCTCGAGTCTGTCCTCTACTCGTACTCGCCGGCGCCCGGCAGCGCGGATCTGGCGATCTTCCTGCACCGGCTCCAGGCCGAGGAGGCGGCGGTGGCGGAGGCGAAGGCGCGCGAGGCGGCGCGGGCGGTGCCGGAGGCGGAAGTCGAACGCAAGCCGAGCCGCGCCAAGGCGGCACCCGTGGCGCGCCGCACGGGCACCGTAACGGCGGTTCCCGCACCCGAAACGCCTGCCGCCGCGTCGTCGGCGCGAGTCCCCGCTGCTTCCGCGTCCTCCGAGCGGCGTCCGTCGACGGCCCCGGGCGTCTTCGGCTCCTATGCCGCCCGCCAGAGCGCGTCCGAGGCCAGGAGCCGCACCGCACTCTTCGTGACGATCGGCATCGCCGTGCTGCTTCTCGGCGCCGGTGTCCTTTGGATGATGACCCGCAAGCCCTCCTCGAGCGCCGTGGCCGCGCCGCAGCCGACCGCGCCGCCCTCGACGCCGTCACCTCCCGCCGTTGTCGTTCTCCCGACGGCGGCGGCTCCCGCGGTCGACCCCAAGAAGGTGGAAGAGGAAGTCCAGCGTCAGCTCACGCAGAAGAAGAAGGAGATGCAGAAGGCGCTCGAGGCGGAAAGGAGAGCCGCTCCCAGGGAGACTCCGCCGCCGGCGGTCGAAGTCGTCGCTCCGGAGCCCACGACGGCGCCGGCGCCTCCGACGGCTGCACCGGCCGTCCGCGCCGAGCCGACCGAGGAGCCCACCGAGCCGCCCGCCGCTCCAACGCCGGTGCCGACACGGGCCGCACCGGGAGCGGCGCCGGTGCCCCCGCCCGAGCCGGAGGTCCAGCGGGGAGACCTCGTCGGGCCCGGCTCGGGGGTCGTCGAGCCGTCCTTCGTCACTCCGCTCAAGGTGACCTATCCCCCGATCGCGCGACAGGCGGGGATCGTCGCCGGGAAGGTTGTCGTGCTGCTGCTCGTCGACGAGGAGGGCAAGGTCGCCGAGGCGCGTCTCCAGCAGGGGGTCGCGGCGAACAGCGGAATCAACGAAGCGGTGATCGACGCGCTGCGCCGCTCGAAGTTTCATCCGGCGACCAAGAACGGCGTGCCGGTGAAGATGTGGCGCCCCGTCGTCGTGGAAGTGAAACCGTGACTCTCGGGGTATGCTCTAGGGAAACCTCGGGTCGAGGTCGGCAGGAGGATCCATGAGCCTGTCCTCGGATCAGAAGAAGTTCTACGAGAACACTCTCGCAGTCACCAAACGCGAAATCAACGACCTGGAAGTCTTGATCCAGGAGGAGTTGGCCAAGGTCAAGGACAAGTTGGCCGAGCTCCAGAACGCTCAGAAAGCGGCGCGCCAGATGTATGACGCCGCTTGCATGCGCCTCGGAATCCCGAACGACCTCGAAGAAGCCGAAGCTCAGGGCTAGCCTCGCGGCGGCCCTCGTCTGCGCCGCGCTCGGCTCTTGCCGTGGCGCGCAACGCCGCGAGGGCCCGACGCCAACGCCCCACCGCGTCGTGACGCTGGCGCCCAACCTGACCGAGATCGTCTTCGCCCTCGGTGCGCAGGATCGGCTTCTCGCCGTCTCCGACTACTCCGACTACCCGGACGCGGCGCGCCGCCTGCCGCGCGTCGGCGGATTGGACGCGAGCGCCGAGCGCATCGTCTCGCTCCAACCCGACCTCGTGCTGGCCAGCCGCGACGGGAACGCGCGCGGCGCCGTCCAGGCGCTCGAGGCCGCCGGCGTTCCGGTGCTCTCCGTTTCCGGAGAGTCCCTGGATGCCGTTCTGGAAGGCATCCGACTCGTGGGCCGCCGCCTGGATCGTCCCGCCGCGGGGGATCGGCTGGCGGCGGCGCTCTCCGCCCGCCGCGATCGGGTCCGGGAACAGATCGCCAGCCGCAGCCGTCCCGCCGCGGTTCTGCTCGTCTGGCCCGATCCCCCGCAGGCCGCCGGAGGCGGGACCTTCCTGTCCGACGTGCTCCAAGAGGCGGGCGCGCGCAACTTGCTCGCCGACCGCAGCGGCTGGCCGGTCGTCTCGCCGGAGTTCCTCGCGACGGCGCCCATCGACGTGCTTGTCCTGCCCGACTCGCCCGAGACGCGGCGGGTCTACGACCGCGCACGCGCGTCGGGGGCGCTCTCCCGCGGGACGGCCGCCCGGGCGCGGGTGATTCGGCTGGACGAGGCCGCCCTGACTCGGCCCGGACCGCGAGTCTTCGACGCGCTCGAGGCGCTCGCCCGAGAGCTGCACGCGCCTCCGGGGGGCGCACGGTGAGAGCGGGCCGTCACGGCGGCCGGCTGCGCCACCCGTGGGCCGCCGCGATCGTTCTGCTCGCCGTGTTTGCCCTGGCGGGCCTGCTTGTCGGAGGCGTGCGGTTGTCGCTCGGCGATCTCTGGTCGGGGAAGGGGCCTGGTGGAGAAGCCGCCCGCCTCATCGCGTCGCTGCGGGCCCCGCGCGTCGCGCTTGCCGCGCTCGTCGGCGCCGCGCTCGCGCTCTCGGGCGCTGCGATGCAGGCGTTGCTCAAGAACCCGCTTGCGGACCCGTTCCTCTTGGGAACCTCGGGAGGCGCCGCTGCGGGCGCGGCACTGGCGGCGCTGGCGGGAATTTCGCCGCTGCTTTCCCCCGGAGCCGCCTTTCTCGGGGCGGTCGCTTCTTCCCTGGGTGTCGCGGCTCTGGCGCGCCGGGGAGGGCGTCTGGACCTCCAGAGGCTGCTTCTCTCGGGGCTGATCGCCAATGCGTTCTTTTCGGCCATCCTGCTCGGCGTCTTTTCCGTCGCTTCCGCGGGCGCCGCGCGGACCATGCTCTTTTGGATGATGGGGAGCCTCGCCGACGCGTCCTTCGGGCGCGTGGCGGCGCTCTCACCATACGCGGCTGCGGGCGCGGCCGTTCTCGCCTTTCACGCGTCGCGCCTGAACCTGCTCGCCGTCGGGGAGGAGAATGCGGCCGCCCTGGGCGTCGACACCGAGCGCGCCAAGCGGATTGTCTTCCTGGCCGCCTCGATGCTCACGGGAGCGGCGGTGGCTTTCGCGGGGATCATCGGATTCGTTGGCCTCCTCGTGCCGCACGCGGCGCGGGCGGCGGCGGGCAACGATCAACGACGGCTCCTGCCGCTCTCCGCCGTCAGCGGCGCCGCTCTGCTCGTTGCCGCGGACGCGCTCTCGCGCGCGGCGTTCGCCCCCGCGGAGCTCCCGATCGGCGCGGTGACCGCGGCCGTGGGCGCCCCTTTGTTCGCCTGGATGCTCTTGCGTGAGCCCTGAACCGGGGAGTCGGACCGCGCGGCTCGAGGCCCGAGGGCTCTGTGCCGGGTATGGCCGGACGCAGGCGCTGCGGGGGCTGGACGCCGAGGTTCGCGCGGGCGAGATCGTCGCGATCCTCGGCGAGAATGGCTCCGGCAAGTCCACGCTCCTGAAGGTCGTGGCGCGCATCCTGCCGGCCTCGGCGGGGCAGGTCTGGCTGGACGGATTGCCGCTCGGGTCTCTGCCACGCCGCCAGACGGCGCGCCGCATCGCCTACCTGCCCCAGAGCGTGGACCTCGTCTTTCCGATCCGCGCGCTCGACCTCGTGCTGCAGGGCAGAGCGCCCCATGCCCGCGGCTTCTCGGCGGACACGCCCGAGGACCTCGCGCGGGCGCTCGCGGCGATGCGCGCCTGTGACGTGGAGGGACTGGCCGAGCGCGACGCGTCGGCCCTTTCGGGAGGAGAGACCCGCCGCGTGTTTCTCGCCCGGGCGCTCGCCCAGGAGGCCGAGATCTGGCTTCTGGACGAGCCGACGGCCGGGCTCGACCCACGCCACCGTTTGGAGTTCCTCGACGTCCTGCGGCGCACTCATCGCGACCGCCGGGGTACGGTGCTCCTCGTGACGCACGAGATCGAGCTCGCGGCCGAGCTCGCGGATCGGGTCCTCCTGCTGCGCGCCGGCCGGACGATCGCTGCTGGACCGCCCGGAGAGGCGCTGACGCGGGACAATCTCCGGCGCGCGTTCGATGTCGAATTCAAGATTCAAGATTCGAGATTTCAGATCGAGGGGCCGTCGGAATCGGCCAGTCTCGAGTCGTAAGTCATGAATTTTGAATCGCTTACGTTCTCCGGCGCGTCCCCGAAAGCTCGGGGCTGCTAGCATTCCCCCCTTCCATGGCCTGGTTCAAGAAAGTCCGCGAGCCCAAGGAGCCGCGCGAGCGGCGCGCGAGCAAGGTCCCGGAAGGGCTCTGGGTCAAGTGCGAGAACTGCCGCCAGATCCTCTACAACAAGGAGCTCGCGCGCAACTTCAAGATTTGCCCGAAGTGCGGCTACCACTTTCGCCTTTCGGCGCCGGAGCGCCTGCGGATGCTCTTCGACGAAGAGAGCTATACCGAGCTCGAAGGGGAGCTGCGCTCCGCGGACCCGCTGCGATTCCGCGACTCGAAGCGCTACCGCGACCGGCTGAAAGAGTATGAGGAATCGATCGGGCCCTCCGACGCCATCGTCATCGGATCGGGCACGGTCGAGGGCATGCCGGTCCTGATCGGGGCGATGGAGTTCTTCTTCATGGGCGGGTCGATGGGCTCGGTTGTGGGGGAGAAGGTGACACGCGCCGCCGAACGAGCTCTCGTGGAGCGGCGTCCCCTGATCCTCGTCTCCACGTCGGGTGGCGCGCGGATGCAGGAGGGAATCCTGTCGCTCATGCAGATGGCGAAGATTTCCGCGGCCCTTGGGCGACTCTCCGAAGCGGGGATCCCGTACATCTCGGTGATGGCGGACCCGACGACGGGCGGCGTGACGGCCTCCTACGCGATGCTCGGGGATCTGAACATCGCGGAGCCGGGCGCGCTGATCGGCTTTGCGGGCCCCCGCGTCATCGAGCAGACCATCCGCCAGACGCTGCCCGAAGGCTTCCAGAAGTCCGAGTTTCTGATCGAGCACGGGATGCTCGACTTCGTGGTCGAGCGCTCGGAGATGAAGGGGACGATCGCACGCTGCCTGCGCATGTTGTGGAAGTGAACCGTAAACCATAAACCGGAGTCGTGGATCGGAGGTTTGGCCTTTCGGTTCGCCGTTCCCGGTTCACGAATCCCGATCGGACTGCCGCGCCATTGAACTCGCGGACTCCATCCCTTGCCCGCCTCGAGTCTCTCGCTCCGCGGGGGATGAAACTCGGCCTCGAGGCGATCGGCGCCCTCTGCGACCGCCTGGGCCGGCCGGAGCGCCGCGTCCCGTCCGTGCTGATTGCCGGCACCAACGGAAAGGGATCCACCGCCGCGACTCTTTCGGCGATCGCTCACGCCGCAGGGGTTCGGACCGGCCTGTACACGTCGCCGCACCTGATCGAGGTGACCGAGCGGATTCGCGTCGAGGAGGCCGACATCGCGCCCGAGGAGCTCGAGCGCGCCCTAGCGATCGTGCTTGCGGCCGCGGATGCCGCGCCCGAGATCTCGCTGACCTATTTCGAGGCGCTGACGGCGGCGGCCTTCGTCGCCTTCGCCGAGCACCGGCTGGGGCTCGCGATCCTGGAAGTCGGCCTCGGCGGGCGGCTCGACGCGACCAATGTGGCCCCCGCGTCCCTCTCCGTCGTGACGTCGATCTCGCTCGACCACATCGAGGACCTCGGCCCGACCGTTGCTTCGATTGCCCGCGAGAAGGCCGGCATCTTCCGCCACGGGAGGCCGGCGCTCGTCGAAAGCCCGCTCGATGAGGCGCGCGAGGTGTTTCGCACGATCGCCGCGCAGACCGGCGCGTTTCTTCACGAAATGCCCGCGGAAGTCTCGATGGAGGTCGGGGAGCCGTCGCTTCGAGGCACGGCGTTTCGTCTCCGGACGCCGGAACGCGCGTACGCGCTGTCGACGCCGCTGCTCGGCACTCATCAAGCCGGAAACACCGCCACGGCCGTGCGCGCCGCGGAGCTGCTCGGACCCGACTTTCCAATCGAGGCCGAGGCGATCGGGCGCGGAGTCCGCTCGGTGCGATGGCCCGGTCGTCTCGAGAAGTTCCTCGTGCGCGGCCATGCCGTCCTGCTCGATGGGTGTCACAATCTGGACGGCGCCCGTTGCCTGGCGATCTTTCTCGCGAGAACGGGGCTCCCTGCGGATCTCGTGTTCGGCGCCATGGCCGACAAGGACATCGAAGGGATGGTCGGTTCCCTCGCCGACGCCGTCGGCGAGATTCTTCTGGTTCCGATCGACTCGCCTCGGGCGGCCACGCCGGAAGAGCTGCGCCGGCGCGTTTCCGAGTGGCGCCCGGATGCGCGTTGCGCCGGCAGCCTGGAAGAGGCCCTGGAAGAGCTGCTGGCCCGGCCCGGGGACAAACCTATAATCGTCGCCGGATCTCTGTATTTGGTGGGTCGGGCACGCGCCCTGCTGCTCTCCGCCCGACGCGAAAGGATATGACGACTACCGTCGCCTTCACTCGCGAGCACTTCGAGCGGCTCGAAGAGGAGCGCCTGGCTCTGTACGCCTCTCGCAGCGGCCGCGCCCGGCGCCCGCGCGGGCCGGTGGCCGCGGCGCCGGGGGATGTCCGGACCGCCTACGTGCGGGACCGCGACCGGATCATCCACTCGCGCGCCTTCCGCCGGCTGAAGCACAAGACGCAGGTCTTCATTCCCTACGAGGGGGACCATTTCCGAACGCGCCTAACCCACACGATCGAGGTCTCGCAGATCGCGCGCAGCGCGGCGCGGGTGCTCGCCTTGAACGAGGACCTCGCCGAGGCCATCGCCCTGGGGCATGACCTCGGACACACACCCTTCGGCCACTCCGGAGAGACCGTGCTCGACCGGCTGCTGCGCGAGAGCCATCCGGAGGCGGGCGGCTTCAAGCACAATTTTCAATCCGTGCGGGTCGTCGATCGGCTCGAGAAGCGGTACGACGAGCCGGGGCTGAACCTGACCGACGACGTACGCGAGGGGATCTTGAAGCACACCGCCTGGAGCGTCTCCTTCCCGTTTCCCCTCGACTTCCCCGAGGGCCTCGCCCTCGGGTCGGGCGGCTCGCTCGAGGCGCAACTGGTGAACTGGTCGGACGAGATCGCGCAGCAGACGCACGACCTCGAGGACGGGCTTCCGCTCGCGGAAGAGGAAGCGATCGAGGCCCTGGAGATCTCGCGCTTCGTGCGCGCCTCGCGCCCGTCCGGCCGCGACGGCGCGGCGCGCCGGGCCTCCCTCATCCGGGGGATGATCGCCGCCCTGACGATCGACCTCATCGAGGCTTCGCGAGGGCGCCTGGACGCGTGGCTCGAATCGAGCGGCGTCCGCTCTCCGGACGATTTTTACGCCCGGCGCCCGAGCCTGCCGGGAGACCTCATCGGGTTCTCCGAGAACGGGAGGCGTTGGTACCGAGAGCTCAAGGACTTCGTGTACCGTCACATCATCCACTCCTTTCCGATCTCGCGGCACGATGGTCACGCGCGCCGCGTCATCGCGGCGCTCTTTACGGCGTATCGCGAGAATCCGCGCCTGCTTCCGGACGACCTTCTGGCGGGGCTCTCGGGACTTCTCGGCGTCCGGTACCTCCGCGAGGTTCCCCTGAAGGATCTCGAGGAGGAGATCGCCTCCCGTTATCGCAGCCGACCGGAATTCCTTCGGACGATCGCGGACCACATCGCGGGGATGACGGATAGCTATTGCAACGCGGAATACCGTGAGATCGTGGTGGGATGACGCTAGACTCGCCGAGAAACCCGAATGAGCCGCGCTGAAACTCTCCTTCCGCCCCTCGCCTTCCTCGACCGGGACCTCTCGGCCGTGGATCCCGAGATCGCGCGTTGGATCGGCGAAGAGGAGCGCCGCCAGAACCAGACTCTGGAGTTGATCGCCTCGGAGAACTGGGTGTCCCGCGCGGTGCGGGAGGCTCAGGGTTCGGTGCTGACGAACAAGTACGCGGAGGGGTATCCCGGCAAGCGGTACTACGGCGGGTGCGAGTTCGTCGACAAGGTGGAGCAGCTCGCGATCGATCGAGCCAAGGCGCTCTTCGGAGCGGAGCACGCCAACGTCCAGCCACACTCCGGATCCCAGGCGAACATGTCCGTCTACCTGACGGCGCTCCAGCCAGGCGACACGATTCTCGGCATGGACCTTTCCCACGGCGGTCATCTGACGCACGGACATCCGCTCTCGTTCTCGGGGCGCGAGTACAAGGTCGTGGCCTACGGCGTGCGGCGCGAGGACGAGCGGATCGACTACGACCAGCTCGCCGCCCTGGCGCGCGAGCACCGTCCGAAAATGATCATTGCGGGGGCCTCGGCGTATTCGCGGGAGATCGACTTCGCGCGATTTGGAGAAGTGGCCAACGAGGTCGGCGCCGCCTTGATGGCGGATATCGCGCACGTGGCGGGGCTGATCCTCGCCGGGTTGCACGCGTCTCCCGTGCCCCATGCCCCTTTCGTCACGACCACCACGCACAAGACGCTCCGGGGACCGCGCGGAGGTCTGGTTCTGTGCCGCGCCGACCGCGCCAAGGACCTGGATCGCAACGTCTTCCCGGGAGTGCAGGGAGGGCCGCTCGAGCACGTGATCGCCGCCAAGGCGGTCGCGCTCGCGGAAGCGGCGACGCCCGAGTTCCGAGACTATCAACGACGGATCGTCGAGAACGCGAAGGCGCTCGCGGGCGCCCTTTCCGCCCGCGGCTTCCGGATCGTTTCGGGCGGGACGGACAACCACCTGATGCTCCTCGACGTCGGGGCGCGGGGCCTTTCGGGCAAGCAGGCGGAGAAGTCGCTGGACGCCGTTGGCCTGACGGTCAACAAGAACACGATCCCATTCGACCCGCGGCCCCCGATGGTCGCGTCGGGCATCCGGATCGGAACGCCCGCGGTCACGACCCGCGGCATGGGTGTCGCGGAGATGGAGGCGATCGCCGGCGCGATCGCGCGGATCCTGGAGGCTCCCGAGGACGAAGCGGTTCGCGCGCAAGTCCGCGCCCGCGTTCGCGAGCTCTGCGAAGGGTTCCCGCTCGTGGCATGAAGACGCGCCGTCGCGTCTGCCTCGCCGCGTTCGCAGGTCTCCTTCTCGTTTTGGTCGTCGCGCCCAACCGGCCGGGCGAGCTGTCCCGCCGCCTGCGCCTGCTCGCGAGCGACGCCGCCCAGGACCTCGCGGTGCGGCGGCTCCACGGTTCTTCCGCCGCGTTCGACCGGTCCTATTTCTTCTTCCTGGAGGCGGTGCGGCGCCGGCTCCCGCCGGACGCACGTGGTGTCGCGGTGTGGGTGCCCTCGCCGGGGGAAGCCTTCCGGGATCTCGCCGCGTATCAGTTCGCGCCTCTCCCGGCTCTCCTCGAGCCCCGTGAGGTGCCCCAAGGATGGGTCCTGGCCGTCTATGGATCCGCGCGGCCGGAAGGGTGGAGCGAGATTGCGCGCCTGCCCGGCGGCGCTCTTCTGGCCCGCGCGCAATGACCGGCCTCCTTTGGAATGTTGCCGCGGTTGGCGGGATCCTGTTGCTCGCCGGGGCCGCCGGGTGCGCGGCCTCCGACGCGCTGTTCCCGCGAGGCGCCGTTGGCCGCTGCGAGCGGCTCGCCTGGGGCTTCGCCGTCGGGCTGCTCCTCCTTGCGGGCTTCGTGCCACTCTCTCTCTCCGCCGGCATTCGGCCGGGTTGGCTCCCGTTTCTTCTTCTTTGCGGCAGCGTCGCTGCGGCAGGCCGCTTTCTGCGCCCTCTGCCGCCGGGAGAGAGATCGAGTGAGCGCGCTGGGACCGCTGAAGTCGGTGCGTATCACCGGGTCTCCCACGCCGTTCTCCTCTTCCTTCTCTTCCTGGGAGTGCTTGTCTATCTCCTCCGCGCCCTGACCGAGCCCATGTGGGCGACCGACTTTCTCGCGATCTGGGGGTGGAAGGGAAAGACGATTTTCGGGGCCGCGGCCATTCCCGACTGGACGTGGCGGATGCCCGAGCT
>JBGPCK010000052.1:0-20309 GCA_041481715.1 Thermoanaerobaculia bacterium | reverse complement strand
GCGGCGTGGACCTCGGGAGGGCTGGCGGGCTGCGGTTCGACCACGGCCGCGACGGGCACCGAGGGCGGCGGCTCGGCCACCCGCGTCTCACTGGCCGGGTGGCTCGGGGCATCCTTCGCGGCCACCGGGTGCGCCGCCGGAGACTCGATCGGCTTTTCCGTACGGACCGCGGCGGTCTCGACCGGCCTTTCCGACGGGACGAGCTTCTCGGCGACCACCGGGACGGGTGCCGGGGCAGGCACCGGCGCCGCCGGACTCGAGGCGGCGACATCCGGCTTCCCGATCGTGAGCGCCAGCCGCTCTCCGTCGGCGCGCAACGAGTAGGCGGTGGGAGCGGCCAAGTCCACGACAACGCGGGTGACCGGCTCGGGCTGCGTCTGGAACTGCGAGATCCGTACCCGCGAAACCATGGCGCTCTTGACCGGAACGACCCGCCGGCGCACCTCATTCTTCACGCCGGGCAGATCCACGACGATCCGGGGCGGATTGGACAGCACGAAGTCCTTGGCAGCGAGCGCGCCATCGCCAAGCAGCGCCACTTCGACGCCCTCTCCCGATGCCTGTGCCGTGACTTCCTCCAGGGAGTGCCCGATCTCGACGCGGGAGGCGGAGCTGACGGCCGGGGCGGGTCTGACGGGCTCAACCGCGTCCCCCGAGGCAGCCGCCGCGGGAAACGGCTCCGGCGCGGCCGAGGCGACCTGGGTGCCGTCGAAGGCGACCGCCAGCCCCTGGCCGAGGGAGCGGACGTCATATCGGGTCCCTGGCTTGTGCGTGATCGAAACCCGGGTCAGGCCCTTGCCGAGCTCGCTCAAGGGCTCGAAGTGGATCGACTGGACCAACTCTCCCGACGCCACCGGGGCGGCGAAGGCGTCGGCGACGGCAAAACCCGGCAGGTCGATGACGAGCAGGTCCGGCCGCGGCTCATAAGCGGTGTAGAGGATCGCGGCATCGGCGGAAAGGACCAGGCGCGCGCCGTCGGAGTCCTCGGTGAAGGCGGCCTGCTCGATCCTTCCCGCTACCCTGGGGGAGGGGCTCGCCGCCGGCGATTCGGAGGAGGTCGCCGTGGCCGGGGCGGTCGCGCCCTTCGCGTCTTGGTGCCGCGCCGTGGCGCACCCAAACGCCGCGGCCAGTGTTGTGGCCGCGCCTGCCATCGCGATTCCTCTCAATGCTCTTCGCATCATTCCTCCCGTTGGGCTGAGCGCCAATCCCGGCCCGGGATCACTGCTTGATCGTCGCATTCAGCTGCTTGGTCACGTCTCGAAACGGCTTCACACTCTGAGGGTCGTTTAGGTTCTGCCGGAAGGTGACTTCGTTGGGACCGATCCGCGTGACCTCGCCGTCCCAGAGGAGATCGCCCGGCCGCAGCAGGTAGCTCTTGTTGTCGGTCCCGCGGATCTGCGCTACGTAGCCGGCCTGCGTCTTCCAGATCCCCTGAAGCAGGATGTCGTCCACGGAAACGCCGGCGATGCCGGGCGGCCGGGAGCCGGCGGCACGGTTCTCGGGCCGCACGAGCAGGGACCGGAACGGGTCGCGCCGACCCGCCGGGTCGTACGCGTAGGAGCGGCCCGCCAGAGCCGACTCTTCCTGCTCGAGCATCGCCTCTCCGGTCTGCGGGACCGCGGGCGGGGGCTTGGGCGCGGGGGCCGCGGCCGGAGCCTGCGCGACGGCTGCAATCGCGGCCGCCATCAGCACGACGATCGTGACGAGGGTCCGCCTCATTCGACGCCTCTCCCCTCGGCTCGCGCCTTCAGGCCTCGGGCCTTCGCTGCGGCCGCGCCGCCCGGCGCTGCTGCCGCTCCGGGCGCCGGCTTGCCGCCCGCCGGCCCGGCGCCCGTTTCGTCGCCGGTGTAAATGAAGGTCTTCGCAACAAAGTTGGCAGCGATCGACTTGCCCGGCACGTTGTCGAGGGAGCTGATTTTCATGTCTTCGACGTTGATGATTCGCGAGAAGCGGCTCATCCGGTCGAAGAAGAGAGCCAGGTTGTGATAAGTGCCGTCGACGACGATGTCGATGGGCCACTCCGAGTAGAACTCCTTCGGAACGAACTCGCCCGGCGTGAATTTCTTGAGCGTGAAGTCTCCCTGACGGGTGAGTGTCTCGATCCGTTTGATGAGCTCCTCGGTGTTGCGCTTGGAAGGGAGGATCTGGAGCAGCTTGCCCAGCTCGAGCTCCAACCGCTTGACCTCTTCGCGGAACTGCGGGAGCTTGCGCTCGGCGGCGCGCCCCTTCTCGATCTCCTGCTGGAGCTGCTCGAGCTCCGCGCGCTTGTTGCGGATGTCGGCGTTGATGTTGCGGAACCAGCCGTAGTGGACCGCGGCGGCCAGGCCGATGCCGATCGCGAGGCCGACGCCGACGGCGTAGCCCCACTTCTTGTCTTCGAGTTTCAGCTCCAGAGCCATGGCGCTACGTCCCCGAAGCCTTTCCGGGGGCACGAGCCGCCGGGGGTGCGGCGGAGCCTGCAGCCGGCGCCCTCGCGTTGGGCGTCGCGAGCGCCTTGGCCGGAAGGAAGGAGATAGTCATCTCCCAGGAGTAGAGCCCCTGCTGGTTGCCGTCTTGCTGGAGGTTGCGGAAGACCGGCTCGGCGAAAAACGGACTCTTCTTCAGGTTCTCGAGGTAGGTCGAGACGGCATTGGGGGAAAGCGTACGACCCCGCATCGTGATCTGGTCCCCCGAGGCGTCGAGGCTGGACAGCCAGACGAGGTCGGGAAGGGCCTTGGAGATCTCGTCCATCAGCCGAACCGGGCCCTTCTGGTTCGTCTTGAGATCGTTGATCAGCTTGATTTTCGCTTCGAGGCTCGCCTTCTTGTCCTCGTAGCCCTTGACCTCTTCGATGATGGACTTCAAGCGCTGGGCCTCCAGGCGCGCCTTCCCGATCTCCTGGTCGAGATGCCGGCGCTTGGAGGTGAGGATCAGGCCCATGACCGCGATGTAGACCACGCCGACCAGAATGCCGGCGAAGAAGAGCAGGTTGTTCAGCTTGGCCCCGGTCGGCATCGCCGGCGTCTTGCGGCGGGCCGCCGCGGCGCGGGCTTCGGAGAGAAGGTTGATCCGGATCACGCGACTTCGTCTCCGATGTGGCGGATCGCGAGGCCCACCGCCACCGCCAGACTGGGCGCGTTGTCCGTCAGCCATTCGGAGGAGACGGAAGTGCCGCCTGTGTCGATTTGCCGGAACGGATTCATCACCTCAACCGGAATGCCGAACCGTTCCTTCAACTGCGTGTCCAGGTTGACGACCCGCGAGGAGCCGCCGGCGATGAAGAGCTGATCGATCTTTTCGGTCGAGGTCGTGGCGATGAAAAAGTCGAAGGTCTTCTGGAGCTCCTGGGCCAGGTCATCCGAGACCGACCGCAGGATCGGAAGGATGTCCGAGACCGTGTGCTCGGCCGTGGACTCCCCCTTCTTCAAGGCTTCCGCCTGATCGAAGGAGAGGGAGAGCTGCTTCTGGATGGCGTCGGTGTATTGGTTCCCGCCAAAGGAGATGTCCCGCCAGAAGATGGTGTTCAAGCCCGATAGCACGTTGACGTTGGTCACGGACGCGCCGATGTTGACCAGGGCCACCACCCGCCCCGGCTCAATCGGGTAATTGGCCTCGAAGGCGTTCTGGAGCGCGAAGGCGTCGACGTCGACGAGCATCGGAGTCCTGCCCGCCTGAGTGATGACGCTCGTGTAGTCGGAGATCTTGTCCTTCTTGACGGCCACCAGGAGCACGTCCATGGTGTCCCCGGCGCCCCCCTCCAGCACGACGTAGTCGAGGTTGACGTCGTTGATGTCGAAGGGGACGTATTGCTCGGCTTCCCACCGAATCGACTCGGCCAGTTCTTCGGCCGACATGGCCGGGAGCGAGATCTTCTTGATGATGACCGAGTGGCCCGAGAGCGACGTGCCGAATTCGTTGTTTCGGACGTTCAAGGACGCGATGATCCGATTGACCGTGTCGACGACCAGCGAGGCGTCCATGATCGCCCCGTCGACAATGGCCTCGGGCGACAGCGTCTCGAGGCCAGTCTTGACGAGCTTGTAACCGCCACCCTTGGCGTCTTTCAGCTCGACCAGCTTGACCGCCGAGGAACCGATGTCCAGGCCAACCAGATTCTTTGTTTTCCTGAACAGCACGTTACCCCACCGAAAAATATAAAACGGTTGAGGGCTTTGACCTTGGGTTATTTCGGCTGTCTGCCAAGTTAACAGAAGGATTTTCCGCAGTCAAGAGCTTAGACATTCAAAAGATTCCGCCGGGCAAGGACTTAGGCCGTCCCGCGTCCCTGTCCAAAGGAACAGGTTTTTTTCGATTGCTCGTTTCTGCGACAGTCGCCACCTTTGGTCTGCGACCCGGCGTTTAGGGCGATTTTCCCTTGCCCCTCCACCGGGTGCCGTGTAGCATTCCGGCCTTTCGTCGCGGCAGGCAAGTCGGCGACGTTTCGAGGAAGGCTCTATGGCTCAGCACTGTCAGTTCTGCGGGAAGACTCCGGTCACGGGCCGGCGCATCAGCCATGCCCACAACGTGACGAGCCGGAAGTGGCACTTGAATCTGAAGACGGTTCGCGCTGTGGTCGGAGGCGTTACCCACCGGGTACGCGCCTGCACGCGCTGCATCCGGTCGGGGAAGGTCGTCAAGCCGGTCCCCCGAGCGGCGAGGGCCAAGGCCCAGGGGTAAGAGAGCCTGCCGACTCCTGTTTCCGGCCGGAGGGAGGGTCGAAATGGCGACGAAGTGAATCTGCGGACTTCTCGTCCCCTCCCACCCTCACCCTTTCGTCTTATCCCCGCTCCCCCGCCTTTGGCACGTTGTACTTGCGGACGACCTCGCGCACTCCCGCTACGGCCCGGATTCGAGCGAGGATCTTCTCCAGGTGCTTCATGTCGGAGGCCTCCAGCGCCACCGACACGTAACCCTTGCGGACCTCGTCGGAGCGCCCCTCAATCCGCCGGATGTTGGATCCCTCCCCCGCGATCGCCTGAGTCAGGTCGGCGAGGAGACCCGACCGGTCCTCGACGATGACCTCGAGCTCGATCGGGTAGGTCGCCTTCTTCTCCCCTGCCCAGGCGACGTCGATCTGCCGCTCGGGGTCGTAGAGGAGGTTGCGCACATTTGGGCAGGTCTGGGAGTGAACCGAGACGCCCCGGCCCCGCGTGATGTAGCCGATGATCGCCTCCCCCGGCACCGGGCTGCAGCACTTGGCCAGGGTCGCCATCAAATCGTTTTGCCCCACCACGACGATGTCGGGCGCCCCGAAGGGGAGAATCTTGCGGACGACGCGCGAGACCGCACTCTCCCGCCGGCCTCCCTCGGCCTCCCGGGCGAGCTCCTCGGCCGAAACAAACCGCTCCAACGCGTTTCGCGGCGGGATCTTCCCGTAACCGATGGCCGCGTAGAGGTCCTCCGGGCGCGAGAAGCCCCAGTGGGAGAGCTCGCGCTCCAGAATCCCCTGCTGCTCGAGCTTCTTCAGGTTCTTCTTGAACTTCTTCAGCTCCCGGTCGATCAAACGCCGACCGAGCTCCACGGCCTGAACCTTCTCCTGCGTATGGATGAAGTGACGGATCTTGTGGCGGGCGCGGCTCGTGGCGACGAAAGAGAGCCAATCGCGCGAAGGGGTCTGGTTGGGAGCGGTCAGGATCTCGACGATGTCGCCGCTTCCGAGCGTCGTACGCAGCGCAACGAGCTTGCCGTTGACCTTCGCTCCGACGCAGCGGTGCCCGATATCCGTATGCACGCGGTAAGCAAAGTCGACCGGGGTCGCCCCGCGGGGAAAGGCGAACACGGCCCCCTTGGGGGTGAACGTGTAGACCTCGTCCGGGTACAGGTCGACCTTGAGGGAGGAGAGGAACTGGCGCGGGTCGGAGACCTCCTTCTGCCAGTCCACGAGCTGCTGGAGCCACAGGAACCGCGTGTCGTCGGGCTGCGGGCCGAGCCGGCCCTCCTTGTACTTCCAGTGGGCCGCGATGCCGCGCTCGGAGATCAGGTCCATCTCGCGCGTGCGGATCTGCACCTCGAACGTCGTGCCCGCCTCGCTGATCACCGTCGTGTGCAGCGACTGGTAGAAGTTCGGCTTGGGCATCGCGATGTAGTCCTTGATTCGGCCGGGCACCGGACGCCAGAGTTGGTGCACGAGCCCCAGGGCGGCGTAGCAGTCGCGAGTCTCGGGTGCGACGATGCGGAAGGCGAGCAGGTCGTGGAGCTGGGCGACGTCCACTCCGCGGCGGCGCATCTTGGAGGCGATCGAGTAGAGCCGCTTGCGGCGGCCCGTCACCTCGGCGGTGATCCCCGCCTCGCCGAGAAACCCCTGGAGACGCTCCCGAACCTCCTCGATCATGCCCTCCGAGCCCTTGAGGCCCCGCTCCACCTCCCGAGCCACCCGGGCGAACTCCTCGGGTTCCAGGTTCCGGAAGGCGAGGTCTTCGAGCTCTCCCTTGAGCAACCCCATGCCGAGCCGGTTTGCGATCGGCGCGTAGATGTCCATCGTCTCGCTGGCGATCTCGCGGCGCCTTTCGAGCGGGAGAAACTCGAGCGTGCGCATGTTATGGAGGCGGTCGGCGAGCTTGACCAGGACCACGCGCAGATCGGAGACCATCGCCAGGATCATCTTCCGGAAGGTTTCGGCCTGCTCCTCCTCGCGCGAGACGTAGGAGAACTTGCTGATCTTCGTCAGACCGTCGACCAGGTCGGCGACCTCGGCGCCGAACTGCTGCGCGATCGATTCCTTCGTCGTGAGCGTGTCCTCCAGGACGTCGTGCATCAGCCCGACGACGATCGAGACGTCGTCCGCCTTCATGTCGGCCAGGATCGCCGCGACGTTGAGAGGGTGAACGAGGTAGGGCTCCCCGGAACGCCGGACCTGGCCCCGGTGCTCGCGGGCGGAAAAGACGTAGGCCCGACGAAGAAGCTCCTCGTCGCGCTGCGGGTTGTACGCCTCGACCTTTTCGAGGATGTCCTCGAAGCGAATCGTCGCCACGGGAACAGATTACGCCAAACGAGCCGGGCGGACCGGCGAGCTCTCTAGCGCCGGTTCTTTTTCTTCTTTGCCCGGGGAGCGATCTCCGCGGCCGCGGCAGGCTTCGGGGCGGGGGCCGGCTCGACGGGCGGCGGCACGACCTTGACCGGCACGCGCTTGGCCCGGCGCCTCTCGACGAAGTCTTTCCAGATCACGACGACCGGCGAGGCGACGTAGATCGAGGAATACGTTCCCGTGATGATTCCGATGATCAACGTCAGGGCAAAGGTGTGCAAGACCTCGCCGCCCAGCACGAAGAGCGCAACGACCACGAGCATCGTCGCGCCCGAAGTCAGCACCGTCCGCGACAGGGTCTGATTGATCGAGCGGTTGATGATCGTTTCGATCGGCTCCTTCTTGGGCGTGCGCTGGTTCTCTCGAATCCGGTCGTACACGACGACGGTGTCGTTGACGGAATACCCGACCAGAGTCAGCAGCGCCGCCACCACCACGAGGTTGAACTCGCGGCCGAAGAGGGCCAGCAGCCCCACCGTGATCAGGAGGTCGTGGACCGTGGCGACGACCGCGCCCACGCCGAAGGGAAGGGAGCGGAAGCGCAGCGCGATGTAGGCCAGCATCCCGAGGGTCGAGAGCGCCACGGCCCACAGGGCCTTCTTCTGCAGGTCGGCGCCTACTTGTGGCCCCACGTTCTCGGCCGAGAGGAGCACGAAGGCGCCGGCGTTCGTGTTGGCCTTCACCCAGTCCTTGACCGCCGCCGAAACCTCCGGCACGCCGTTGACGTCCGCGGGTGAGCGAAAGATTCCCACGCGGGAGCGGTGCGCAATGATCTGCTCGGCGATCCGGCTGTAGTGGTCGGCCGCGTTGATGTCCGTCCGCCCCGCCATGTGGTCGGGGTCCGCCCCGAGCAGCCGGCCCGCCAGCGCGTCGCGCCCCTGGACGTTCAGGTCGAGTCGCGAGGGGTCCGCCGCCGGGCCGAGCCCCTGCCGGAGCGCGTTCAGGACTTCCTGCGTGATGTCGCGCCCCTCCTTGGCTTGCTGCTGGACGCGGATCAGGACTTCGTTCTTCTCCGCCTCCTCGTAGCGCTGGATTCCGGTGTCGCCGAGGTTGGCCCCGTCGAGGAGCTTGCGCAGCCGTTCGATGTCGGGCCGATCGACGAACCGGAGCGCGATCTGCGTGCCGCCGGCGAAGTCGATGCCGAACTTGAGCCCCTTCTGGACGAAGATCGCGAAGGCGCCCACCAGAATCAACAGCCACGAAGCGCCGATCGCCCACCACTTCCAGCGAAGGAAATCAATGTTGGTCTGTCGGAACAGTTCCATCGCTTTGTCTTTCTAGATCGAGACCGCGTCGATGTGCGCGCGGCGACCGTACTCGAGGTCGAAGATCGTGTGTGAAACGAACACGGCGGTGAAGACGGAGATCAGGAGACCGATCACGAGCGTGACCGCGAAGCCCTTGACCGGGCCCGTGCCGAACTGGAAGAGAAAGACGGCAGAGATGATGATCGTGATGTGGGTGTCTATGATCGTCGCGAAGGCCTTGGCGAAGCCGTTCTCGATCGCCGTCTTCGGCGCTCTCCCGGCCCGAAGCTCCTCGCGAATGCGCTCGAAGATCAGCACGTTCGAATCGACCGCCATGCCGATGGTCAGGATGAAGCCGGCGATGCCCGGCAGCGTGAGCGTGGCGTTCAAGAGCGACATCGACGCCGCCAGCAGCACCGCGTTCAGGATCAGCGCCAGCACGGCGTTCCATCCCGCCCTTCGATAGTAGAGAACGACCGCGACGAAGACGAGCAAGCCGCCCACGAGGGAGGCCGAGACGCCGCTCTTGATCGAGTCGGCGCCGAGCGACGGGCCAACGGTGCGCTCTTCCAGGTAGGTCAGCCCGGCCGGCAACGCGCCGGCGCGCAGGACGAGCGCGAGGTCGTTGGCCTCCTCCGCGGTAAAGGAGCCCTGGATAACGCCCTGGTCGGAAATCCGGTCGTTGATGCGCGGCGCGGACTGCACGCGGTTGTCCAGGATGATCGCAAGCTGCTTGCCGATGTTGGCGCCGGTGGCCGCCGCGAACTTTTCCGCCCCCCCGGCGGTCAGGAAGAAGGTGACGCCCATCTGGCCGAACTGCCCGGTGCGACTCGGGCGCGCGTTCTTCAAGTCCCGTCCCGTGATCACGGCGGACTTGCGCACCAGGTAATAAAGCTGCTGGCGTTGGCCCGGCTCGGGCTTGGCCTCGACCAGATCGAGCGTGGGCGGGACCTGTCCGCCCGACGGCGCGAGTAACGACGCCCGGTCGGAGGCGCCCTGCTCGACGAGCTTGAGCTCCAGAAAGGCGGTGTTCTTGATCAGATCCTTGACGCGCTTCGGGTCATCGACGCCCGGAAGCTGCACGAGGATCCGGTCGGCGCCCTCCCGCGCGATCAACGGCTCGGACACGCCGAACTCGTCGACCCGGTTGCGAATCGTCTCGATCGCCTGAGAGACGGCGTTCTCTTCGGCCGTCCGGCGGGCGGCATCCTTCAACTGGAACGTCCACTTGCCGCCGGCCGCGCTCGTGTTCCAATCGGGCAAGAATCGCTTGATGGCTTCCTCGAGCTTGGTGGTGTCGGTCTGCGGCGGGACGGCGACCGCGAACGTGCTCACGCTCGGAAGCTCGATCGCGCCCAGCGGGAGGGACTGCTCCCGGGCCTGGTTGCCGAGTTGCTCGATGGCGTCATCGCGCTCCGCCTTCAGGGCGTCTCCCGTGTTGACCTGCAGGACGAGATGGATCCCACCGCGCAGATCGAGCCCGAGCTTCATTCCCTTCTTCAGCGCCTGTGCGAGCGGCGGCCCGCCGGGGCCGATCCATTCCTTCTTGGCGTGGGCGTATCCGGTGGCGACAAAACCGGTCACCCCGGCCGTGACGACCAGCAGGATCAGCAAGATGCGCCAGCGAACCCTCTTGGACAAGCTCCCTCCTTGAACGCCACCAGAAAACGCCGGAGTCTACAGGAAGTAGCTGACGGCTGACAGCTGAAAGCTGCCCTAAGGCGGCGCCGGCTCTCCTTCGCCCGCGAGACCGGTAATGGCGCTGCGCATGACCTTGATCTTCACGTTATCCGCGATCTGGAGCACCACGAACCCGCGCTCCTCGTCCAGGGCCGCGACCCGGCCGTAGATGCCGCCTCCCGTGACGACCTCGTCGCCCTTCTTTAGCTTGGACAGCATTTCCTGCGTCTTCTTCTGCTTCTTGCGCATCGGGGCGATCAGGAGGAAGTAGAAGATGACGAAGATGAAGATCATCGGGGCGAAGGCGAGGAGGCCTCCGCCGGCCGGGGTCTGAGCCTGAAGCAGATCGATCATGGCCGGGATCATATCCAACCCCCGCCTACCGGTCGGGAAGACCCGGTTTCGTGAACGGAAATGGGCCTGGCCGAGCGGGAACCAGGGCCTTCGCCCGCTCCACCCGATCCCAGAACTTCAGGAAGTTTTCCCCGAGCACGCCCCGAACCACCTTGGGCGCGTGGCCGCGGCGCAGGAGCTCCTCCGTCAGGATCGGCAGTTTCGAAACGTCCTCGAGCCCTTGGGGCGGATCCTCGATCCCGTCGAAGTCCGTTCCCAGGCCCACGGCCTCGCGCCCGCCGATCTTGATGATCCGATCGATGTGGTCGACCGCGCTCTTCCAGGAGGCCGGCGTCGCCTTCACCGAGTCGAGCAGCTTCGTGACCTCTTCGTCGGCCTTCTTCGCGTCGTCGCGGTACCGCTCCTTCAGCTGCGTGACCTGCGGGGCGAGCGCCGCCCGCTTCGCTTTCCAGTCATCCACGACCTTCTGTTCCAGAAAGAGCGAGCCGATGTTGACCATCACGACACCGCCCTTCTTCGCGATGGCACGAATCTGATCGTCGGTCAGGTTGCGCGGGATCTCCGAGAGAGCGCGGCAGGAGGAGTGGGACGCGAAGACGGGCGCCTTCGACAGCTCCAGGACGTCGGCGAGCGTCTTGTCCGACACGTGAGAGATGTCCACGAGCATCCCGAGACGATTCATCTCCAGGACGACTTCCCGCCCGAACGGCGTCAGGCCGTCGTGCACGGCGTACTTCTTGGGATCGAAGTCCGCGGCGAAGAAGGAGCCGGCGGAGTCGGCCCAGGCGTTCGTGTTGGTGTGCGTGAGAGTCATGTAGCGCACTCCGAGCCGATAAAAGGCGTCGAGAGCTCCCAGGGAATCCTCGATGGCGTGACCGCCCTCGATGCCGATCAGGATCGCGATTTTCCCCGCTCGCTTGGCCCTTCGGATGCCGGCGACCGAATCCGCGAACGCGAGCTCCGAGTGCTCGTCCGCGAGCCGATGGATCAGGCCGATCAGCTCCAGGGCCTTTCGTGAGGAACCGCCTTCCTTCGCGTATTCCGCCGGGACGTACGCGGCGAAGAAGGCTGCGCCGACCCCTCCCTCCCGCAGCCGCGGGATGTCCACGTGCCCCGTCGCATTGCGCGCGCCGATGTCCACCCACTCCTTCTGCAGGCGCTCCGGCACGTCCTCGTGCGTGTCCACGACGATCGAGTGCTTCTGGAGACGGGCGGCCATCGCCTTGTAGTCCTTCGGCAGGGCCTCCGGGCCCGAGGCCGCGGGAAGTGACGCGGCGAAGAGGAGCGCCAGGGCCCGGGCGGCCTTTTTCATGGGCGTCAGGCTATAACAGGGCCAGCAACGCGGGCCGTGTCTAGCTCGCCTTGGTCATCGCCCGAAGGGCGGCGATGGCCTCCGCGACTTCCTGTCCCTTGGCTTCGATGACGTCGGGCAACTCTTCGAAGTTCGAGGTCGCCCCACAGGAACCGAGCTTCGAGGGCAGTTGGAGTGCCAACTTGACCGCGGCGTTGACCGACTGGCGAGGCCAAGCCTTTGCCGTCGCCGTTCGGCCTCCTAAGCACCGTTGCCTGCTTTCACGTCGAGGATCTTGAGGATCGGCTTTGCGAGGTACAGCGTTCCCCATTCCCGACCCGTCGTCTCACGCAGTACCCCCGCGGTTTGGAGTCGTTTCACAGCCTTTCGAGCAGTCGGGTTCGACACACCGAGGAGCTTTTCTGCGCGCGCGACGGTCACGTAGGGATTCTTGAACAGCTCGTCTAGCAGGCGAACGGCATTGCCGTTCTCTTCAATCTTCTTCCGAAGCGTTTCACGAAGATCCATGAGACGACCCGAGCGCTCGACGGCCTCGTTCGAGATCTCCGAGACACCCCGCAGAAAGTAGAGGATCCAGGAATGCCAGTCGCCTTGCGTTCGCACCCCCGGCGAAGCAGGGCGGTTGGCAGCTTGTCCAGCGATTCGAACTCCGATTCCGAGGGCTATGACCAAGTAATCGATCAGCTTGGCTCGGGTGTCGGACTGGGACAGCGGAATTGGCCGTGCAGATCATGGCTCACAGCCACTCACGCCCCTTCCGGGACTTTTTCCTCCGGCGGCGCCCCGAGGCCTTCGAGCGTCCCGCCCGAGATGGCCTCCCGGATCTCCCTCATCCAATCCAGGTAGAAAAAGACGTTGTGGAGCGAGAGCAGCATCGGGGCCGAAAAATCCTTCAGGACGAAGAGATTCCGCAGATAGGCCCGGCAATGCCGCAGGCAGACCGGGCAGCGGCATTCCGGATCGAGCGGCGAGAGATCCGTCTTGAAGCGCTCGTGCTTGATCGTGATCTCCCCCAGGCGCGAGTACGCGTGTCCCATGCGACCGTGCCGCGTGGGGAGAACACAATCGAAGAGATCCACACCCGCGCGCACCGACTCGAGCAGGTCCGCCGGAGTTCCGACCCCCATCAGGTAACGCGGCTTCTCCTCCGGCAGGAGCGGAGCGGAAAAGCGCGTGATCTGGCGGATCGATTCCTTCGGCTCCCCCACCGCGACACCGCCGATGGCGTACCCGTCGAAGTCGAGCTCGATCAGCGGTTCCGCCGCGGCGCGGCGCAGGTCCTCGCGCGTGCCCCCCTGCAGGATTCCGAAGAGCAGGCCCGGGCCTCGGTAGGCCCTTCGGGCGCGCTCCGCCCAGAGTTGCGAGAGTCGCGTTGCCCGCTCGACCTCCTCCCGCTCGGCGGGAAAGGGCGGACAGACGTCGAGCGCCATCGCGATGTCCACGCCGAAGCCCGACTGGAGCTCCATCGCGAGTTCGGGCGTCAGAAAGTGTCGGCTCCCGTCCTCGGGCACCCGAAACTCGACTCCCTCCTCGGAGATCTCGCGGCGCGACGCGAGACTCATGACCTGAAAACCTCCCGAGTCGGTCAGGATCGCCCGGTTCCAGCCGATGAAGGCATGCAGCCCTCCCGCCTGCCGGATCAGCTCGAGGCCGGGGCGCACCATCAAATGGTACGTGTTGGCGAGAACGGCCCGGCAGTCCCACTGCTCGAGGCGGTCGAATGCGACGCCCTTGACCGCCCCACGCGTCCCAACGGGCAGGAAGCAGGGCGTGTCGATCTCGGCGTGGAGCGTCGAGAGAACGCCCCGCCGCGCGGCAGAGGCCGGGTCCCGGGCGAGGACTCGAAAGGAAGGAGGAGACATCCGCGTGCGTCTGTCGCGACTGGCGACTCGCGGTTTCTTCAGAACCGGAACCGCGCATCGAGCGCGGCGCCGATGTCCCGCTGGTTGGCCGAGGCGAGCGAGAGGCCATGATAGGTCGAAAGCACGATCGAACCGTTGACCGAAAGCCAGGGCAGCCCGAGGCCGAAGCCCGCCGAGTAGGCCCAGTGCGGATCGGGAGCGGCGACATCACGGAAGGCTCCCGCGCGGATCGCGAAGAGCGGCAGCCGAACCTCCACTCCCGCACAGATCTGCTGACTCTTGCCTCCCGGGACGAGCGTGTCCGAGCGGATGAGGTCCCCGTCCACCGCGATCGTGAGCGCGCCGATCGGCTCGAAGGCCGCACCGGCCCGCAGCGTCCGAGGCAGCTTGAGCGACTCCGGCGCTCCGGCGAGCTGCGGATTCGACGGGTCTTGCTTCACGGCGAAGGACGGCTCGTTGATCGAGGTCGAGACCATGGCGATGCGGAGCTTGCCGAGGATGTTGAGCATGGCACCCGCGTCGACGGCGAAGCCGCTGCTGTCCCGCGCGTTGTCCTGTAGCGCCTGCCGGGCGACCGAGAGCGGATTTCCCAGGTCGAGATCGAAGACGCTCTGGCTCAAGTAGTAGGTGCGTCCCATGATGTAGCGGCCGGTCACTCCGACGAGCAGCGCCCTCTGCAAGAAGGCCTTCGAGAGGCCCAGGCGCACTTCGCGCCCCTCGAGCCCCGCGGAGCGGACGGCGGTTTCGTTGAAACGGATGCCGGTTGAGGGATCATCCCCGGGCAAGATGTGCGTCAAGTCCACGTTCGGATAGACGCCGGAGTAGACGACGTCACCGATCCCGAGGGCCAGGCCCGACCAGCCGAACACGAGGCCGGCGGCCCCGGAGCCAACCACGCTCGCCCCGGAACTCGAGAGCCGCGAGAGCTCACCGAGCACCGGAAGAATCGCCGACGGGTCGCCGGCGAGTGTCGGCAGATCCAGCCCCGAGAGGGAGGCGGCGGCGGCGCGAAGGCCTCCGCGGTCGGTCGCGACGGCGCCGCCGAAGAGATCGAGATCCGTGCGGGGGTCGCGAGCGAGTCCTGCCGGGTTCGTCCAGAGCGCCGTGCCATCGTCGGCGACCGCCGTCGCGGCGCCGCCCATTCCGGCCGCGCGCGGGCCGATGAAGGGCGTCTGCGCGCCTGCGCAAGTCGGGAGGAGCAGACCGGACAACGCCGTTGCGACCGCGACGCCGAGAAGACAAGATCGAACGTGCAACGGCTCCGATGTTAGCAGGCCACCCGCGAGAGAACGGGGCTGTGAGTCGGGAAACCGAGCATCCGCGGGCCGGTTGACCACTGAAAACTCGCGTGCTAGGGTGGGCCGCCTTTCGAGGGACCGATGCCCGATCTCGGCAAGAAGTACGAGTGCTACAACTGCCGCACCAAGTTCTACAACCTCGCCAAGCCCGAGGCGATCTGCCCCAAGTGCGGCGCGAATCAGAAGGACGCCAAGTCGGACGACGCTCCGACGCCGGCGCCGCGGCCCCCGCGGCGCGCGTCGGTCCTGATGGAACCGATCCCTGAGGAGAACGCGAGCGAGTTCGGTGAAGAAGGCCCGGAAGAAGATGCCGCGGACGACGAGGATCTCGACGAGACCGAAGAGCTCGGCGAGAAGGAACCGGCGCGCGAGGAAGAAGAAGAGTTCTAGCGGCAGGCGGCTGGCGCGCACCGCTTATCTCGGCCTGGGATCGAACCTCGGAAACCGCCTTCGGAACCTCCGCGAGGCGCTCGCGCGGATCGGGCAGGTCGCGAGGGTGAGCCGGGTTTCCTCCTTCTACCGAACCGAGCCGGTCGGCTATGCCGAACAACCCTTCTTCTACAACGCCGTCGCGCGTATCTCTTGGACCGGGTCGGCGCGGTCGCTTCTTTCCCTCGCGAAACGGATCGAGCGTCGCCTCGGCCGCGTCCCCACCTTTCGCAACGGGCCGCGCCTGATCGACATCGACGTGCTCGACCTCGAGGGCGCCGTTTCCCGCGGACCCGATCCGGCCCTGCCGCACCCGCGGCTGACACGGCGGCGTTTCGTCCTGGCGCCGCTCGCCGAGATCGCGCCGTCCTGGCGGCACCCGGTCACGGGGCTTCCCGCACGAGAGATGCTGGCCAAGCTGCCCCGACGGCCGGGGGTCCGGAAGATTCGCTCGAGGCGCTGACGGGGAATCAGCGCGTCGCCGCGTCGCAGCGTCAACGCGTCGCTGTCTTCTTCCAAGCCTCGAGATTGCGCCTGGCCTGCTCCTGAACCGCAAGGTCCTCGACGAGATGGCCAGGCGAGGGCGAGTCGCGCACGAGCCCTTCCTCGAGCTGGACCGCCTCGGCGAGCTCCTCGGCGTTGCCGCGCGCGAGCGTCTCCGCCAGATAGTGCCGGTTGGCGAAGTTGCGCCCGTCGACCGAAACCGCCAGGCGCAAGTTGCGCAATGCCTCGTCGCGCGAGGCCCAGTCGGTCACAAACGGGATCTGCGGCGCCTGGTCGTGGAGGCGCCCGAGTATGCGATAACCTCCGCCGTCCTCGAACTGCGGATCGATCGCGATGACCGTCGACGCATCGTCCCGGATGCGCTCGGCCACGCCGGCGGTCGCCGCGTGTACTTTACCGACCGAGAGCGCCCACTGTCCCCAGCAGGCCGCACCCCAGAAGAATGTCGGGGCGGCGTCCGGCTCCCGGGCGAGCGCCTCGGCGCGGGCGGAGGGCGGCATCTTCACCAGGTCCGACCCGTCTCGCCGGCCGACCCGCCGAGCGAGGATCGCAATCGCATCGTCGGCCACGCGGCGTGCCCTGGCGAACACGGCCTTGCGCGAGTCGGCGTCGAGACCCGTGTAGACCCCCTTGAAGTAGAACGCCCGCAGGAGCTTCCAGCGGGCCTCGAGGTTGTCTGGGGCCTCGGCCGCCGTCTGGTAAGCCGCGATCGCCGCGGAGATTCGACCGTTGCCCGCAACGGCGCCGACCCGCCCCTCCTGGCGGCGAGCGAACGCGGCGTCCGCCGCGGCGACATACGGGTTGCCGCTGACGTAGCTATCGCGCGGGAACTGATGCGGGCCCGGCTCCACCCCCTCCTGGGCCACGAGCGGCGCCGCGAGGAGACAGAGAAAGACGCGAATCGCGCGGTGCATCAAACGTCTCCAACCGACGAGCCGTCCACTACAATTCCCCGCCGGAGGCAACCCATGAGCGACCCCAAGCCGGTGCAGGTCAAGGTGACCATCGACGAGGCGACCGCCGAAGGGCAGTACGTCAACTTCGCGAACATCCTGCACAACCCGACGGAGTTCGTGATCGATTTCGGAAGGGTCGTCCCGGGCCGGCAGGACGTGAAAGTCATGAGCCGCATCCTGACCACTCCCTACCACGCCAAGCAAATCGCGCAGGCGCTCTCCCAGAACATCCAGGTGTACGAGCGCAACTTCGGCGAGATCCGCTCGGATTTCCCGACGCCGGTCGTCGTCACGGGAGGGAGCGAGCCGACGAACTGAGGCTCGAGGCCGCGAGAACCGCACCTGCGATCACCACGTCTCCGTCGTAGAACACGCAGGACTGCCCGGGCGCGACGGCGCGCACGGGAGCGTCGAAGAGGACACGCGCGCCGCCGTTTCGGTCCGGAATGACGGTGGCCGGCGTTTCCGCCGCCCGGTGCCGGACGCGCGCACCCGCTCGAAACGGACCGCCGATCGGCCCGGATGGGAAGCGAAGGCGTTCGACCCGGGCCTCGCGGGCGAGCAGCTCTGCCTCGCCCCCGACGATCACACGGTTGGCGGCGGCGTCCAACTTCAGAACGTAGAGACGCTCGGTCGCGGCGACGCCGATGCCGCGGCGCTGCCCGATCGTGAACCGGTAGTGTCCCCCGTGGGAGCCGACCCGCTCCCCGGAGGAGTCCTCGAACGTGCCCGGGAGCGCCGGGAGGCGAAGCCCCAAGCTCTCCGCGTGCCTGGCCACGAAATCGCCTGTTCGGGTCCCCGGTGGAACGAAGCAGATCTCCTGGCTCTCCTCCTTGTCCGCCGTCGGGAGATTCGCGCCACGCGCGCGCGCACGGACCTGTCCCTTCGTGAGGCTCCCGACGGGAAAGCGCGCGGTCTCGAGCTGCTCGGCGGTGATGTCCCACAGAAAGTAGGACTGATCTTTGGCCGGATCGGCGCCCTTTTTCAAGACCATCCGACCCGAGGCGGCATCGCGCTCCGCGCGCACGTAGTGTCCCGTCGCCACCGCCTCGCATCCCATCTCGCGCGCCCGTTCCCAAAGTGTGGAGAACTTGACCTTCGCATTGCAGGCGGCACAGGGGATCGGCGTGCGCCCCGAAAGATAATCGGCGACGAAGGGGCGCACGACCTCGTCGCGGAACTCTTGCTCCAGGTTCAGAACGTAGTGCGGGATGTCGAGCGCCCAGGCGACGCGGCGCGCGTCGGAGAGGTCTTCGAGCGTGCAGCACCGCCCCGAGCGGCCCGACTCGCTCGAATGGTCCCAGAGCTGCATCGAGAGGCCGACGACCTCGTGGCCCGCTTCCTTCAGGAGCAGGGCGGCGACGGAGGAGTCGACGCCGCCTGACATGGCCACGGCAATGCGCATGGTCACGGTCTCGTCACGATGAGCATCAGCGTCGAGCCGCCGATCGAGAACTCCTGCTGATTGACGAGCGGCGCTGCGGCGATCGGTTCCTCACCGATGAAGGTGCCGTTGGTCGATTCCAGGTCGATCAGCATCACGCGCTCACCCGAAACCTCGATCGCGCTGTGGTTGCGCGAGATCTCGGGATCCTCGAGCACGAAGTCGGAGTCCTGTCTCCCGATCACGATGCGGGGTTTCTCGATCGGGAAGATCGTGCCCGCGGCCGGGCCGGCAATGACCGCGAGCGAAAGCTTGGAGTCCGCCGGCAGCGCCAGCGGCTCTCCGGCCGACCTCGCCGCGGCCGGCGGGGGCCGCTTCCGGGCGGGTTCGGCAGGCTTATCGCCCCCGGTCTCGTCGGCGAGGCGGATGTAAGTCTCCTCCGCTCCCTCGCGCACCGTCGCCCCCGCGCCGCCCGTGAGCGCCGGGTTCTCCACCTCGAACACCGACAGGCACTTGGTGCAGCGGACCTTCTTGATGCGTTTGCCCGCGAACCGCGCCTCGTCGTATCGGTAGCGGGCCAGGCAGGTGTCGCAGACGATGATCATGGTCTCTTACGCGGTTCCCTTCTCAGACGCAAGCCGCCGCGGCCGGCACGGCTCTTGCCTCGCGCATCGCGGCAACGGCGGCGGCGATGCGTGGGGCGGCGTCCGCGACCTCGGCCTCGGTCGTCCAACGGGAAAGCGAAAGGCGCACGACGCTCCCGGCCTCCGAGCGGCTCAGTCCCATTGCGAGCAGCGCCGGCGACGGCGCCGGCGTGCCGGAAGAGCAGGCGCTCCCGACGGAGACGGCGATCCCCTCGAGATCGAGGCGAATGGCCAGAGCGTCCCCCGAGATCCCGTCGAAAAGGATCGCAGATGTGTTCGCGAGTCGGCGGGCCCCGGCGCCGACGGGGCGCGCGCCCGGCGTACGCTCCAGGATCGTGCTCTCGAGCCGGTCTCGAAGACGTTCGATTGCCGGCGCGTCGAACGGCAGCCGCTCGCGCGCCAGGTGCGCGGCGACGCCGAAGCCGACGATCCCCACGGTGTTCTCGGTTCCCGCGCGCATCCTCCGCTCCTGGCCGCCGCCCGGCGTGCGCGGCTCCAGGGCGACGCCCCGCCGCACGAAGAGCGCCCCCACGCCCTTGGGCCCGTGCATCTTGTGCGCCGAAAGAGAAAGCAGATCGACACCGAGCTCCCGCACGTCGATCGGAGCCCGCCCGGCCGCCTGTACGGCGTCGGTGTGGCACAGCGCGCCGGCGGCACGGGCGGAGGCGGCGATCGCCGCGACGGGGAAAAGGCCTCCGTACTCGTTGCTCGCGAACATGGCCGAGACCAGACGCGCGCCCCCCGCCAGAGCGAGCTTTACCTTCTCCGCGTCGAACGCCCCCGTCGGCTCGGGATCGACCACCTCTTCCACGGCGCCTTCCCGCGCCAGACGCGCGAAGGGCTCCCGCACGGAGGGATGCTCGGCTCCGGTTCGCACGATCTTGCTCGACGCCCCGGTGACCGCCCCAAAAACCGCCATGGAGTTGGACTCGGTGCCCCCCGAGGTGAAGAAGATCTCCTCGGCGCGGGCACCCACCAGACGCGCGACCTCCTCGCGGGCCTCCTCCACCCCGCGTCGGGCCCGGCGACCCTCCGCGTGAATGGAGGACGGGTTGCCGAAAAGGTCGAGCGCCCGCTCCATAGCCACACGGACTTCAGGATCCACTTTTGTGGACGCGTTGTTGTCTAAATAGATCATTCGCTCTCGGCGCCGTCGGCCCGGCGCCGGTTCGATGCGAATTATCTCTCCGATCGGCCGCCGGCGTAAAACTTTGGTGAAGGAATAACCGTAGGAATCGAGGGAGTTACGATCACCACCGATGCGCGCGAGAGCCGCTCTCCCGCTTCTGATCGCGGCGCTCCTGCTCGCCGCTCCCGCCTCCTTGCGCGCGAAAGCGTCGAGCGAAAAGGAGCTTTTCGCCGCCCTGCCCGAGGACGACCGAAAGTGGCTCGCGGAGTTCGTCGCGCCGATCATCCTTCCCGAGGAGAAGAGGGCCTTCCTCGAGCTGACAGAGGCGCGCGATCGAGAGGCCTTCAAGAATGAGTTCTGGACGCGCCGGGAGCAGAGCAGCCTGAAGCCTCCCCTCGGGCCGGGTTATCGCGACCGTTATGCGCAGATGCGCGAGCTCGTCGAGTCGCAATACGACCATTGGCCCAACGACGCTGCCCGGATGGTCATCCGCTCCGGCGAGCCGGC